>NZ_JAYKKJ010000001.1:0-515801 GCF_035969385.1 Marivivens marinus | reverse complement strand
AGAAAGCATCGTTCCGATGGACCAGAGGCCCACGATGCACTAACAATCAAACCGGACCACCCGATGGGGGCACGCCAGTTATGCCAGTGACCGCATCATAGCTCACGGCCTGAACGGTCACGGTTCGGGTCGTGTTGTCCGTCAGAAGCTGCAGGTCATAACTCTGGCCGAGCCGGATACCGCCGAGCGTGCCCGGGAACTGGATCTGTGCAACGCTGTCGCCTTCTGCAGCGGCGGTTGCGGACATACCCGTTACCGCGCCGTAGCTCGCCAATGCGCCAACGCCGGTCCCGGCAGAACTGCTCTGTCCCGTGCCGATCGACCAGGCCGTCCGGTCATCGACCCGGATCTCACGGATGGCATCGACCGGCCCGTGACAGAGGGCGAGATGCGCCCCAAGCGAATATCGGTACCCGACGGTTTGCGACTTTGAACGACCACCCATGGCTCAGGTCTCGTTCGCGGCCTGCGCGGCGCGTTTCTCAGCCTCCGCGATCACGCGGAATGCCAGGGCATCACCGGTCGCGGCAAGCACGTCGGCTGGAAGTCCGTCTGCCAGGAAAGCCTGCCAGTCGAGGCCATGGCGGCGGAACCACGGCCGCGCCCCCTGGAAGCAAAGTCGGGACGCGCGCAGGTCCTGCACCGTGACGATAAGATCATCGCTCATTTCTTGCCGCCCTTCTTGCGGATGGGATCGACCTTCAGATCTCCTGCCCAGACAACATTCGGGCCGCGCAGCAGCATGGTACCGAACACGACAGGGATCGGACGGCCTTCCTCGGCCGTCGGAAGGTCGAAATCATCGAGCCCTGCCGCCTTTGGAGCCTCGAGTTTCGGCTTGGGCGACAGCGCATAGGAGATCGCCGTCAGCACGAGGCTGGCGACGATCTGGACGACGAAGTTCCAGACCATGGTGGATTCTCAGATCTTGATTAAACGATGCTGGTGCCGCCGAAGGGATTGCGGCCCGGAATGTCGGGAAAGCCACCAAAGTTCAGAAGATTGCCGAACTTGGCCTTGCAGGTGTCACGCCGCAGATCACAGCCGGGCGCGATCTCTACGAGCGCCAGGGCTTCGGGATCGTCGATGGCCACCTCCAGATCGGGCATACGGCCGGAGAGTGTCAGTGCATCCCCGACATGCCCGGTTATGAATCCCAAGACGCCCACGTGGCGCAGGACACCACCCCGGAACCAGCCGTTTGGCAGCAATGCGGATTCGGGGACGGTAATCGTCAGGCCCTGATGCGCGCTCGCCGTGCCCCCGACGAAAGACGTTTCGATGTCGAGGCGGCAGCCCCGAGAATAGAGCGCATGACGGCAAAGGCGCTGGTATTTGCCGCGGACGCCCTCGCGGCGCATGGACGTGAAGAAGGATTCACAGCGTAGAGTGATGCGCCGTCCCTCAACCCTGGCCGAGACCACACGCCCCTTCCAATGCGCAACCACCTCGGCTGGCACCTGTTCGTGGCCGCGAAAGATGGTCAGCGTCGTGACCGAACGGCCGCGGGGTCCGAGATAACGGCGGGCGAAGGGATCGGAGAGCGGAAAGGAGACGCTGAGATCGACCCGTCGTGGATCGCTGCTCTGAACGACGGACCCATGGCTGACGGGCGAAGGGTCCCAGATCAGATCCTCAGTCTCATTAGCGATCGCCCCTGCGGGCGAGGTCCAGGCCGTAGCTCGGCTTGTGAACCGCCAGATCTGATCGCCTTCCGCAAAGAGATACAGGAAATATGGACGCCCTTCGGCGGTCGAGGTTTCGGCAAGATCATAGGTCATCCTGGTATCTCGATCAGACTAGCCGCGAACTCGGAGCGATTGTCGAAGTGCTCCAGTTCGATCCGGTCGGTATCGAGCCGCACTTTTGTCAGCAGATGAACCGGCGTTGTCACGGGAATGCTCTTCCCCGGGGCTGCGATGGTCAGCCGGATCCCGAGTGCGTCGTAGACGGCGTCGGTGATCTCGCGAAACACCGGACCAGAGGCGACCTCGAACATCACATGCCGTCCGATCCAAACACCGGGATCGGCGGTGGCCGTGACGATCACGGAGGTGGCCGAGGACGTGACCGATGTCTGCAGGACCAGTTCCCGGCCCCAGGTCGGAAGCCAGAAGGCATGTTGGCGGCCGCGCAAGGCATGCAGCCAACGGCGGCGTGACCAGCGGGCCGTGCCTCGGTCAACAAGGGTGATCGTCGACCGACGCTGGACATGAGTCAGCACCGGTTCGATCACGATGGGACCGAAGCCGTTGTCGATGTACTCGACGGATTGTGCGACGCTTTCGGCCAATGGCTGGCGGAGCACGGCCGGTTCGGTCAGCACGTCGAGCCCAAGGTGGCTTGGATAGCTACTTGCCGGTATCGCCAATGTGTCCCGCAGCGTGAAACGCGCCGTAACGGTTCCCAGTCCCTGGCGCTGCCGGTCGATCTCGATGGGTCGCGTCAGGACCCCGATGCCAACCGGGGCCACAATCGGATGCACAAGCGTCACACCTGCAGGCGCGGCCAGCTCCAGCCGGTCCGGCAGGACCGCGCTGACCTCGACGAGGACTGCGTCCCCGCCATCAGCATCGATGACGGCCTGTCCCGGTGCCTCAAAGGTTCCCTCGCTGGTATCTACGAATACAGCCAGGTCGGCGGCATCGATTGGTGCCGTCGCCGGACGCGCCAAATGCCAGAGCGGCAGGGTCCACTCGTCAAGCACCCCAGGCCGGGCAAGTTCAGCGGCACGCGCGAGGCCTGTCCCATCGAGTAAATGCGTATAGGTCAGGATCGACCGCGGGTCCGTCCGCAGCGCGATCCTCTGCTCGGCCGCCTCGGTGATCAGCGTATCGGTGTTCCATTCCAGCACTTCAGAGACCGGCTGGCGCACAGGGAAAGGCCAGAGGTCAGGCATCAAGGCCTCCCCGGTTGCGCCGGATCACGTTGACGATCAGCCGTTCGCCCGCAGGCGTGGCCAGATAGTCGCCAACTATGGAAGGATCGAGCACGTTGACGATGCGGGTCGCGGACTGAGCGCCCTGACCCTCACCGCTCGCCTCGACGCCAAGCCGACCGCCCCGACCACGCCGGAGCGGCAGGATGGCCTCCGGGCCCGCTTCGCCCATCAGCCCGACGCCGCGGGCAAAGGGAAACACCGTCGGGCGTGAGACCACACCACCGCTGGCAAAGGCTGTGATCTCGCCCGCCGGCCCAAAGGCACCGCCGCGTGCGAAGGTGCCGCCAATCCCGAATAAACCGCCGAGGGCGCTGGTCAGCCAGCCAAAGAGACCGCCACCCCCGCCGGTACCCGCGCCCGAAAAGGCACGAAACAGCGCGTCCTGGATCGGTTTGAAGGCGTTATCAATCAGACGGTTGGCCAGGTTCTGCGCGATCCCGGAAATTGCGCTCGCGAAGGTTTGCCAGCTCAGTTCGCCCGACCTCAGAGCCTCCTTGATCGGCCCGGTGATATCGTCGGCAAGCCCTCGCGCGATTTCCTGCGTGCGTTCCACGGTAGCCCGCGCCGCATCCCAGGACTGACGCGCAACATCGGCGGCGCTCTGGAGCGCCCCACCGGCACGACCGGCCGCATCCGCTGTTTCATCAAGCGCGGCTGCTGGACCATCAGTTTCATCTGCGGCCAAAGCAGCGTCGAAGCGATCCGCAGCTACCGTGGCTCCGTCGAGGGCGGTCTCTGCCTCGGTCCCGGCAGCACGCATCGCCGTGCGCAAAGCCTCCATCGCTTCCAGCGGTTGCAGGGCCCCATCTGCGAGCGTTGCGGCGGTCTGCCTCCAGGCCTCGGCTGAAGCGGCAGCATCGGTAGCTGTGCCGGCAAGACCCAGATCCGGTACGGCCAGCGGGTTGTCCACGAACGCACCGGCAAAAGCATCTTGCGCTGCATTGGCCGCCTGGGTCGCGGCGCCCGCAAAGCGGTTCTCGAGCTGCCCCAGATCGAGATCGGCGATCAGGCCAATCCGCCGCTCCACGCCAAGCGCTTCAAGACCAGAATTCACGCCATCGATGAAACCGTTGATCCGGGAGACGACGCCGTTCAGCATCGCCTCGACGCCCTCGATCAGGCTATTCGCCGCCTGAAACGCGAGATCGCCAATGGCGGCGGGCAAAAGCCCCCAGACAGCCTTGATCGCTTCGAACGCCCCCTCAAAACTGTTCACGGCGGCATTGGCAAAACCGACAACGCCCTCGAGCGCGCCCTGCATCGCGGTCGCCGAAGCTGCTTGAACGTCGGCGAAAGCCGCCATCGCAGAGGCGGCAAAGCTGCCAGCCCCCATTTTGATCCGCTCCCAGACCTCGCTCACGAGGTTGCCGAGCAGCGCCATAGCGTTGCCGAAGCCACCGGCTCCAGAAACAAGCTGGCCGAATTGGAAGATCAGTTCACCCGCACCGACGATGAGCGCCCCTATCCCGGTGCGGATCAATGCGCCACGCATCACGACAAGCGCGGTTGCAAGCCCGCGTACGGAAATCGCCGCAGCGGCCATTCCTGCCGCCCAGCGCCCCGCCAGGAGGGTCGCAAACGTGGCCGCGTAGGTGGTCAGACGGCCGATATTGTCGAAGAGTCCACGAATAGCGATGCCCAGTGGCCCGGTTCGACTGGCCACGGCCGCCATTGCATTCGCAACAGCTTCGAGTGCGGGGGCTGCAGCGACGGCCAACTGGTTCGACAGCCCGCGCCAGACGAGGCCAAGGCGCGAGATTGCGTCATTGGTGCGTTCGATCTGGTCGGCATCCTGCTCGGACACGACGACACCGAAGGCGCGGACATCCTCGGTCGCCTGGCGGAGCGTTGCGGTGTCGATGCGCGACATGGCGATGGAGCCTTCTTCGCCAAAGAGCTGACCGGCGACAGCGGCGCGCTCGGCAACCGGCACAAACTCTTCGATGGCGGCGTTGATGGCACCAACGCGCTGGTCCAGCGGTAGGGCAATCAGGTCGGTTGCCGATAGTCCCAGCCGCTCCAGTGCGTCGGCAGCGGGGCCACTCCCGGCGGCTGCCTGGCTGAGACGACGCGTCAGGTCCTTCGTCGCCTGTTCGATGCCGGACATCGATACGCCCGCCAGTTCGCCAGCGCGCTCAAGCGTCTGGATCGAGGCCACGGTTGTGCCAAGCGATTGCGCGAGCTTGGCTTGCGCATCCACCGTCTGCAGCCCCGAGCGCACCATGGCAACGCCGGCAGCCGCAGCAGCGGCCACCGCAGCAGCAGCCGCCACGCGCACCCGCCGCGCGAACCCGGCGAGCCGGGCGTTGGCTGCCTCCATCTCCCGGCTGAGCCGCCCGAAGCCACGCGCCCCAGCTTCGCCGACACCTTCCAGCTCGGCGCGCACCTGTCGCCCGCCAACCGCGGCCAGGCGGACGGAAACGCGCTTCTCAGCCATTGGCTTGATCCATCTGTTCGTTGAGTTTGGTGACCATCACCGCCTCGATGACGGGCAGCAGTTCTGCCATCGCCAGCGGCGGGATACCGAGGGCATCACCGAGCGCCAGTGCCGCTGCCATGTCCCAGCCGATCACCGTGCCCGGCAGAATGCGAAGTTGGCCGCCGAGGCGACCGATCAAGTCCCAGACCTGCCAGCCTTCAAAGGTGGTGGGTCGGTTCAGCCGCGCCGGGCAGTCTTCGCAGACTTGCGCGCAGGCTTGGCAGTAGCTTTCGCCCCCGCCGTAGGACCATTCGGCAAGGGCGCTAAGGCGTTTTTTTCCTGTTCCAGCAGCAGGCCCTTGGAGACGTAAGTCAGCTGAAACGCCTCGAAGATTGGCCAGACGTCCAGGAGCGCATCGATGGCCTCGGGGCTCGGATCGATTGGATTGCCTTCGGCGTCACCGATGCCATCCCAGGCGAGGATCACCCGGCGAGCCAGTGCCTTTGCGAATGCAACCGCACGTTCCTCGTCAGACGCCGCCTCGGGGACCTCCTCCACGGCGGTGTCGCTCCGCGTCGCCACCATCAGGGCCGTGGTCAGCGGGCGAAGCTGCACGCGGACGCCCGTCGCGAGGTCGTGCCAGCGCGGTTCATTCGTCAGGTCGAGCGTTAGCATCGTCAGTAAACCTCGATGTCGTTGATCAGGGTTGCGGTGCACATCCGGCCGACAACGCCGTCCCGCGCCGCCTGCCAGTCGAAGGTCGCCTGGACGCCCTGCGGCCCGGAGATCTCGATCCGGGGGCGTGGCAGATAGACGGCGTGCACAGTGAAGGCGAAGCTCTCGCCAGAGGGCAGCACATAGGCGAACTCGAGCTCGCAGGGATCGCCGTTGATCGCCTGCGTCACCAGTGTCTGATCAGCGAACCGCACCTCGATGGAGCCGGTCAGCGCGGCGATGGAGGGGTCTGCCCCGTCGATGCGACCGTCCGAGCGGATGGTCTCGATGCGGTCGAGGTTGTTGGCATAGGTGATGTCAGCCGAAACGACATTGCCGAGGGCGGTCCCGTTGCGGGTGATCGCCCCGTTAAAATGGCCGAAACGCTGCAATTCGAGAGCGGCTGGCGTTCCAGCACTCGTCGTCGTGCCCACGGTCTCGCCCTGCGCCACGAGTCGGGCCGTTGCGGTCAGCAGGCCGGATCGCTGCATCTGCCAGTTGATTTGGTCGAGCACGCAGCCGGAATACATCGCATAGCGCGGCACCTCGGGCATGCCAGTCTCGATGGACATGCTGGGAAGCGTCCACGCGCCCGACTGGAACTCGTGCGTCCAGGGGCCGGTGCCAGTCGTAATTGGATCGCCGAAGGCCGCCTTGAGCCAGAACCCGAAGGCCTCGGCGTCGAGCGGCACCACGACATCTCCATCGGCGGTCACCGCATCCTTGATCGGAGCCAGCGGGTCGCGGCCGTAGCCGAGCAGCTCTGAGTTCAGCAGCGGCTGCTCCGCTCCCAGCGAGGTGCTGGCGAAGGGCATCTTCGTGAAACCGCCGACGGGGGGTGTTCCATAGGTCGTCTCGAACGCAAGCGCCATTTGCGCCCGCGCCCCTTGGGCTCGTGCCATCGTGTTCTCCTCGGATTGTCGGGATCAGCTGAGTGGATCAGCCGTGGAATAATGCAGCACCACCGGGATGACGGCGGCCTTCAAATTGGCCGCGCCCTCTACGGCCAAATCGACCGGGCGCGGCGCTTCGGCCTCGACCCAGTCGCATAGGCCGCCAAGTGTACGGTCGGTGGCGAGTGCCGCGCCGATGCTGGCGCAGAGCGTGTCGAAGGCGGCGTCACGGTCGGCACCCTGAACGACTGCCTCGATCTCGGCGCGGTGCTGGTAGTGGTAGCGCAGCGGCGAGAGCGTCACATCGGGCTCGCTCGGCTCGCCGTCGCGCAGGATCAGCAGCCCATCAGCCGGGACACGCTCGGGCAGCACCTCGCCGCGCAGGGTGGTGGCGGGCAGCGCCGAGAGCCGCGCGTGCAGCGCGGCGAGAATGGTTTCGCGAGTGGTGGGCATATCAGTTGCAGCTTTGGGTCCATGTTTTCAGCATAATGGTCAGCCGCAGGGGGAGAGGCTCCTACTCGAACCAGCCACTGTCATCAAAGAAGTGATCTACCAATTTCAATTTCGTCGGAGTCTCTACCTTTGCCTCGAAAACCATCCAAAATGGAAAGTCATGAGATATTTCCGCTGCATCGTTCTTTGGGCCATAATGCAGCGTTACAGGAGCAATGCCCGAGAACCGCACGAGCACATTCTCAGCGGAGATCGAAACTATTTCGACATCGTCATCATCTATCCAAAGATCGACTTCATAACCGCGCCCGGAGAGCGAGCTTATGGTGTCAAAGTTTTCTGTAACAAGCGCGTTCATCATGGTCTCGTACACGCTTTTCTCGAGGGCGTTTTGAACTGAACTGCGGCACTCAGAGAACGAGATCAAAAGCCCTTCCAACGCGCCGAGCGCTTCTGCGATGAAGGCATCAATCGCTTCTGGATCATGTTGTAGAGTTTGCGGACGAACATGCGTCGCTTTGTTCAGTTCGTTGATCGCATCAATGGCTTCTTTATGAAGCTCGTCGACATCTACCCCTAAAGACGTGATGAATTCGTCCGAGAACCCTCCCTGCGTCGCATACGTCGCGCGCTGACGCCGAGTAACCGTTGGCGTATCTTCTGCTTGCAGGAACCACCTGCATTTTCGGACTTCTTCGTCTGGAGCCAGCGTGTGCAGAAGGTGACCGAAGAGTTCACGCAAGCCTGCAGCAGACAGGTGCATCCGGACGGGATTTTCCATGTCTCGCGCTACCCGTAGGCTTCCAGCCAACAAGTCCCGAGAGAAATCATCCGGTAGAAGATCTTGTAGGTCCATTGCCGGGGAGCTCCGATCAATTCAGGAAAAAGTGTTTTTGAAGCAATAGCCTGTTTCATATCTTGGTCTCTAGCCAGTTTGCCACAATCAACCCCGGCACGACCTCATGGACCCGCGCCGCATCGCGCGCCAAATCCAGCTGCTTCGGCAACTTGACCTGCGGGACCAGGAGAAAGATCGGAGCAGTGACCTGGTTACGGTCGGTTTTCGAGCGCGAGGCGACCGCCTGGCCTCGATTGTTTATGCGGGCACGATCGGCCACCAGCAGGCTCGGACCTCGGCGGCGATAGACGAAGCGCAGGCGCAAACCGCGCCGCCGCTCCCATTCGCCAGGGGTGATCCGGCGACCGCGCAGGCCTCGACCTGCTGCTTCGGTCGGGATCGCGAGGTAGAACCCATCTTTCGAGCGGATCAGCGGGCCAGTGTCATGGGCGCCCACGATGACCGGTGCTTTCGACCAAACCAGCGCGGCGGCCTCAAGGCTTTCGCCTGCGCGCGGGAAGGTCTGGTTGCGGATCGAGTTGGCGAGCCGGCGCCCGAGCCCTGCGCCAGTAATCTGCATGCGCCACGAAGACTTCAACCCGGTCCCGGCCTCGCGCATGGCGGCGGTCACCGCCCGTTCGCCGGCCGCGATTTCAGCCGACATCATCGCGACGATGTCGGGATCAATGTCGAGCTTCAGTTTCACGCTTGCCTCAGTTCCACGGTCCAGACCAACCGCTCGCGGTCGCGGACGGGCTCCCCTTGGATAAGGAACGCGTCCCCGTCGATCTCCACGCGGTCGCCGGGGCGTGGGTTCGCCACCTCGGCGACGCGCAGGTCGATCCGAGTGGTCTCGGACCAGAGCCGGGCATCGCCGAAGTCGGTGATCGCGTCCGCACGGCGAGCAACGACGCGCACCAGCACGGGCGCGCCGCCATCGGCGATGTAGACCGCTTCCCGCCCGATGTTGGGATCTGAGAACAGTGCATCAACGATGGCGGCAAACGCCGTCATCAGAAGCTCGCGTTCAGGCGCACCCGGCCGATGGTGTCAACGGCTCCACCAGCAACAGGTTCAGTGGCAACGCCGATCAACGTGTTCGATGTGGCCACGCTCGTGGTGCGCTTGTTGGTGTCGTCCCAATAGACCTTCGCCCCGACTGTCCAGGCCTGCGAGCCTACCTTGGTGAGGTCGAACACGCCGGTCAGGGCGGTCTCAACGGGATCGTTTAGGGCAGCGTCCCCGGAGGCGACGCCGAAGATGGAGCCAACGAGCAAGCCATCGCCGGATGTCACTGCATAGGGTGCGCTGAGCGTGACGGTATTGCCGGGTTGGACGTAATTTTTCATGTGCACGTTCCTTTGCAAAAGGGAACGGGCGGCCCGATGGGACCGCCCGTCAGAGGTGAGATTTCAGGGATGGCTCGGTTTACGCTCCCGGGTTCTTGTAGAGGCCGCGCCAGTCGATGGCCTTGGCGCCGAAGTCAAGGCGGCACTTGATCTCGACCCCGTCGACATCGAAGCCGTTGCGGGTCTCGATATACGCACCCTGCTGGCCTTCGAGATAGGCGTACTCGATCGTGTCGATCTGGTTCGGGCTGGCCGCCAGATACCAGGCGGTCTCGCTCACCGCATCAAGCCGGGGCTCGCTGATCGGCGCGAGCGTGCGGATCGACTGCGGCACGACACTGGACGTTGCGGCGGGCACGAGGTTCTGGGCGACCAGCTGCTCGGCCTTCAGTTCCAGCGAAGCAGGCACGATCAGGAAAGCGGGACGGACATTGAGCACCGTCTTCTTGTCTAGTCCGGTCTGCTTGGCCATGGCCGCGCGCGCCGCACCCACGCTGCCAACGTCCAACACCGCGCCGGTGCCGGCCAGGTTCTTGTGGCTGTTGTGGAACAGCGCGTTGCCGTCGGCCATCGCCGGGTTGGCGGTGATGATGCCCCATACCACGTCCGACTCTAGCTGGGCGATGGAGTTGCCGTACATCGCTGGGATCCGGGTGAATGCGTCGAGATCGTCGTTGATCAGCGTCTGGCGGGTGATCGCGACCACCCGGCCATAGGTCTTGACCTTGTAGCTCTCCTTGCTCTCGCCGAGCGTGCCGCGTTTGAATTCACCGCTTTCGCTCACCTCGAGCAGTTGCGGGGCCTCGCCAAGCTGGACCCGATGCATGGCCTTGAAGTCGGTGGCGAGCACTTGGCGGCAGAACAGCATGAAAGTGCGGGGATAGGCCTCATAGGCCTGCCGCAGCGTCTTGTTGGTCACCGCCGACAGGATCTCGGGAAAGTCCGAGGTCGAATGCAACGCACGCGTCGCCACCTCATCGCGCGACAGGCCGCGTGTGTTGACGCCCGCATTGCCAAGGCTTTCGCGGGCGAGCTCCAGCAGCGTCATCCCGCGATACTGTCGCGCGGCATCCTCCAGCTGGAAGAGCGTCGGGCTGTAGCGGTGGAGCAGTGCATTGGCCACGGCATCACGCCGGGTGACCTGCTCGTCGCGGCCGCCAAGCGGGATCGATACCTGGCTAAAGGTTCGTGTTTCTTCGGATTTTGCGGCAACCTGATCAAGGATCAGACGCCGGGCCTCATCGACATCTGTGCCCCGTTTCACCAGGTCCTCGGCAAAGCTGCGCTCGAGGTTCAGGCGACCCGCAAGATCGTAGATCGTGGAGACGCGGTCACGTTCGGTTTCCCGGGCGCGGGATGCGACAGCTTCGGTATCGAGTGCAGCAGCGGCGTCGGGTTTCTGGGGCTTGGGCTGGGTTCGGGTTTCAACTGCGGCACCCTTCGGATCGGGCGCAGCCGGTTTCGCTTCGGTCATTGTGGTGTCCTCAGTCGCGACTGTGTCGCTGAGCGTTTCATTGGCCGCATCGGCCGGGGCGTTGGATTTCTCCGTCATCGGGATGGCTCCTGTGTTGGTTGGTGGGACGTCCCGGCGATGGAGGACGCAGTCGTGAAGGGGGGATTTGGCGCGAAAGCCCGCGGCGGGGTCCGCGCCGACGGGCACGGCGGACACCTCAAAGGGCGTCCAGTCCACCGCGCGCCAGAGCTCACGGGCCGCTTCGGGTTTTGAGACCTCGAAGCGGTGAACCTGGTAACCGATGGAGACCGCACGGATGTGCCCTGCCTGGATATCGCGCCAGATCGGTTCGACATCGGCGCGCTCACTGATCCGGACCTGTGCGATGCCGCGGCCGTTTTCGATGCGCGCCGAGCCTGGGACGACGGAGCCGATCACGGCATCCAGCGTGTCCACCTCATGCACCTTCAGAAACGGCGCGCCCGCATTCAGCCGATCGAGCCGCACATGGTCCGGATCGAGGCTGAGCTCTTCGTCATAGGGCTCGCCAAACAAGGTCGAGCGGCGGACCCGCGCGCCCGCCGACCAGATCACCTCGACGGTGCGGGCGTCGGTATCTGCTGAGTTCGGCGCAAGCTCCGCCATCCGGCGCAAGGCCGGGATTTCGATCATCGTGTCCATATTGCTCAATCCTGTTGGTCGGCCTGCGCCGGGTCGGTGTCCGTGTCGGCGGCGGGCTCGTCGGCATCCGGATCATCGGCGGCAGGATCGCCGACCCCGTTATTGTATTGGGCGCTACCGGTCTTGGTGACGCGGCGCGGGTCGCTGTCCAGCACCAGCCCAAGATCATCGAGCTTGGCGTTGGTGGCAGCGATCTCCGCCAGCACCGCGTCTGGGTTGCGCCCCTGCCGTGCAATCACCTCCGCCAGGGTCATGGTGCCAGAGCGGATCGACAAGAGGTTCGCCATCGCGTCCTTCTGTGGATCGACCGCCTCGAACTTCGGCGGCGACCATTCGACCGGCACGTCCGGTGTCGGGATCTGCCCCGTCGCCCATGCAGCCTCGGTGAACCAGCGCCAGACAGGGGCGCAGAACATCGGAATGAACAGCTGCCACTGCACGGCATCGATCTGGCGGCGGAACTCCACGAGCCCCGCGCGGATAGAGGAATAGTTGACCTGTGACAGGTCCCCGGTCAGCAGCTCGTAGGGCACCCGGAACCCGGCCGAGATCGTGTGCAGGCTTGCCCGCTTGTATTCGGCATATCCGCCCGTCGCTGAGGGCTGGTTGAAACGGATGTCCTTGCCGCCGCGGGCATAGGCGATCAGCCCCGGCTCGAACTGCTCGACCCTGTTGCCGTCAGCATCCACCACGGAGGGCGCGATACCCTGCTGCGCCTCGTCATCGCCGAAGACGATGGCGGTGACGCAGGCCTCGGTCTTCTTGCGAACCAGTTCGGCCACTTCGTAGTCGTCAAGATCGCGCAAGCTGCGGATCACTGGTGCGCCCCACGGTACGCCGCGCGCCTGACTGCGCTGCTTCTCGTAGACATGGGCGATCTCGGTCGCCGGAACCGGGCGGCTCTGCAACCCGTTCTGCAACGCGCCATAGGCGTCGCCGGGGTGTTCGGCATGCAGCCAATAGGCGCGGCGCTTCCCAACCGGATCGAACTCGATCCCTTGGACGAGGCGACCAGCACCGAGCGCACCGGATTTCGTGGCGTCGAGGAAGTCTGCCTCCAGCACCTGCACTTGCAGCGGCACGGACAGACCGTCGCTCGCGCGCCGCAGACGCCGGCGCACCAGCACCTCGCCCGCCTCGACCATTTCGCGGCAGATCAACGTCTGCAGACCATAGAAGTCGAGCTGGCCGTCGGCATCGGCCGTGTCCGACCATTGCGCGAAGAGCGCATCGACCTTTCGATCCAGTTTGTCATTGCCGCTGGCGGCGCGCGGCATGATGCCCGCGCCGACAATGTTGTTGACCAGCACCGCCACGGCCTTCGCCGCATGCGGGTTGTTGCGCACCAGATCGCGCATCCGGTCGCGCAAGAGCGCCCCGGCCGCGCTGACTTCTGTGTCAGCAGAGGTGCCCGGCGCGCGCCAGCCTTCGGTCCGCCGCCCTTTGGCCGCGCCGTCATAGCCGCGCGTCAGGGTTTCGAACGCCTGCCTGGCAAGAACGCGGCGGGCCGCAGCGCGCGGAGCCACGGTGGCAATCGCATGGTCAAACCAGTTCACCGACATCAGCGATCTCCACGCGAGAAGCCCGCGAGCCCGGCGATCGGCAGTGGCCGTGTCGTCCCCGCAATAGCGCGCTCAATGGTACGAATACGCGCCAGCAGATCTTCAGCCGACCCGTAGTCCACGGATTTGCCATCATAGCTGACTCGGGTCGTGCCGCTCGCATAGGCCCGGCGCAGCGCTGACAGCTCTGTTTCCGTCCAATCGGTCATGTTCAGAACCATCCTCCACGACGCCCGAGCCAGTCGGATTGGCGTTTGGCCTGCGACGTCTGCGCTTGCCTGTTGATCTGCCCCGCGGGATCCGCAGAGGTGTCGGCAACCCCAAGCTGATCCTCGAGGTCGCGCCATTTTTCGTCCGTCCAACGATCCGCGCCCGCGATCCAGGCTGCGGCGCGGGCATAGACGCGGCAGTCCAGCGCCTCGTTGCGTTCGCGCAGCTTCTGCCATTCCAGCCGGGCGAAGCCGCGCTTCGTGCGCACCGTGACCAACTGCTCGGCCACGAACTGCTTCAGCCATTCGTTCTCGACCCAATGCGGCAGATGAACCGTGCCGGGTGAGAACACCGCACCGTCAGCCCGTTCCTCGTCGGTGGGCCGTTCCAGTCGCAGAAAGCGATAGGTCTCGGCCTTGAAGGTCGAGACAGCCACGGTCCAGAGCCGCGCCCCGCGCCGCAGGCGTTTCCCGCCCTCGGTCGCGTCGACGAAGGTCGGACCCGAGACCGGGCTTGCCCGGTTGAACCCTTCGACGCCCTTGACCGGCGATACCTGCGCCAAGCCTTGCGCCCGCGACCAGGAATAGACCGCTGGCGCCTCGTAGCCCGTGTCGATGGCAATCCGCGCAATATGCAGATGCGCGCCGCGTTCATGCGGCCATGTACGTTTCAGCAGCGCCGTCAGGTCGCTCCAAGCCTCATGCCGGTCGGGGCCGCCTTCGATCACGATGTGATCGACGAGCCAGCTTTCCAACCCGCGACCCCAGGCCCAAACGTCGACCTCGATCCGGTCCTTTTGGACATCGGCCCCGGCGGTCAGGAACAACCCACCTGCGGGGACATTGCCCGGCTTCCAGCGTTCGCGCTGGTCATAGAGCCGCTGCCAGTCCGGCGCTTCGCCGGTCTCGACCCATGTCTCGCCGAGGATCGTGTTGCGAAACGCCTTGATCGCCTCATCCGACCCTTGAGCCGCGTCCCAGGCCCGCACGATCCGCTCCCAGCTGAGCCAGCCGATGGGCGAATAAAGCGCCGAGAGGTGGTAGCCGACGGTGTTGGGATCCGCCGCCGTGGCGGTCGGCCGCCATTCGCCTGCCTCCAGCATCGCCGTTTTGTGGTGTTCGGCGATGGGCGTGTCGCAGCCCTCGCAGTGATATTCCGCTGTTTCCGGCTGTCCCTTTTCCCAACGCAGCCGTTCGAACTTCAGCCACTGCTTCGCGCCGCAATGCGGACATGGCACGAAGAACCGGCGTTGATCGCTGGCCTCGTAGTCCCGTTCGATCCGGCTCATCCCCCGTATGGTCGGTGTCGAGACCAGGAACACCTTGCGCCGGTGCGCGAAGGTCAGCGAGCGCGCTTCCGCCAGCGTGACCGGGTCGCCTTCCTCATCGGCCGAGGCTGGATAAGCATCGACCTCGTCGAGGAAGATGTAGCGCGCCGGAGTGGAGCGCAGCCCAACCGCCGAATTCGCCCCGGTCATGATGAGGATGCCGCCCGCGAATTCCTTGGACAGCATTGTATTGCCCGCATCACGCGAGCGCGCCGGTTTGACCCGCTCCCGCAGTTCCGGGCTTTCGTCGATCAGCGGATCAATCCGCTGCCTCGAGTTCCGCTTGGCCAGTTCCACCGTCGGCTGCACCGCGAGCATTGGCCCCGGCGCCTGGTGGATCGCGAAGCCTATCCAGTTGTTCCCGGCCTCGGTTGCGCCGACCTGCGCCGCCTTCATGAACACGATCCGCTGTGTGGGGTCGCCGGGCGAAAGCCTGTCCATGATCTCGGCCATGTAAGGCGTGCGGGCCGTTCGATACCGACCAGGTTCTGCCGACGCGCGCCCCGACAGCATCCGGTGTCGGTCTGCCCATTGGGAGACGGTCAGGTCCGCATCCGGCGTGAGACCCGCGCCCCAGGCACGCAGGATTTCTGCCGCGCCATCGAAATCCGGCATATCGTCCGCATCATCGGAGATCAGGTTTGACCTCGGCAAGATCGTCGAGCTGGGCACGGACATGTTTTTCCAAAACTTTCTGCATTGCGGCGGGCTCAACGCCCAAATCTGCCGCCATCAACGCGGCCGCCCGCGCGGGCCAGTTGACCCAGACATCACGCTCCTGCCGCGCCAGCCGAAAAACCAGCGACAGTGCGCGAGCCCGATCGATCAACTCGCCTTTCAGCTTTTGCAGACGCAGACGACGTTCCTGCGCCTTCAGCACTTCATTGGCCGTCTTGGCCTGCAAAAAGGTGGTGCCACCGCTATTTGCCGGAGCCTCAAGCCCCTGTTCCTTCAGAGTGTCACCGACTGCCGAGACAGCCGCCTCCGGCACAGGCTTGCGTCTTGGCTGCGGCTTCTTGCGGGTTTTGGATGGGTCGGTTGCCTCAGCACGCAGGGCATCGCTTGCGACCGCATCGATGCTGCCATCGTCGTACAGCACCAGCCGTCCTGTCGCCTTGGCCTTCTGGATCGCACCGCGTGAAAGACCAACGCGGGTGGCGTATTGGCGCTCGCTCAAACCCTCCATTGCGCGCTCCGATTATCATTCAAAATCATGTGCTTATGTCGTTGATAAGCCTCCGCAGTAGAGCGAACGTGATCTCACGAAAACGATGCAACTCACCACCGCGCTCAAGCAGCGCAGCGGTCGCGCAAAACCAAGGAGCCGCCACGATGACCCGATTGAACCCGATCACCACGCCTCGCCACCAACTGCGCGCCGAGAAGGCCGCGCGGAACAAGGAGGCAGCATTGAACGCATTCCTTGGCAAGAAAGCTGAGATCGACAACATGCTCGCCCGGCTTCAGAGCCTCAGCGACGAGCATTTCAACTGCCACCCCGATGAAATCGACTGGGGCCATGTTGGCACCCTTGAGCATTACGCCAGCTTCCTGAAGCGCATCACCGACAGCGCCTTCAGTGAAGGCGAGCACGCGGAGTAAGCGCCATGGAAACCAGCACAATTCGTATCGCAATTCGTAAACTGCCCGATCAATTCGATCGCAGCCGCATCACCACAGTCCTTGACGAGATCGAATGCGCCATGATGGACGACGGTGGCGTTTATGTTCGCGCCTTCGCCGACAGCATGACGATCACTATCGAGGTGCCCACCAATCAACTGATTGATGCAGCCGCCTGTCTGAAAGACATCGGTCTGGTCTGAACTGCACAGACCTCAAGATATGCCCCGCGCTCGCGGGGCCTGTCTCGGTAGAAGGACGCATGTCGCGATCCTCAAATACTGGAGACACTTATGGCTCAGAAATCCACACCGAAAACAACCGCTACGGCCTCGCACCAGACGAAGCAGCAGATCGTGATTGACCTCCTACGTCGGCCTGAAGGCGCGACCATCGAAGAGATCGCCAATGCCACCGAGTGGCAATCGCATACGGTGCGCGGCGCCATGTCCGGCGCGCTCAAGAAAAAGCTAGGCCTCGCAATCACCTCGGAAAAGGTGGAGGAGCGCGGACGCGTCTATCGTATCGAAGACTGATCCCGCGCCGCTGTACCGCTGAAGTCGCGGCGGTAAGGGAGCCTTGCGCGAACGGAGCCGTCGCTTGTCTGGAGCGGCGGCTTTGTCGTTCGGACCCGAATGGCCTCGAACACCCGCCGCAGCACATAGGAACGCACGATGCTGACGACGGTAAAGACCGCCCCCATTTGCAGGTTCTGCGCCAGCGTCGTGTTCAGCCCAAACATCGGGAAGATCATGGTCTGCGTCAGCACAGCGACGCTGTATCCCACCGCAACATTCGCAATCGCTTCACAAAATGACATCAGACGGGATTGCCTCATTGGCCGCTCCGCTCTGAGCGCAGGTCATCAAAACTGGTCCCGGCGCCTTCAAGAACAGCGTGCTTGCCAGTAAACTGCTGCCACCGTTGAACAGCCACATCGACATACGCCGGATTAAGCTCAATCCCGTAGCAGACCCGGCCAGTCGTATCGGCCGCGATTAGCGTAGTGCCCGAGCCCATAAAAGGCTCGTAGACAGCTTGGCCCGGGCTGGAATTATTCAGGATCGGACGGCGCATACATTCGACGGGTTTCTGCGTCCCATGCACGGTTTCAGCGTCCTGATCCTTGTTCGCGATCTGCCATAGCGTCGTTTGTTTGCGGTCGCCCGCCCAGTGTCCCTTGCCGGATTTCTTCACCGCATAAAGGCACGGCTCGTGCTGCCAGTGATAATCGCCGCGGCTCAGCACCAGGCGATCCTTGGCCCAGATGATCTGCGACCGGATATTGAAACCGGAGGCCTCTAAGCTCTCGGCAACGGTGGTCGCATGCAACGCGCCATGCCAGACATAGGCCACATCGCCAGGGAAGAGCACCCAGGCCTCACGCCAATCAGCCCGGTCATCATTTAGTACCGTGCCGGTACGTTTTGTTGCGGCGGCTCCTGCCTTGTTACGCCAGCCGGGATCGTATTCGACGCCGTAAGGCGGATCGGTCACCATCAGCTGCGGTTTCACACCACCGAGCAGACGATCGACATCGGTGGCCACGGTCGCGTCACCGCAGAGCAGCCGATGTTTGCCGAGCACCCAAAGATCGCCCGGACGGCTGATTGGGGTCTCGGGGGCCTCGGGAACATCGTCCTCGCCCTCGCGAGAGGCTGTTTCAGGGTCGACCTCACCGGCCAGCAACACCTCAAGCTCGGCATCGTCGAATCCGATGAGCGACAGGTCATAGTCCTCGGCCAGCAGGTCATTCAACTCAGCCAATAGCAACGCTTCATCCCAGGACCCTAGTTCCGTCAGTTTGTTGTCCGCAATCCGGTAGGCCCGACGCTGTGCTTCGGTCAGATGTCCCAGCACGATCACGGGGGCCTCAAGCAGCCCCAGCTGTGTGGCTGCAAGCACACGTCCGTGGCCTGCGATCAATTCTCCGTCGTCCGCGACAAGGCAAGGAACGGTCCAGCCAAACTCGGCCATGCTGGCCGCGATCTTTGCGACCTGATCCGCGCCGTGCATCTTTGCGTTCTTCGCATAAGGCTGGAGCTTGGCAAGCGACCAAGTCTCGATTGCGTCGGGGGCAAAGCTCAGGGTCATTTTTTTCGGGCCTATCTATTGAGCATTTTGGTTTGGCAGCCAGCCGTGGTAGTTGGCACGATCGCGCTTTATCCTCGGGTCATCGCGATGGGAGGGGGATGCGGCTGTGCAAAATGCTCCAGTCGACGTCATTACGCTCGATGATGAGCGGGTTCGACGGCGCTGCTGGGAGGAGGTGTCGTCGAACTGGGCAGTCAAACTTGGACTCCGGACACCAGCAATAAGCTTGGACTCCACGAAGGGTCCAGCGGCGACCAAGGCATCCAGCTCCAAGGGTTTGTTTAATTGTGGTTTTTGTCAGATCACAGGTGGATACCCGCTGGGGTGGCTTCCCAAAAAACGGGCCCTGTCGCTAGCGATATTGCGCGCCTTGCCCCCCCGTATACGTTTGGGGCCAGGAAGGACCCGCGAATTCAGAGGGTTAGTGCGCTGGATGCCAGCTGGAACCCTGGTTGGACGCCAGGAGCCAGCGGAGTAACCACCAACAAAAACGGGGAGAGCCGTCTTCCAACGCACTCTCCCCATTATGCCCTACGGATAGCACGAAACTGTTGCATGTGTCGAACACAAAAGTGTTGCAACATATTGGAGTCGTTCAGACATTCAGGCGCGACGCGATCTTGGTCAGTGCGAGCTTGTGCTTGCGCCATGCCGTCGTGCGGTCAACGCCAAGTTCACCGCTGATCTGCTTCCAAGGCACACGCGCCGCCCGAGACCAGATCAGCTTGCGCTCGGCCTCATCAATCCAAAGCACCCAATCGAAGGTCTGCTCAAGCCGTGTGATCGACGCCGCCGACGGCCAGACTCGCATAGGCTGCGGCTCCATCGCAGCGATCTCACGGCTGGTCCGCGCGATGTCGGGCCAAGCATTGAAGTACCCCTTTGCCTTGACCGATGGCAGCTTGCGCAGCGTGCGGAACGCTTCTTCGAAATGATCCGCGACTTCGTCGGCGGTCCAGGTCTTTTTCTCACCCATGGCGCACCTCCCCAACGGGGCGTGGCCCGTAGAGTTTTGTGCCCAATTGCTCGACCAATTCACGTTCCGGCCAGGTCAGGCGTTGATCGTCGACGCTGACAGCCAGCACACCCTGTTCGTGCCAACCGTCCCGTTTGACCTGATCGGGATCACGGCGGTGTCCGCCATAGCCTCTGGGTGTAAACCTCATGCCACACCTCCCCGGGTCTCGATGGCCCAATGCAGGATGGCGATAGCGTCCGCCTCATTGTCATCAGCGGGGCTGAACCCACGCGTCCGTGCGGCGGCGATCATGGCGTCCTTGTTGGCGTTGCCCTTGCCGGTGGCGTGATGCTTGATGGTGCCGACGGGCACGCCCTCATACGGAATGCCCCTTAGCTCGCCCCAGCTTGTCAGTGACGCCATCAGGCCTCCATAGACATGGGCGGCGTCAGTACCGGCATGACGACGGACTTCCTCGAACCAGATCGTTGCAATCGGTCCAGACAGCCGATCGAGTTCCGATAGCCAGTTGGTGAAGCGCAGATAACGCATGCCACCGCCGTCGTAGCGCCCGGGTTTAAAGCTGGCCGTGCCGCTGGTGATCAGGCCATCAAAGCCGCGCAGGGCCCAGCCGGTGGTGGTGCCGAGATCGAGCGCAAGTATACAGCGCGGGGTTTCTGTGGGTTGGGTCATGTAGACCTCCTCTTCGATTTGATGAGCGAGGCGAGAGGGCTGGCCGGTGAAGGGTGCGGTCTCGCCAGGCCCCGAAGGGTGGTCTGGTCAGGTCAGGCGCGGGGCGACGAGGTCGCCCGGCAGATCTTTCAAAACATTCAGGGAGGGCTCTTGAAAGATTTCCGCCCCTAAGTCGTTGTCCTGTATGTATAATATATAATCTTTCAATTATTCAATATTTCAATAGGTACCTCTCTCCTAATATTTAAACGCGCGCGTACACGCATAGGGATAAGGGGTCCTCTTGAAAGATTGAAGGATTTGAAAGATTTCTTTTGTCCGTTTTAAATCATGGCTTTATCCCCAATACCTGCTTCAAAATCAGCTTCAGTGGGTTTGAAGGATCTCCCGTCACCCGCCAAACCGCGCGAGCCTGTACACCATGGCCTGCTTGGTCGATGAGCCGCGCATGCCCGTCGTGACATCCCCGCTTTCGATCAAGGTCAGCAGGATCTCATCACGGTCACGCGACTTGAGCCATTGTGAGGCGCGCGTGATTTCGGATTTGGCGATGCCTTTCGCACCTGCCGCTCGAATGATCTCCTTCAACCGCTTGAGATGCGCTTCCGTCTCGGTGTCCGCGACATGGCGTTCAACAGCCTCCATGGTCCGCCACGCATAATGGCGCACAAAATCGATCGCCCAGTCTGCTGCCGACAGATTGATCTCAGGGTTTGTCGGATCGCGCCCAACCGCCACAATCAGCGCCAGTTTCAACGCGTTCTCCCCAATTCGGGCCAGGATCGCCGTGAAGGCTGTTCCGCTTGCCGCGCGCAACTCACCCGTCAGCTCTGCGCTGAGCAGCCGAAACCGGGCCCGTGCCTCCTCGGTCATGGGCACGATAGTCGGGTTCACAGCAGTGTTCTGATCGGCCGTCTTGCCCGCAAGATTGCCTTTCTGGTGCCCACCACCAGAGGCCACGCTTTGCAACCCGGCGATCAGCGCGGGATCAGCCTGGCGCATGCCCACGGCGATATTTTCGTCCGGATAATCCTCATCACTCGGCAAGATCAGAAAGCGGGCCAGCGAGCCGTCGACGACGTTTGCGCCCTGCAATGCACCCCAGAAGTGCAAAGGCGTCGTAGTGCCATAGACACTCAAGCAGGGTTGATTGATATCCCGCCGCTCGTTTGAGCCATCACGGTTGGCATATTCCGCACCAAGAAATATCCCGCCCGCGGCCGTGTAAAGCTCGGTCATGTTGTCGAGGATTTCGGTGATATGGCGTGGACTGCGCCGCCGGTCGGCCGCCGCTGCCAAGAACATACCAAACTCATCGATCTGGAAGAGGATCGCAGGCTGGCGGTGCAGCGCGGTCAAAAGCCCCGCGCCGGAGGCGATCTTGTTGCCACCGAGATGATGGGCCAGCCCCGCCTCGAAAAAGACCTCGTTGATGATCTCGCGGGCGTGGTTCTTGCCTGATCCGCTATCCGCAATGCCCACGACATACAGGTTCGAGCGCAGGTTGCTCTCGGTGCGATACTGCCGCCCCATGAGCGCACCAATCGCGCAAAGGCTCGCACCGAGTGACAACAACGGCTGAGGACGCCGGGCTGTCGACAGCATGTAATCGGTCAGATCCCCCACCAATCCATCGGGCATGATCAGCGTGAATGGCGAGGTGGCCAAAGATTCCTCATCACCCTCAGCATGTTCTCCCAGCTTCGACAAGAGATCCGCCGCAGGATGCTGTTCATCGCGGGCTGTCGATCCATCAAAGCGCAGTGAAGCATCAGGTTGCCAGCCGCGCTCCATGGCAAGGTGGTAGATCGTGCCGGCGCCAATGCGATCGGGTTTGAAGCTGGCCCAGGCTTTGATCGTGGCTGCAGGCACATCCTTTGCCGCCTGCGCTGACCAGCCGGCAAAGATATCGCCCCCAGCCTCGCCAAGCGCGCCCTTCAGCGCCATACCAATCCGCACCCAGCTGTCATAATCCAACTCCGCATTGGGCAGCCATTTCAGCGCGGCCTCAATGGCAGGCAATGTCCCCATCTGGCTATGGGCCTGCAGGTGCTCCGTGGCAGGTGATGCTGTCGCAAGGCCACGTTGCCGCAGATGTTCGGGCAACAGCGCATAGGCCTCATCCAGAAAGGCGCGCGCCATCTCTGCGGTGATTTCAGGCAGCTCCGTGATATCGAGATCAGCCAGCCCTTCCTCTGGCCAGGCATAGGGCGCGCCAGTGTCCGGGTGGTTGGCGTAGGCCACGAACTGTTGCCCGAGGCAAAGCACCTCCAGCGGATGACGTTTGATGCCCCGGAAAGGGGTTTGTGTGCGATAAATCAGCATCCGCTTTGGCGCCTTGCCGATGCGCAGCGCCGGGGTATCCCCCAAACGTTCACGCGCCAATTGCTCAATGTGGAGCGCCAGTTCCGCATCCTCAACGACGTCAATATCGACAGCCGCAACCGCGCCGCCAACAAGCCCGATGCCACACTCGGGCCAGGTCGCCCATGTCGTCACCTCAACCTCCGTGGTCGGGCGTTCGGTGTGCCGGTTCCACTCGGGGTAGTCTACCCATGCTCCACGCTTAAACTGGCCAGGCTTTTTGGTGCCCGGACCGATCGGCAGGATGCCATAGCCATTGGTGACCAGCCGTGCGCCGAAGCGCGCCATATACGATGTTTCAGCCATCAGAACGGCACCTCCGGTGTCATAGCGTCGAGCCGAGTGCGGTCTTGTCCCGCCAGCGCGCGCAGTTGATCGCAATATCCGGTAATGACCGCATCAAGGAAGCGATCCCACTCGGTCTCAGTCAGGGTGGCGAGATCCGATTTGCCGATACTCTCGAGGTATTCGCCACCATATTGGCCGCCAACGCTCATTGCCTGCATTTCATTTGGGGTGGGATCGATCATGCCTGACCTCCAGTGACAGATGTTCTGGCAGATGCGAGAACAGAGGTTTTTGCGGCTTTGGTCCCGCCGCTTGTCCGAGACTGTGAATATCGGGTTGAACCAACCAAACCCGCGAGGTTCCCGGTGGCAGACGGCGCAGAGGCCGGAGTTGATGTGGCGCATGGATCAAACCTGTAGCCGGAGATTTCAAGAAAGCGGCCAGACGGGCGCACCGAGATCGCAGTTGGCCGGGTCAGCTGCCCAGCCTGCGCAATGGCATCGTCGACAGTGCGCGGCATCGGGAAGCCCGGCGCGCGCTTGCGCCACCACTCGAGCGCCTTCTGGCGCGCATAGCCCTGATGCTCGACACAGACCCATTCGTTGTAAGACTTGAGCCCGCAGCTATAGGTGACCTTCATTGAGGGCAGGCCGCCGCGCTTGTCATGACGGCTGTAGGACACACCATGCACTGGCAGCCATTGGACCTTCGGAGACAAAACCGGGAGCGTGGCCGCTGTAGAGGCGATCTTCACCTCACGTGCTGGAAAGACATAGCCACAATCAGGGCATTCCGTCGCCGAGAGCGCCATGATGCTGTCGCACTCGGGGCAGACCTTTGTGGGGGCCTCGCCACCGCCCGCCTCACCGGGCCGCCGGGGCCGCACCAGATCGATCGGCCCGTGGCGGCGGACATTGCCCGCAAAATCCAGAACCAGGCAGTTTTCCTTGTCCGGAGCCAAGCGCGTGCCGCGACCGACCATTTGGACATAAAGCCCTGCGGATTTGGTGGGACGCAGCAGCGCGATGAGATCGACGCCAGGCGCGTTGAAACCGGTGGTCAACACGCCCATCGAGGCCAGTGCGCGGATTTCACCGCGCTTGAAGGCCGCGATGATGGCATCGCGCTCCTCCTTTGGCGTGTCCCCGAAGATCGTGCGGCAGGTGATACCTTGACGCGCGAACTCTTCGACCACATGGCGTGCGTGATCCACGCCTGAGCAGAACGCCAGCCAGGATTTGCGGTCTTTTCCGTGGGTGATGATCTCGGTAACGGCCGCACGCGTCGTCGCGTCCTGATCGACTGCGGCTGCCAGATCACGGGCAATGAAGTCCCCTGCACGTGTACCAACCTTCGAGACGTCGAGCCGCGTATTGGGCTGTTTCGACACCAGTGGGCTGAGATAGCCGGCATCAATGAGATCACGTACCGGCGCCTCATAGGCAATGTCAGTGAAGAGTGCGTCCTTGCCCTCATGCAGCATGCCGCTGCCCGTTCGGAACGGCGTGGCGGTGAGGCCAATCACCTTCAGCGCAGGATTGATCGCCTGCAGAGCGTCCAGAAAGCGCCGATACATCGTGCTGGAATTGCCCGGGATCAGATGGGCCTCATCAATCAACACCAGATCGGTGTGGCCGATCTCATGGGCGCGGCGATGGATGGATTGGATGCCAGCAAACAGGACGCGGGCCTGCGCCTCACGTTTCCCCAAGCCCGCCGAATAGATGCCTGCCGGTGCCTCAGGCCAAAGCCCGATCATCTCGGCATGGTTTTGGGCGATCAATTCGCGCACATGGGTCACGATCAGGATGCGCTGATCCGGCCACGCCTTGAGCACCCCTTCGATGAAGGACGCCATGACGAGCGACTTGCCGCCGGCTGTTGGAATGACAACCAGAGGGTTACCTTTGTTGGTCTTGAAATAGCCGTAGATCGAAGAGATCGCAGCGTTTTGGTATGGGCGCAGGGTCAGCATGGCGCGGCCTCCGTGACACGGGCGTCATTTGACCAGGAGGAGCCATCAGCCATGCGGTAGGTGACGATATCCTCCCCCGCATCGATGACCTCACCCGGCACGAGATCGGGGATGAAGAGATGCTTGCCGCAGGCGGCGCGCTGCTCAGCGGGCGACAGCATTCTGTCGTGCCGCGCGCAGTGCCATCCACCATCAACGGCCGTAGAATGCAGACAAGACCGACAGGTCACAGCGGCCCCACCGCCCTCATGACAGGCAGCATGGTGATCGCAAAAACGGCATTCAAACCAAGCCGGATCTTCGCTGATACGCGCAGGCGGGTGCTGAGCGAAGATAACCCGGCCAGCCTTTTCCAGAAGGCGTTCTGCCATGGCAGAATCAACCTCAACCCGTTCGATATGCAGCGCGTCCGTGTTCTTGCAGACCGCCATGTAAAGTGCCCGAGTGATACCGGTCAGGTGCATGTAGATCTGCATCTGCGCGGCATGCTGCGGCTTGGACAGCACGACGCCCTTGGCGGTCAAATCGGCAAAGCTTTTTACGCCATGCGTTTTGAATTCCAGCACATGCCAGGTTTTCGGGGCCTCAAGCAAACCGAGGGCGACGCCATCCAGCGAGCCGCCAAAATGACCGCCATGGGCCTCCACGCGGATTTGCCGTCCTGTTTCGGGGTCTAGTTCCAAAACAGTGGCCCCTGTGGCGCGCAGGTTGCGCACCATACGGTCCTCTTCCAGCTGGCCGGTCTCAAACAGACGCAGCAGGCGGCCGGAAAAGCGTGACGGCGTCACCCAGCGGAAATCATACCAGAGCGCGCGTGCGCAAGATTTACCGATGATGGATGCGCCGAGATGGTCACGGAAGCCATCGCCCTGGCGGGCCTCATAATCGGCGTAGATCGCCGTCAGCGTTGGCGTGGGTGGTGCGGGAAGATTAGCCATCACAAGCCCTCCCGTTCGCTACGGGCTTGGGCCTCGGCCAGAATGCCGCTCCAAGTGTCCGGGTCATGGCGCTCGCGCAGGACGCCGATCAGAGCATCTTTCAGCTTTTCGCGGCGACGACGGCCGGTACCTTTGGCAAGCAACTCGGACCGTTCGCGGCACAGGTGGCGCAGCGCGGTGCGCGCCCGGTGAAACCAGTCAGGGTCGATGGGCTTTTGCCCCCGTTGGCGCGCCAGATCAGCAGTCGCAATCTGCGTGCGGATCTTGGCAATATCGTCGTCGAGTTCGATCAACCGGCGCTGGTCATCAGGCAAGCCGGAGCTGATCACGGCCCGAGGGGCCGCGTTATGCAGGTCAGTCATGGAAATATCCTTAGATGGGGTTGGGCGCTGCCCCGTCAGTCAGGGATGCGGAGCAGCGCGATTGATCAGCCCTTCTTGTTCCAGGGCGCAGAGGCCATCTTGGGCGGGGCGGCAGCGGCTTGCGTTGAGGGCGGTGATGCTGGGGTTGCAGCAGGCTTTGCCGCAGCGGCCGTGGCGCCCCCACCTTCAGGCGGCAAATAAGCAATGGCATTGCTCTCGCCGTAGCCGTTCTTCGGCGGCTTGATCTTCACCTGGATCGTCATCGGGATCAGGTGCAGCTCCTCGCTGTCGCTGACATGCATCCGGTCCGTCGCATGGCAGATGGCCGACAGCGTCCGCTGTGCAATCTCGACCGTGGTCGGGTTCGGGTTCACAAGGTTCAGCTGATCAAAGATCTTCCGGCCCTTATGCTGGCCGTCCAAAATATCCAGCATCAGCCAGAGAAACTGCCCCATACCGTTGCGGGTCACGCGCATTTCACTCTCGACGATCTGAGCACGGTATTTGCCTGCGGGCAGCAGCTCATAGGGGGTGGTGGGTTCAACGCTGGTGGCGTCAAAGGACGTATCAAAACGTGCCATGGTCATATCCTTTCAAGGCAATCATTGGGATTGGGGCATGGCTGCGAGGAACTCTGACCACGAAAGCGGCAGAGTGTCCGGCAGGCCGTAACGGTTTTTGGCGAGGAAGGCGGGGCGCTCCTCGGTGTGCATGACGCGCGCACCGGACCCGAGCGCCCGGGTCACCTTCTTGTTGAAGCCGACATCGGATTTGGCAACCGAGATCTGGTAGTTGGCAAAAAGCACCACATCCGAGTGCTCCTGCAGCAGCGCCGAGGCGCGGGTCTGCAGCTTGATCACATAGCGGTCGTAGGGTTCATGCTCGGGGCTGTCGAAACGCTTGATGTCGGTATGGGCGATCTGGATGACCACCATGCCCTTCCGGTCGCGCAGCGCGTTCAGCTTATCGAGGTATTCGCGCCAAATGGTCAGAGCCTCGGCGTAGCCCTTGCCAAAGCCCGGGGTTTCGATCGACTGCCAGCCATTGCGTTTGCACGCCTCAGCCCAGATCAGCGGCTCGAGCCAGTCGACGCTGTCAACGACGACCGTGCCGTAGTCGTGATCTTCCTCCAGCAAGGCGTCGAGCGATTCCGCCACTTCGGCATAACTCGTCGCCAACGGAAAATGCGGGACCTGCAGTTTGCCAAGCCCATCCTCGGTCATGATGAACACCGGCGCGCCCGCGTCAGCGGCAAAAGTGGATTTACCCACCCCCGCCACGCCGTGGATCAGAATACGCGGTGGTTGGAGCACCGAACTGGTGCGCAGAGATGCAAGAGAAATAGCCATCAGCGCACCTCCTCGCCCAGCACCAAGCGGAACTTGGGTTTGCCGGTCCGGACCGTACGCGCAGGCTCAAAACCCTTGCGCCAGCTTTCTGGCAGCGCCGTGTATTTGCGCTCGGACACCTTCAACGTGGTATCGATGAACTCGGACGGGTCCTCGCCAGCCGAGGCGATGTTTTCTGCGATCTGGGCGAGTTGCGCCTGATCCCAAGCGATCCGCTTGGTCAGGTCCGAAATCACTGTGACGCCACCATCTTCGAAGCGGATCGTGCCGGTGTCCTTGCCTGCCTCAGAGCGGCATTCGGCAGCACGCTCGGCGTATTTCAGTGAGATGGCACCATCGAGCCAATCCGAGACCGTCTTGGCCTGGGTGAGCTGCTGATCAGCCGCATCCCGCAGCATTGCTAGCTGATCAGCGGGCAGTGCCGCGATTTGGCCGATCGGCATGCGGTGGATATCGGCCAGTGTGATGTGGTTAGAAATTGTCATATTCGTCCCCCTTATGCCGACATTGGGCGGTGGGGCTCGTGGTCCGAGCCGCGGATTTGCTCGACCTCAAAAGCCTCGACGTCTTCGAGCCGGTAAATGACCCGACCGCCAAGCTTGATGAATTTCGGGCCTTCGCCCGTCCACCGCCAACGCTCCAGCGTGCGATGTGAAATGTTCCAGCGAGCCGCCAGCTCGATCTGGGAAAGGTGTCTTAGCGCCATGTGAACCTCCTTGGGGTTTTTGCGAACACTTGCGGGATCACCATGGCGGAGGGGCTGGGAGGCACCGTGGAGGCAACCGGGAGGCAAACTGGGAGGCAGCGAAGTTTGACGCCTGAAAATGAAAAAAGCCGCCCCGAAGGACGGCCTTTTCATAGAAACACGAGGGGCAGGATCAGGGATCGATCCAGCAGTTTCCGTTCTCGACCTTGACGAAACGCCATTTGTCGATGCCGCGGCCAAAAGCCTTTTTCAGCGTATTCACCTGACCACCATAGCCAGCCTCTTCAAGAACAGCGGCAAGACGCAGGACTTTTGACTTTGACCAATAGGCCGAAAACAGAATTTCCAAGAAACGCCGCTGTTTGTCCCCGCTGAACGTGAGAGTTTCACCCCGATACCAGACGATCCCGCAATTTTCAGAATGATCAATCGGAAACCGATGCTGCGCCTCGCCCGGGAAGACCCTTGCGCCGACGGCCTGCGGTGAGATGGCCAGCTTTCCAGGTGCTTTGGCCACATCGTTCACGCTGATGACGATGTCCTTCTTTCTCGCAGCAACAGGAAGGCGATCGCCTGGTGTGGACGTCAGGATGACACGAACCTCGTCAGGCGGCCTGCGTTCCAGGAGAGCACCAACCTTTTTCCACACCGCAGGATCTGAAAGCCGACGTGCAAACCAGACCGGCACGGGCGATTTCGCGCCCTTGAGCTGGATGGTGCCAATGTCCCACGCGACACTTTCGATCAACGAGATCGGGCGCGCCGGGGCAGCGCGTTCGAAATCTACCAACATCTTCGCGAAGAGCAGCGGGTAATCAACTGCAAGAGCTACGATCTCCTCGGCATCAACCGCAACCCACCGACCGATGCTGTTGTTGTATCCATACTGCCTGCGGTCGGCGCACCACTCTGCAGGGATGGGCTCGTCTTCGTAGTTATCCATCGCGGTGACGACCGGGATATGTCCGGACGCGACCATTAGCTTGGCCTCGAGCAACTGATCCGTTGCCCGAGGTGAAACTTGCCGCAGGACCGATGCCTGCACCTTGGCGGGGCGGGTCTCCATGACCTGCAGCAGCATATCGACCGCCCGCTTAGTCAATGAGGTCACCGATGTCGGCGCTGTCGGTCAGAATGCCCCAACGGCGAAGATACTTGTCGCCGATCAGGCGCTCATGCGGGGTCATGTCCTTCAAGTTGCAGCCATGTGGCATGGTCACCGTCAGCGTCAACGATTTGCCCCGCCCGCCGCTCGGGCCGGGCTGAAACTTGATTGTGAACCGCGCGCGCGTGACGATCCATTCAGGCGCTTCAGATGCAACGGACAGGACATGCCCCGAACTGCCAATGTCGAGCCCAATTCTTTCTTCTGCCATTTCCCACACCGTGCGGTCGGCGCCCGACATGGATTCGAGGATGATCCGCTCGTTAGGCTGGCCAACCTCCATAAGACGCAATTCTTTCACGGTGACGTCCGCGATGCCGTCATCAACGTCAGTCGGGAAGTCAAAGGGCTTCAACAGCATCCCAAGATCGTATTCCCGCAGCGGTATATGCTTTTCTTCGAAGTCGATCCCAAGCAGGTCCCGCGCCATGTAGGCAGTGAGATCCCTCCGGTCTGCAACTGTATTGGCCACCACCTCTATGACGCCGGTATCCGCCTCGTAAGTCAGCGCAGCCTCAAAAACCGGCTTCACGATGCGGCAGGACAATGTGCTGTTCGCGTCGAACCCAAGCATGTCCTCCGGCCGCCCTTCGCGATAGACAGCGACCTGAACGAGATCGCATTCCTGATCATCGAGGATGACGCGGTGCCGGTCGAAAACATCGACATGAACATGCGGCGTGTCGAAACGCTCGCGGATTGCCTTGGTGAAGTCAGCTACCGATACAGCATCCCGGCGGACCACACGGTCCTTTTCTACTTCAAAGCCACTCCATGACCGGCCACGGCGCCGTTCATCATTGTAGCGGACCTCTTCAGCCTTACGAAACTGGTCTGGTTCATTCAAAAACACCCACAGCGAACGATTATTAGCCCCCTCCAGCGTGTCGAACACCTGCCGGTTGATGACGACATTCTGCAGCGCATTCTGGCCCGGTTCGTCCGCGAGAGCAGCGACCTGACTGGCATTCATGACAACGCGTTGTTTTTCATGATCGTCCATGTCGTCGACTGCTTTGATCAGCGGTTCGACGAGCTCCGCCTCAGGCTTGGTCCAATCGACAGGTGGAAGGGATGTGAACCCGGAGCCGGTAAAATAGTCATGCAAACGGGTGACGGGGGTCTTGCGGAGGAAGGAGGCGATAGCAGTCATGGGAGCCCTTTCTGGCGAGGAGGATGAGGGAATCGGCGCAAAGCGATACGATGTTGTTCGATATATACCGAACAAACTGCCAAGTCTACTTGCGCGGCACGTTTTTGTTCGGCATACCGAACAAGCTTCCTACAGCCAAGGAAAACAAGGATGATACTATGACCACGTCCCTCGGCGCTAAGATCAAGCGCCACCGCCAGGAGAAGGGATACTCCCTCGACAAGCTCGCGGAATTGACCGACTCGAGCAAGAGCTACATTTGGGAGTTGGAAAACCGCGACGCACGCAAGCCGTCGGGAGAAAAATTGACCCGGATTGCTCAGGCCCTAGAGGTCACGACTGATTACCTCCTCGACGAAAGCGCAGAACCCGGTGATGAGGTGTTAAAGGAAGCCTTCTTCCGCAAGTTCAGCAAGCTCGCCCCAGACGACCAGGCGAAGATCAATCAGATGATCGATATGTGGGGAAAGAAGGATTGAGCTTGCCCACGACGCCACAGGGTTGGGCAATCCGCCTGACCAAGATCCTGTCGCTGCATCAGGCAGCCCATGGGCTGCCGCGGTTTCCAATTGATGTGGCTGCGCTAGCACAGGATGTCTCACGACAGGTATTTCCAGATGCACCGATAACTATGGTCGGCGGCCTTGACCTGTCTAAAGGCGTCGAGGGCATGTTGATGCCGAGCCCTGATGGTTCCGGAGAGTGGGGCATCATTTACAACGACACGATCCGTTCGCCGGGGCGGCGGAACTTCACTTTGGCCCATGAACTGGGCCATTACCTGCTGCACCGGCAGACCAATCCCAACGGTCTCGAATGCACCAATCGCAACATGGCTGACTGGGATGAGGGGCGGAATAAGATCGAAGGTGAGGCCAATACCTTCGCCTCCTACCTGTTGATGCCGCTCGACGATTTCCGTGAGCAGATCAAGGGACGCGTCATCGATATCGATGTGATGACTGATTTGTCTGACCGCTATGCCGTGTCGCTCACGGCGGCGATCCTGAAATGGATGACCATCACCGACAAGCGGGCGATGATCGTGGTTGGCAAGGAGGGATTCATCGACTGGGCATGGTCCAGCGAGCCGTTGCTGAAATCCGGTATCTTTTACCGGGCACGCCAAACAGTAACGGAACTGCCAGCCGCCTCCTTGGCCGCGCAGGAAGTGGACTGGGACACTGGTCGCCATGGTCACCTCCACCCCGCAGGTGTCTGGTTGGGGTCTGAGCCCGTCCATGAAATGACAGTGTTCTCGCCCAGTAACGACCAGATGACGATCTCGCTGCTGCTTTATCCTGACCGCGCGCCCTCACGGTGGGAGGTGGCCGAGCTGGAAGAAGAGCAGACCGTCGATACGTTCGACAAATTCATGGACGGTCGGACAGGCTGATTCGGCTCAGCGACAACGATCGGCACTCCGCGCACTCGCATATTCATTACGCAGAGATACGAGGATCTACGCGCAGGGCGAAGATGTCCGTAAAATATTGAATTACTTGTGTTTTCTGGATTTTGGGATACCTTTTGGGCATCATCACAATCGCGAAAAGTCGCCATGCCCAAAAACACATCAGGCCCGATTTCGGGTCCCAATCCCCTATGTCCTGAGCGCATGTCAGCGGACGCGCGCCTCGAAGAAATTGGCCGCATCCTCGCTGCAGCCGTGGTTCGGCTGAACGCCGAACAGTCCAGCGATTTATCTTCTGAGAACGGAGACAGTTTTGTGGACTTCTCGCCCCGAAAGAGCGGTGGTCGTCGTGCAAAACGTATCCGCATCGGAGGAATTAATGAAGCATCACAATAAGATAACCCCAGCATTACCAGGAAGCGATCCAAACCTGGACCAGACGGTGCTGTCGCGCATGGCCGCCCTGAAAGCGATGTCGGTCAAGGAACTCAAAGCCCAATGGGAGAAGCTGATTGGCACTTCGGCGCCGAACAACAGCCGGGCATTTCTTGAACTTCGGATCGCCTATCGGATCCAGGAGCTGACCTACGGCGGCCCAGATCGGGAAACCCGCCGCATGCTGGATCTGCTGGCAGACGAGGTTGAAGGCCATGCCCGCCGCAAACATCAGATCGCCGATCCCCGCAATCCTGTGGCCGGAACGAAACTCCTGCGTGAATGGGACGGCGCCGAGCATACGGTCACAGTGCTGAAGGACGGCTTCGACTGGCAGGGCAGCAAATACAAATCACTCTCGGCGGTGGCCCGCGCAATCACCGGAACACGCTGGAATGGGTATCGCTTTTTCGGGCTGCGTGAACGCAAGCAGGAGGAAGCATGATGGACATTAACGCCCGCCCCAACCGTCGCCTGCGCTGCGCGATCTACACCCGTAAGTCGACGGAAGAAGGGCTCGACATGGAGTTCAATACCCTCGACGCCCAGCGAGAGGCCTGCGAGGCCTATATCGCCAGTCAGAAGTCCGAGGGATGGGTGGCCACCCGCGACCGCTATGACGATGGTGGGTTTTCTGGCGGCAACCTTGAACGCCCCGGCCTGAAGCAATTGCTAGCCGACATCGACGATGGTCTGGTCGATGTCGTGGTCGTTTACAAAATCGACCGGCTGTCGCGCTCGCTGATGGATTTCTCCAAGCTGGTCGAGGTCTTCGACCGCAACGGTGTCACCTTCGTGTCGGTGACGCAGTCGTTCAACACCACAACCTCAATGGGGCGGCTGACGCTGAATATCCTGCTCAGCTTTGCCCAGTTCGAACGTGAGGTCATCGGTGAGCGCATCCGCGATAAGGTGGCAGCATCGCGCAAGCGAGGGATCTGGATGGGGGGCTATGTGCCGCTTGGCTACGATGTGCAGGATCGCAAACTTTTGGTGAACGAGGCCGAGGCCGCATCAGTCCGTCGCATCTTTGGGCGGTTTGTGGAACTCGGCTCCGCCACGGTTTTGGCGCGCGAGCTTCGCCGCGACGGCTTCCGCAACAAGCAGGGCACGCTGATAGACAAAGGCTACCTCTACCGGCTCCTGAACAACCGTGTTTATCGCGGTGAGGCCGTCCACAAGGGCAAGGCCTACCCCGGCGAGCATGACGCAATCATCGACGAGGCACTCTGGGATCAAGTCCACGCAATCCTCAAGGAAAGCCCCCGCAAACGGGCCAACAACAGCCGGTCGCGGACATCCGCGCTCCTGAAAGGGCTGATCTTCAGCGACACCGGCGCTGCCATGACGCCCACCAGCACGAAGAAAGGCGCGAAGCTTTATCGCTACTATGTGTCGATGGACGTGATCCGGAACCGCGAGACCGGCGAAGAGACCGCCCCGATGCGGCTGGCGGCAGGAATGGTCGAGGATGCGGTCGTGAGCGAGGTTCGGCGCATTCTGCAGACGCCGGAGGTGGTATCGCAGGTGCTCGTGGCCTTGAAAAAGGAACAGGGCGCAGTTTCGGAAGCCGACGCCATCGCGGCATTGCATGAGTTCAGCGCGCTCTGGGCGCAATTGTTCCCGGCTGAGCAGGCAAGGATCATCCAGCTTCTGGTGCGGCGCGTCACCGTCACCGCAGCAGGGCTTGAGGTCGATATTCGCCGAGAGGGAATAGCGGGCGTCATCCGCGAGATGGTCGCACCACGTAAACTTGAGGCCGCCGAATGACCCATGCCGATGACACAATTCGCGTCCTGATCCCGTTGAAAGTCCGTAGAAAGAACGGACGGCCAAAAATCCTGCCGCCTGCCGACTATTTACCGAGCGAAGACCAGACGCAGGACCCGCATGTCCTGCGCGCCATAGGACGGGCTTGGGCTTGGCGACGGCGAATGGAGGCCGGTGAGTTCGGCACGATCCAGGAACTGGCCGAAGCCGTCGGTTTGGCTGAACGGCACGTAAGCCGTCAGTTGCGGTTGGCTTATCTCGCGCCCGGGGTGTTGAAGCGGTTAGTCTGCAAGCGGGAGGCCATGGCGGTCAGCCTCTATGACCTGTGTTTTCTGGCCGGGGAGCCTTGGGGGGAGCAGGTGGGGCGAGCAGTTGGCGACTGCGCAGCCAATTCGACTTGATCGGTCCTGAGCGGACGGTCGGTTTTTTCAGCAGACCGAAGTGCGCCCCCCCCACAGCGGCCGTATGTGCGTTGCGCAGCAATTCCTGGCGGACCAACGATGTTGAGGGGACGAAGCGGACCTTTGCAGGTGCGGCGACGACGTCGCGAACCCGGCCCAAGCCCAGAAAAGATCGGCCCTTAGCTTCCTTGGCACTGGATAGGGCGCGGCGCGCCTTCCCTCTCGCAGGGCGCACAGGAAAAAGAACTCTATTTTCGGAGAAAGGCCCCATGCGATTGTAATTTTTGCGTCTCGGCATTGATGCGAGTCATCAGGCAATGGAACCCGAAGAGCCCTCGAATTTGGCAGCTGCAGCTCTGTCGAACCGTCTGATCTCAATAATCGTCCGGGAAGACAATTGTGTTGGCTACCGCATCACACACTGACGTCATGCGACCGTAATCAGGGGGAAGCTCATCCACAGACGGCTTCGTCGGGTCCGCGAAGGCCATGCACTGCAGGATCACGAGGTTGGTCCCTTGCGGCACCATGTAGCTTCGCATAGCCGTAGGCAGGGTTACATCGAGCCGCTGCATATTCGCCGTCTGGTCGATCCGGATCGCGCTCCGGTTCTCGATAACGACAGGCTTCGCTTCAATCAGTTCACCACCACCGACCATGAAAGCGTCCCAGTCGGGCTGGTCGAACGCTTCCTTGATATCCGCGTCGGTAATGGGGGCAGGACCGACGTCCCGGATCATGAGCGCGATGAAGATCCCGCCGGTGCCATTCTGGTTGGTCCAACTCTGTACGATGTGCGGCCGGTCGCCATCCTTACCAAGCCAGCTCACCGGAACCTTCAGATTGACAGTGGACCCGAGCGACTTCGGCAGGCCCTCCGAGCTAAACTCGCGGTAGCGGCGCTCGGCGATCTCCGCGCCGGGCTGTTCAGCGTACTTAAGCCAAAGGATACCTTCCAGAACGGGCGAGGCGATCTGCCCCTGGATGCGGGCCTGGACTTCCTGAAGGAAGGCGATGCTCTCATCGCGGGAGTAGGACCGACGCAGCGTGCCATCGAGCTGCGCGACCATCTGGCTCAGCATGCTGTCGCGCTGCTCAGCGCCAGGAATAGCGGCTGCAAGAACTGCGTAGGCACGAGCGGAGGGATCGCCGTAGGCGGCTGAAAAGAGGACCTTCAGGCGCTCAGTGTCCCGCGCAAGGTCGGGGTGTTGCTCGGCAATCAGATCAAGGACTAGGGTCTGGCCAGAAACGTAGCCGTAGACTGACGAAGCCAGTGCGACGGACTGACGGTTCAGCACCACGACGGAAGGATCAAGAGTGCTTTGTGCGAACGAAGGACCGCTGAGCATGGCAAAGGCGGAAAGCAAAAATCCGAAAAATGTCTTCATGGTAAATCCTGCCGGTCAATGAGGGTCACTTGCGCCAAGTAAGACTAACGGCTGAAGCGGACTGCGAAAAGTTGGATTTTCGCCGATAACAAATGAGCTCCTCACCGAAATTCGGACAGTGACGGAATCTACGATCTGACGTCTGCTGGTCTCTACCCGCACGCCTGAGATACCGGATCGCAGGCTAGAACCGGCATCGGGCTCTGGATCACCTTCCACAACCACCAGCGGCCCCACTTCGCCCATGGCGGACGCCCGCCGCGGTTCACTTCAACACCATCGAAATCGATCAGCAGGCGCAGGCAGTAACTTAACTTGGCCGTAAATCTGTCCAAGTATACGGGAGGAGCTTACTTGTGACGCACGCGTTGGTCACGCTCGTGATCCGATCGATCGATCGATCAAGCCCGAAGCGGGAATGAGCGATCTACAAGGTCTTGCAAGATTTTCCCTACACGGGTTTAATGTTAATCTGAGACTGCGGCAAAGGCAGTCAATTCAAAAAACCGAGGTGTTTATGACCGAAATCATTCTTGGCATGACGAGTAACTACTTCGGCCGCTTCATTTTCGTTCTTTTCCTTTTCGTAGTCGGCCTTGCCGTCTCGTCGACGTTCGACCGCGAGCCCAAAGCAATGGGCCGCCTCGTCTACGGTCTGATTGTGGTATTCACCGCGGCCATCTGGAATGGCGCGCCGGGCCTCTGGGCGGCCGTCTCAGCGACCAACGTCGACACAGCTAGCTGGGTGTACCTTGCAGTTATGGCCGCGGTCGGGCTTCTCCTAGCTTTCGCGTCACGACGCCGCTCGGTCGATGTATACGGAAACGCCGGGAACGCCTACATGGCCGCCATCCCGCTGGTAAACCTTGTCCTGATCTTCAAGGGCCCTGAGAACAAGCGGACAGCAGCGCGTCCGATCTGGGTCTCGCTCATTCGCACCGTCGTGTTCATCGCGCTTGCTGTGGTTGCCATGTTGCCGGGGGTGTTTCTTCAGGTCATCGGCAAAGAGGGAAATATCCAACCCAACCTTGCAGACCTCGCACCTGCTCGAGCAGTCAAGATCACGGCGATGATCAACGACGCGGCGGCACCGGCCGTCATCGACAAGAACACCATGCTGATGGGCGCAAAAAGCGAAGGCATGACGCTGGTGCTGCAGTATCAGGTGTTTGGCGATGTCTTCGACAACGCTTCACCCGAGACCTTCCAGTTGGCGATGACCGGCACGCTCAGCAATGCAGCATGCGCCGACCCGAACTTCAGCCATCTGATCGAGGTTGGAGGTGCCGTCCGCTTCCAGTACGACATCCTGAAGAAGGGTGGGATGGAAAAGGCAGCGGTGACGGTTTCGTCGTGCTGAGCTGAGCGCCCGAAAGGGTCATCGCGAAATTTCCTGCGGAGCGCGTTCTTCCCACGCCGCAGGCAACCCATTTGGGCTCTTCGTGTCGACAGGTTCCCCGCCCCTCTTGAACTAGCAGAGCGTCCAAACTGCGTGCTTCCGAAGATCAGCGCTGAGAGCTTCATCCGTCCACTCCCCGCCCCGAGCGACCTCGGGCCCCTTGACCCACCGCTGATACCCGCACAACCACGCCGCCTTCGGGTGTCTCTGACAGTTTCGACAGCGGTCGAACCCACCTCAACTGCGGCGTAATCCATTTTTGGCAAGCACTTGAAAAGGCGTGCCTTTTTGAATGCGTCTCGATTTGAGTGAAGGGCGGGTGAAAGGAGACACGGGTCGTTCAGAGACCGGTTCTGGTCAAAACGCCAGTCTCCGAAAGTCGGATGGCCTCGCTAAACCCCTTTGAAAAAAAAGAAAAAAGGCCCGCTCTGGGGCCTCGTCTCGGGTTCGCGAATGGTTTGTGGCGGAGCCGAAGGGATTCGAACCCTCGAGACGGTTTCCCGCCTACTCCCTTAGCAGGGGAGCGCCTTCGACCACTCGGCCACAGCTCCGCTGACCCGTCTAATGAAACACGTGCAGGGGGGCAAGAGGGCGAATGCGGGAAAATGACGATCCGGATCAGGTGTTGAACAGGAAGTGCAGAACGTCGCCGTCCTTGACGGTGTAGCCCTTTCCTTCGGCCCGCATCTTGCCGGCTTCCTTGGCGCCCTGTTCCCCACCCAGCGCCACGAAATCATCATAGGCGATGGTTTCGGCCCGGATGAACCCGCGTTCGAAATCCCCGTGGATCACCCCGGCGGCCTGCGGCGCAAGCGTACCCTGGCGGATCGTCCAGGCGCGGGCCTCTTTCGGGCCGACGGTGAAGTAGGTTTCAAGGTGCAATAGCTCGTAGCCCGCCCGGATCAACCGGTCCAGACCGGCCTCATCCAGCCCCATTTCGCCAAGGAACATCTCGGCCTCTTCCGCATCCAGCTGGCTGATCTCTTCCTCGATCTTGGCCGAGATGACGACGGCCCCTGCGCCCTGCGCCGCGGCCATTTCAGCGACCGCCTTGGAGTGGGCATTGCTGGTGGCGGCGTTCTCTTCCTCGACGTTGCAGACGTAGAGGATGGGTTTCTGCGTCAGTAGTTGCAGCATCTTCCACGCCTTGGCGTCCTCGGCGTCCACCTGAACCGAACGGGCGGGACGGTCGTTTTCCAGCGCCTCTTGCGCGGCGGCGAGCAGCCGGTCCTGCTGCTGTGCCTCCTTGTCGTTGCCCTTCAGCTTGCGGACGAGGTTGGCGCGGCGCTTTTCGATACTTTCCAGATCGGCGAACATCAGTTCCAGCTCGATCACCTGCGCGTCGTCGACCGGATCAACCCGGCCCTCGACATGGGTCACGTCGCCGTCTTCGAAACAGCGGACCACATGGGCGATGGCATCGCATTCGCGGATATTGGCCAGAAACTGGTTGCCGAGGCCCTCGCCCTTGGAGGCGCCTTTCACGAGGCCCGCGATATCGACAAAGGTCATCCGGGTCGGGATAATCTGCTTGGACCCGGCGATTTCCGCCAGCTTGTCCAGTCGCGGATCGGGCACCGCGACCTCGCCCACGTTGGGTTCGATCGTGCAGAAGGGGAAGTTCGCGGCCTGCGCCGCGGCGGTCTTGGTCAGCGCGTTGAAAAGGGTCGACTTGCCGACGTTCGGCAGACCCACGATGCCCATCTTGAAACCCATGTCCCGGTCCTTTGCGCGAAGAATGTTCCGGGCGCTTCTACGGCCCCCGAAGGGGCCATGCAAGCAAGGCGTCAGCCTTTCTTCGCAGGGGTCCGGCCAAAGTTCGGGGCATCGGTGTCCTGCCCGGCCTCGATGATCCCGCGGCGGATGGCGCGGGTCCGGGTGAAATAGGCGTGCAGGTGGTCGCCATCGCCGGTGCGGATCGCCCGTTGCAAGGCGAACAGCTCTTCGGTGAAACGGCCAAGGATCTCCAGCGTCGCCTCCTTGTTGGTCAGGAAGACATCGCGCCACATGGTCGGATCACTGGCCGCGATCCGGGTAAAATCCCGAAAACCGGCGGCGGAATACTTGATTACTTCACTGTCGGTCACGCGGCGCAGGTCATCGGCGACGCCGACCATCGTATAGGCAATCAGGTGCGGCGTATGGCTGGTGACCGCAAGGACAAGATCGTGGTGTTCGGCATCCATTTCCTCGACGTTGGACCCCATCCCTTCCCACAGCGCCCGCAGGCGGGCCGTTGCCGCCGCGTCCGCGCCTTCGGGCACGAGAATGCACCAGCGGTTGTCGAACAGCTCGGCAAAGCCCGAGCGGGGGCCGGAATGTTCGGTCCCCGCAAGCGGGTGGGCCGGGATGAAATGCACGCCCTCGGGGATATGCGGCCCGACCGCCTCGATCACCGATTTCTTGACCGATCCGACATCCGACACGGTCGCGCCCGGCTTTAGCACCGGCGCGATTTCGGCGGCGACCGCCCCCATCGCACCCACGGGCACGCAAAGCACAACAAGATCGGCACCTTCGGCCGCCTCCGCCGCGCTGTCGCACACCCGGTCGCATAGGCCAATGTCGCGGGCCGTGGCGCGGGTCTCGGCGGACCGGGCAAAGCCCGTCACCTCGCCCGCCAGCCCGGCGCGCTTGATCGCCCAGAACATCGACGAGGCGATCAGCCCCAGACCGATCAGGGCCACCCGATCATAGACCTGCGCCATCAGCGAACCCCTTTGAACTGGCCAATCACGTGGACAACGCGGCGACAGGCGGATTCCTCGCCCACCGTGATCCGCAGCCCCTGCGGAAAGCCGTAGCCCCCCACCCGGCGCACGATAATCCCATCGGCCCGCAACGCGGCGTCACATCCCGCGGCCTCTTCTTCAGAATTGAACCGCGCAAGGACGAAATTCGCGTGGCTTTCGTCGGCTGCGACACCGATATCGTTCAGCGCCTCGACCAGCCAGGCGCGGTTACGGGCGTTGTCGGTCACGACCTTGGTCAGCCAGTCCTGATCGCGCACCGCCGCTTCGGCCGTGGCCAATTGGGTCGGGGACAGGTTGAACGGCTGGCGGATACGGTTCAGCACCTCGATGATCTCGACCGGGGCATAGCCCCAGCCAATCCGCAACCCACCCAGCCCATAGGCCTTGGAAAAGGTGCGGGTCATGATGACGTTTTCGCGGGCCTCCACCAGGGATGCGCCACCGTCCGACCCATCGGCAAATTCGGTATAAGCCCCGTCAAGCACCAGAAGCGCCTTTTCGGGGATACCATTGGCCAACCGGGCCAGATCCTTCTTGGACAGGATCGTCCCCGTCGGATTGCCGGGGTTGGTGATAAAGACGATCCGTGTTTTGGGTGTGCAGGCCGACAGGACCGCATCGACGTCCACGCGACGGTTCTTTTCCGGCACGCAAACCGGTTTCGCCCCGACCGCATGGGCCAGGATCGGATACATGGCAAAGCCGTGCTCGGTGTGAATGACCTCATCGCCCTTGCCGGCATAGGCCTGCGCCACGAATTGCAGCACCTCGTCCGAGCCGACGCCGCAGATGATCCGCGCGGGGTCCAGACCGTGCACCTCGGCAATAGCGGACCGAAGGTCGGCATGATCGGTGCCGGGATAGCGATGAAGGGTTGCGGCGGTTTTGGCGAAAGCGGCTTTCGCCTTGTCCGACGGTCCATAGGGGCTTTCGTTGGCAGAAAGCTTCAACACCTCGGTCTTGCCCGCAATCGTGGCTTCGCCGCTTTTGTAAAGCGCGATTTCCATGATCCCCGGTTGCGGTTTGATCTTGCTGGCCATGGCCGTATTCCCTGACATCCCAGGCCCTTCCTTAGCGGCGGGGCGACTGGCTTTCCAGAGTCAAGACCGCGCATCTGCCGGTTACCCCAACCCTGTGGCAAAAAGGAAAAGGCCGCGGCGGTTTCCCGTCGCGGCCCCTCGAATGGATCGGCGCGAACCTTAGTTCTGCGCGTAGTATTCGATAACGAGGTTCGGTTCCATCTGCACCGCGTAGGGCACATCCGACAGACCCGGGGTCCGCACGAAGGTTGCGACCATCTTGGAATGGTCAACTTCGATATAATCGGGAACGTCACGCTCCGGCAGTTGCGAGGCTTCCAGAACCAGCGCCATCTGCTTGGACTTCTGACGGACCTCGATCACGTCGCCTTCTTTCACACGGTAGGAAGGAATGTTCACCTTCTTGCCGTTCACGGTCACGTGGCCGTGGTTCACGAACTGGCGGGCAGCAAAGACGGTCGGCACGAACTTGGCGCGGTAGACGACGGCGTCCAGACGGCGCTCCAGCAGGCCGATCAGGTTCTCGCCGGTGTCGCCCTTCACCCGTTCGGCTTCGGCGTAGATGCGGCGGAACTGCTTTTCGGTCAGGTCGCCGTAGTGGCCCTTCAGCTTCTGCTTGGCGCGCAGCTGCAGACCGAAGTCGGACAGCTTGGCCTTGCGGCGCTGGCCGTGCTGGCCGGGGCCGTATTCGCGGCGGTTGACCGGGGATTTCGGACGACCCCAGATGTTTTCGCCCATCCGGCGGTCAATTTTATACTTGGCAGAGGTGCGTTTGGTCACCGTCTGATCTCCTTCGAGTTATGCGAGGCCCCGGGGGGCCACTATGAAGGGCGTTGTCCTTACGGGCGGACCCGTGACAGGCATCCCCTTGCGGGGGCCACCAACACCAATGAACGCGCGGCTTATATAGCGGGGGCGGGGAGAGTCAACGCCCTTCCCCGCCCCACTGAAGAAAACTTGTCGAATGCGGTCTAGGACGCCCGCTGGCGCCCGTCATGCCGCAGAAGCGCGGCCTCGGATTTCGACAGAACACGGCGCGCATAACTGCCATAAGCCTGCGGGTCGCCGCGCAGCACGGGCAACAGATCGTAAAGCCGGGTCTGCTCTTCCAGACCCAGATTGTCCAGCGCGGCACTAGCCGGATGGAAACTTTCGGTTTCGACCGAGTTGGCAAAGACCACTTCGTGGCATTCCAAGAGCAGGTGGATATAGGTCACCTCGCGCACGGAATGGTCCACAAGGATCGTTTCGTCATTCACAAGATCGCGGGCCGTGGCCAGCACCTCGTCGCAATTGAACAGCGCCCGTGCCTTGGCGCCGCGCACCATGACCCGGTGATCCGGCGACACCAGCAGGCCCGCGTCTGGCACGCCTTTGTCCAGCGCCCCTTCGCGCAGCCGGATCGGCGACAGATGCGGCATGGCATATAGACGCGCGCCGGTGATCCGCCGCTGGCCGATCCAAAGCAGTTCCTGACAGCCATTGTCCTTGGTCTGGATCATGTCACCTTCGGACAGGTGTTCCACCAGCCGCGGGCCACGTTCCGTCAGTATTTCCGTGCCGGGAGTGAAACAGATGACCCCGCCCGGCAGGTCGGCGGACTGGTCGCGCTGATCAAGGTCGATGTTGTGGGACACGATCCACAGTTCCGCGTGGCGCGGCGGCAATTCCCCGGTGAACATCAAAAGTGGCGGTCGCCCGGAACCGGCATCGATCAGGGTAACGGTCCAAGTGGACCGCCCATCCGTGACGTTGAAACTGCGTTCGAACGCTGGGGCCGCGATTTCGCCATCCAGGTGCAGCCCCGCCGCCGACGCATCAACCGCGCGCAGCAACCGGCGGACGCTCATCGCTGCCCGCCTGCGAAGATCTGCCTCTCCGGCCGCTTCACCCAACGTCAGGACCGTCGCGGGTCCATCAACCCGAACGGGCTCTCCGGACCAGACCCAAACGGCTCCGACCCTCAGGTTTTCGAACGGGGCGGACCATCTTCCGTCCAGTTCGGTTTGCGACCAGGAAATGACGAACGTGCCATGAAAGCCCGTCTTCATGCCTGTATTCTGCCTCATGCTGTGCCCGCGTCATTTGTCGCGCGGTGCTACGGGGCGAACCTAACAAGCCTGATTCGGACGAATCAAGATACTTTAAGGACAGGCGTTAACTTTTTGGTCAGAAGTTGAAATTCAGCTTCACCGATCCGACGAACTGCCCCTCGGGCTGGCCTTCGAATTCCTCTGACAGGTAGGTCAGTCCGTATCCCCAGCTGACCTCGGGCCCCAATTGCCAATGCGCCATCGCCCGAACCCGCAGCCGGTCCGGCAGGGCGGTGACACCCGCATCTTCAGGCAGGTATCGGCTTTGGCCGACAATGGCATAGTCCATGCCAAGGACGTAGGTCGCGCCCTGCGCAAGGGGTGTAATACCCGGATACAGCTGTCCGGTCGGAACGTCGCGCAGCCACAGACCGCCCTGCCCTGCCTCTCCCAGCATGATATCGCCACCGATCCGCACCATGTCTTCGACCCCGGCCTGCGCTTCGACAAAGGGGCGCAGTACGGTGGTTTCCGACAGGTGCAGCGGCCAGGAAAGCTCGGCAGTGCCGCTGAAATAGAAGGCGTCGGCGATCTGGTTGTCGACGACCGCGTTGGACAGGCTCGGCAGGCTGAACATATCGTGGAAGGCTGCTTGCAGGTCCGACACGCGGGTCTGCGGCCCGACGGCGGTCAGGTCGGCCCCGATGCTCGCCTCGGCCTGACCCAGCGTGAAATGAGTATGCGCCCCGACAGACAGCGCACCGACATATGGGCGGTCATCCGATCCCGGTCCATTCAGGCGGGACGGAGCGATGATTTCGGACCGGAAGCGATATTCGATGATTTCGCCGGGCGCCCCAGGCAGGTCACCCGACCAATCCGGCCCGCGCACCAACGAAAATACATAGGACCCGGTCCGCCAGCGGTCATAGGTGTCGCCGAACTGGTCATTGTTGAACAGGCGCCCGACGCCAAGTGTCTCACGCTCGAGCCCGAACGACAGGTCAAGCGTCGTGGCGGGATGGGCGCCCCCAAGGGCAATTCCGACAGCCCCGATCAGCCAATAAAACCGCATGGCGTGTTCAACCTTTCAATTTCCGACATACCCTGTTCAGAACGGCCCGTATGACCGCCCGGAATGTCATTTTTATGGCGATCGCTGATCCCGGCGGATCAACCGCATTTCGAATAGCCGCAAGAGGCGCAGGTCATGCACCCTTCGACCATCCGCATCTCGTAGGACCCACAGGACGAACAGGCCTTGCCACGTGGCGCGCCGTTCACCTGCATCACTTCGGCTTGCGGATCGGCCTTCAGCCCCAGGCCTTCGCCCGCAAGAAACCCGGTCGAGATCATGTGCTTTTCAATCACCCCGCCGATGGCGGCAAGAATCGACGGGACGTACTTCCCTTTCATCCAGGCGCCTCCGCGCGGGTCAAAGACCGCCTTCAGCTCTTCCACGACAAAGGACACGTCCCCGCCACGCCGGAACACCGCCGAAATCATCCGGGTCAGGGCCACGGTCCATGCGAAATGCTCCATGTTCTTGGAATTGATGAAAATCTCGAACGGGCGGCGATGGCCGCCGACGACCAGATCGTTGATGGTGATATAAATCGCGTGTTCGCTGTCGGGCCATTTGACCTTGTAGGTCGCGCCTTCCAGTTCCGCCGGACGATCCAGCGGTTCGGACAGATAGACGACCTCTCCCCCATCGACGGCGGCCGGGCTATCTGCCGGGGCTTTCTCTTCAGACACACTCAGCACCGATCCGGTCACATCGTTGGGGCGATAGGTGGTGCAACCTTTGCAGCCGGTCTCGAACGCCTCCATATAGACGTCCTTGAAGGCCTCAAAGCTGATGTCCTCGGGGCAGTTGATCGTTTTAGAAATGCTCGAGTCGATCCATTTCTGGGCCGCCGCCTGCATCCGCACGTGGTCCAGCGGCGCCAGCGTCTGGGCGTTCACAAAGTAATCGGGCAGCGGCGCATCGCCGAACTTGTCACGCCACATCTGCACGGCATAGTCCACGACCTCTTCCTCGGTCCGCGATCCGTCTTTTTGCAGGACCTTGCGGGTGTAGGCATAGGCAAAAACCGGTTCGATCCCAGAACTGACGTTCCCGGCATAAAGCGAAATCGTCCCGGTCGGCGCGATGGACGTCAGAAGCGCGTTGCGGATGCCATGTTCGGCGATTGCCGTTTTCACATCTTCATCCATCTCGCGCAGCGATCCAGAGGCCAGATACTTGTCTTTATCGAACAGGGGAAAAGCGCCCTTCTCTTTCGCAAGATCGACGCTGGCCAGATAGGAGGCACGCGCGATGGCCTTCATCCATTCCTCGGTCTTGGCCGCCGCCTCCTCCGAGCCATAACGCAGACCGCACATCAATAGCGCATCGGCAAGGCCCGTAACCCCCAGCCCGATCCGCCGTTTGGCCTGTGCCTCTTGCGCCTGCGCCTCCAGCGGAAAGCGCGACGCATCCACCACGTTATCCATCATCCGCACGGCGGTCGCGACCAGCTCTTTCAACTCGGTCAGGCAGACATGGGCGGCGTCTTCGAACGGGCTGTGGACCAGCCGGGCAAGGTTGATCGACCCCAGCAGACAGGCGCCATAGGGCGGCAGGGGCTGTTCTCCACAGGGGTTCGTCGCCGCGATATCCTCGCAATAAGCAAGGTTGTTCATCTGGTTTATGCGGTCGATGAAGATCACGCCCGGTTCGGCATAGTCATAGGTCGACCGCATGATCCGGTCCCACAGATCGCGGGCCTCGACCGTCTTGTAGACGCGGTCGCCGAATTTCAGCTCCCAGCTACCATCCGCCTTGACAGCTTCCATGAAGGCATCGGTCACCAGCACCGACATGTTGAACATGCGCAGACGGGCCGGATCGGATTTCGCGGTGATGAAATCCTCGATATCCGGATGGTCGCAGCGCATCGTTGCCATCATTGCGCCCCGGCGCGACCCGGCGGACATGATCGTGCGGCACATGGCGTCCCAGACGTCCATGAACGACAAGGGGCCAGAGGCATCCGCCGCCACCCCGTGCACCGCCGCGCCCTTGGGCCGGATGGTCGAAAAATCATAGCCGATCCCGCCGCCCTGCTGCATGGTCAGCGCGGCCTCTTTCAGCATGTCGAAAATGCCGCCCATGCTGTCGGGGATCGTGCCCATGACAAAGCAGTTGAACAGAGTTACCTGTCGCGCGGTTCCGGCGCCTGCGGTGATCCGACCGGCGGGCAGGTATTTGAAATCCTCCAGCGCGGCATAAAACCTGTCTTCCCAGTCACTTGGGTTTTTTTCGACCGCTGCCAGCGCCCGCGCGATCCGGCGCCAGCTGTCCTCGACTGTCGCATCAATAGGCGTCCCGTCCGCCTGCTTGAAGCGGTATTTCATGTCCCAGATCTGTTCGGCGATGGGGGCAGCAAAACGGGTCATCGGCAGGGGGCATCCTTTGGCAGAAGTCGCAGTGAGAGGGCACACAATAGGGCGGGTCCCCCGATTTGACTAGCGCCCAGCGGCACTAAATACCCGGGCACTGGCAGAATCGTTGGCAGGGGCCTACCCTACCACATCTAGGGGGAACACGTGAAGAACACCGTCCATCTCGTCAAGCTATCGGTCGGCACCGAAGATATCGCCAATCTGGCCCATTGGCAGACCATGCGGCAGGCACAGACCTCCGACGGGCTGCCGCGCCACGTCACCCGGATGTGGCCCAAGCGCGAGGCAGAAGTGCTGAACGGCGGGTCGATTTATTGGGTGATCAAGGGGCAAATCCTGTGCCGCCAACGCATCCTGCGGCTGGACGAGGTCGAGGGCAGCGATGGTATCCGCCGATGCGCCATCGTGCTCGACCCCGAGTTGATCCGCACCGCGCCCACGCAGAAGCGCCCGTTCCAAGGCTGGCGCTACCTGAAACCCGAGGACGCCCCCATCGACCTTGGCACAGCCCGCGCCGACGATGACGCCCTGCCCGCAGACCTTTCTGCCCAGTTGGCCGAGATTGGGGTGCTATAGCCCGAGGATGAACTCCAGCCGGTCGAGGGTGGCCCGGTTTTCCGGTCCCCAATCAGCGCTGCGGCTTTTGAACAGGGTCGCCTGCGAGGAATGGATCAACCCGTCCGACAGGATCTTCAGCCCGTTGGCCCGCAGGGTCTCACCGGTCGAGGTGATATCGGCAATCGCCTCGGCGGTTTCGTTCTTTACCGTGCCTTCAGTCGCGCCCTGGCTATCGACCAGACGATAGTCCGCCACCCCGTTGTCGCGCAGGAAATCGCGGGTCAGCCGGTGGTATTTCGTAGCAATACGCAGGCGGAATCCGTGGTTGCGCCGGAACTGCGCCGCCGCCGCGTCCAGATCGTCGAGCGTGTCCACATCGACCCAGGCCTGCGGCACGGCGATGATCAGGTCGGCCCCGCCAAAGCCCATCGGCTGCAGTTCCCGCACGCGGCTTTCCCAGCCGGCCAGCTTTTCGCGAACCAGATCGGACCCGGTCACGCCCAGATGGATCCGGCCCGCGGCCAGTTCGCGCGGAATCTCGCCCGCGCTGAGCAGCACCAGTTCCAGCCCGTCGATCCCTTCGACCGTTGCGGAATATTCCCGGTCGGACCCGGTCTTGACCAGCTTGACGCCACGCGCGCCGAACCAGTCAAAGGTCTTTTCCATAAGCCGCCCTTTGGACGGCACGCCCAGTTTCACCGTCATTGGCCCGTCCCCCGCAGATCGACCACCAATTCGGGGCGGATAACCGCGCCGACGGCAGGAATGGCCCGGCCCTGCCCCAGCACCCGCGTCAGCGCGTCATAGCGCCCGCCGGTGGCGACAGGTGGCAGATCGGGGCGGCCGGCGGCGTAGAACCCAAAGACGAAGCCGTCGTAATATTCCATCGACGTGCGGCCGTAATTCCCTTCGAAATCAAGCGCATCCACCTCGACGCCCCGGTTGAACAGCGCGGTGATCCGTGCGTCCAGCCGGGTGACAGCGGCGCTGATCGCTGGCAGGTCCACGGCGATGTCACGCAGGTTCGACAGGACGTTGGGGCAGGTTTCCCGCAAAGACAGGATCGCATCCAGAAGTGCGATTTCCTCGGCCGAGATCGGCGGCAGGGCGGCATCTTCACGCAACGCGTCGATCCGGGCCGACACCTCGTCCCAGCCGCGCAGCCCCATATCCGGGCCTGCCTTGGCGCGGGGGTCGGGTTCGGCCAGAAGGGCGATGCGGCTGGCCGGCACAGGCGTCTTGCCGCCAAAGCGGTCCAGGAGGGCGCGGAACCGGCGCGGCCGCCAGATATGCCGCATCAGCGCGGCCTTGCGGGCCTCGGACGTCTTCAGTCCCGAGACCGCGGCCATCAGCACACCGATATCGCCGGTCGAGGCACGCACCGGCAGCCCATCCAGCGCCTGCGCCACCAACGCGAAGACCTCTGCGTCAGCCTCTGCCGGGGCCTTTCCGTCAAAGACCTCGTATCCGACTTGAAGGTATTCGCTGGCCCGGCCAGTGTCCTCTTCCTGCCGCCGGAACACCTCGCCCGCATAGGTATAGCGGGCGGGTTCGGCGCGGCTTTCCATATGCATCTGCACCACCGGAACCGTGAAGTCCGGACGCAACATCATTTCCCCGCGCAGCGGGTCGGCGGTGACATAGGCGCGGGCGCGGATATCTTCGCCATAAAGGTCCAGCAGGGTTTCGGCCGGCTGCAGGATGTCAGCCTCGACCGGCAGCCCCCCGGCGGCACGGAACAGATCCGACAGGCGCGCGGCCTCGGCACGGGCGGATGCGGCGGCGGTCACTGGCCCTGGCTTTCCAGAATCTCGCGGACCTTGGCGACAAGATCGGCGCGCGGAACTTCGTACTGGCTGGGCCGGTCTTTCCATTCTTCCAGCGTGGCGTTCTTGGCGATCTCGGCCCCTAGGATCAGGTCCTTGATCTGCACAACGCCCGCGTCCTTTTCCGCCCCGCCTTCGATCACGGCGATGGGGGAATTGCGCTTGTCCGCGTATTTCAACTGGTTGCCGAAGTTCTTGGGGTTGCCAAGGTAGACCTCGGCCCGGATGCCGGCACCCCGCAGTTCCGCCACCATCGCCTGATAATCGGCCATACGGTCGCGGTCCATGACGGTCACAACGACCGGCCCCTGCGCCGTGCCGCCCATGCGCCCCTTGGCCCGCAGTGCGGCCAGCAATCGGTCCACCCCGATGGAGACACCGGTTGCGGGCACTTCCTGCCCGGTGAAGCGCTTGACCAGATCGTCATAGCGCCCGCCCCCGGCGACCGAACCGAACTGACGCGGGCGGCCCTTTTCATCAAGGATTTCAAAGGTCAGCTCTGCCTCGAACACCGGGCCGGTGTAATAGCCAAGGCCACGGACGACGGAAGGGTCGATGACAATGCGGTCAGGCCCATAGCCACCGGCGGCCAGAAGGTCCGCGATCTCGCGCAGTTCGGCAACACCTTGCGCCCCGACCTCGGAGGCGCCAACAGCGTCCGACAGGTTGGCCAGCGTTTCGGCATTGTCCGCGCCTTTCGACGTCAGGAAGGCGACAACCGGCGCGGCCTGTTCATCCGAAAGCCCCACCCCGTCGATATAGGCGCCCGAGGCATCCAGCCGCCCCTTGCCCAGAAGCTGGCGCACGCCTTCCTCGCCGACCTTGTCGAACTTGTCGATGGTGCGCAGGACGGCATCCTTGCGGTCCTGATCGTCGCCAAGGCCCATCGCCTCCAGCACCCCGTTCAGAACCTTCCGGTTGTTCACCCGCACCACATAGTCGCCGCGCGGGATGCCGACCTCTTCCAGCGTGTCGGACAGCATCGCGCAAATCTCGGCATCCGCCGCGACCGACCCGGACCCGACCGTATCGGCATCGCATTGATAGAACTGGCGGAACCGGCCCGGGCCGGGCTTTTCATTGCGCCAGACCGGACCCATCGCGAAGCGGCGGTAGGGGGTTGGCAGGTCGTTGCGGTGCTGCGCATAAACCCGGGCCAAAGGCGCGGTCAGGTCATAGCGCAACGCCAGCCAGTCGCCGGGTTTGTCACCCTCGGCGTCCTCTTGCCAGGCGAACACGCCCTCGTTCGGGCGATCAACGTCGGGCAGGAACTTGCCCAGCGCCTCGACCGTCTCGACCGCACTCGATTCCAGCGCCTCGAATCCATAGCGATGATAGACCCCGGCGATCTTTTGCAGCATCTCGCTGCGCTCGGTGACTTCGGCACCGAAATAGTCGCGGAAGCCCTTGGGCGTTTCCGCCTTGGGGCGCGGGGTTTTCTTGACCTTGGCCATGGTGTCCTCGGGCGGTATCGTTCGGGGCCGCGTTTATCGCGGCTTGGGTCAAAGGGCAACGGCTGCGGCGCTTCCCCTCTCGCGCCCCGGCGCGGGCCGTGGTAAATGGCGCCATGACCGACACAACCCGCATCGAAGAAGATATCGCGCACCTGCTGCGTACCGTCGACGACCTGTCTGACGTGGTCGCTCGTCAGGAAAAGGACATCGACCTGCTGAAACGGCGGCTGAACATCCTGATGGAGCGTGAGGCAGAGCGGGAAATGGATGCAGGCGGCACCGTGCCGTTGGCCGATCAACGCCCACCGCATTGGTAGGCAGGGCGGTCGTCGGCGCATTGCCTGCCCGTGGGGTGGCGATGCAACGCCCAAGCAGGGCGGTTTATCGTTCAATTTTCGCGTGACCTGACCGGGGCAGAGCGTTGGTTGCCAATCGCCAGCCCGCCGGGGCGGGCAGGCGATGCGCGGGCGGCCTGCGGCCTTGCTCCCGCGACAACAGCGCCCTAGATTTCCTCGACCTCCAGAACGCCCTCAAGGCTGCGCAGCGCGCCCTTGATCTGCGGCGTCACCGGGTAGGATTGGCCAAGGTCCAGTTCCACCTCTCCCGGCAGGCTGGGGTCCATCAGGCAGAAATAGATCGGACCCTTGCCGCCCCGCACCCCGTCGGCCAGTGCACGATCCAGCACCGATTGCACCACCGGCACCGCCTGCGCCTCTTCTAGGTAAATCTTCAACCCCGTCGCCCCGGCATCGGCCACCGCCACGTCAATCGGCGACGCGCTCCGGCCCAGCAGCTTCAACTGGTCCGACTCCATCGTCGCCTCGGCCTGAATGACCACCTGCGCCCCGGTCTCAAGGAAATCCCGGCAGGCCTCCAGCGTGTCGGAAAACAGGGTCACTTCGAAACTGCCCGTCGGGTCCGACATCTGGACAAAGGCAAAGCGGTTGCCGCGCGCAGATTTCCGCTCCTGCCGCCCGGCAACGGTTCCGGCCATCTTGACGATGCAGGCGCCGCGTTCGGCCTTGGCCGTCACCTCGTCCAGCGTCAGGACGCCCTTGCGCTTCAGCGGGGCAAGGTAGTCGTCCAACGGGTGGCCCGACAGGTAGAACCCCACGGCCTTAAATTCTTCGGCCAACCGTTCGGCGGGCAGCCAATCGGCACAGCCCGACAGGCGCGGTTCGGGCAGGTCATCCCCAGCCTCGCCAAACAGGGACACCTGATTTGAATTCTTCTGATCGTGGACCGCCGCCGAATAGGCGACCAGCGCATCCAGACTTTCAAAAACACGCCTGCGGTTGGGATCAAGCTGATCAAAGGCCCCGGCGCGGGCCAGCATTTCCATCGGTCGCTTGCCGACCCGTTTCAGGTCGACCCGGCGGGCAAGGTCAAAAAGCGTGGCAAAGGGTTTTTCGCCCCGCCCCTCGACGATCAGGCCCATCGCATCGGCGCCGACGTTCTTGAGCGCGCCGAGGGCATAGACCAGCTTGCCGTCCTTCACGTCGAAGGTGGCGAGCGACCGGTTCACGCAGGGCGGGATATAGTCGATCCCAAGGCCCTTCTTCACCTCTTGGAAATAGACGGCCAGCTTGTCAGTCAGGTGGATATCGCAGTTCATGACGCCCGCCATGAACTCCACCGGGTGGTTCGCCTTCAGCCACGCGGTCTGGTAGCTGACGACCGCATAGGCGGCGGCGTGGGATTTGTTGAACCCGTAGTTTGCGAATTTCTCCAGAAGGTCGAAAACCTCGCTCGCCTTCTTCTTGTCCACACCATTGGCGGCGGCCCCGGATTCGAACTTGGGGCGCTCGGCGTCCATCGCCTCCTTTATCTTCTTGCCCATCGCGCGGCGCAGCAGGTCGGCGCCGCCAAGGCTGTACCCCGCCATGACCTGCGCAATCTGCATCACCTGTTCCTGATAGACGATGATGCCTTGGGTTTCTTCAAGGATATGGTCGATCAGCGGATGGACCGATTCCAACTCGCGCTGGCCGTTCTTCACCTCGCAATAGGTGGGAATGTTCTCCATCGGGCCGGGACGATACAGCGCCACAAGCGCCACGATGTCTTCGATGCAGGTGGGTTTCATGCGCTTGAGCGCATCCATCATGCCCGAACTTTCCACCTGGAACACCGCCACCGTCTTGGCGCGGGCGTAAAGATCATAGGTCTTTTCGTCGTCCAACGGGATCGCGTTGATCTGGTTCTCGGCCCCTTCGGCGGGCTGATAGATCTGGCTGCCGTCCGCGGCTTCGTGCAACTGCCGCCCGGATTTGTGGATCAGGTCGATGGCGTTTTGCACCACGGTCAGGGTCTTGAGGCCCAGAAAGTCGAACTTTACCAGACCGGCCTGTTCCACCCATTTCATGTTGAACTGGGTCGCGGGCATGTCGGACCGCGGGTCGCGATAGAGCGGCACAAGCTGATCCAGCGGACGGTCCCCGATCACCACCCCGGCGGCGTGGGTCGAGGCATTCCGCAGCAACCCTTCGATCTTTTGCCCGTAGGTGAGAAGCCGGTTTACGACCTCTTCGGAATTGGCCGCCTCGCGCAGGCGCGGTTCGTCGGCGAGCGCCTTTTCGATGCTGACGGGTTTGACCCCCTCCACGGGGATCATCTTGGAAAGTTTATCAACCTGCCCATAAGGCATTTGCAGAACACGGCCCACGTCGCGGACCGCCGCCTTGGACAGAAGCGCACCGAAGGTGATGATCTGGGCCACCTTGTCGCGCCCGTATTTTTCCTGGACGTAGCGGATCACCTCTTCGCGGCGGTCCATGCAAAAGTCGATGTCGAAGTCCGGCATCGACACCCGTTCAGGGTTCAGGAAGCGCTCGAACAGCAGGCTGTAACGCAGCGGATCAAGGTCGGTGATGGTCAGCGCATAGGCCACAAGGCTGCCCGCGCCCGACCCCCGGCCCGGCCCGACCGGGATATCGTGGTCCTTGGCCCATTTGATGAAGTCGGCAACGATCAGGAAGTAGCCGGGGAACCCCATGCCTTCGATGATGCCCAATTCAAACTCCAGCCGGGCCTCGTAGTCCGCAACGGGGGCAGCATGGGGGATCACCGCCAGCCGGTCCTTGAGCCCCTGTTCCGCCTGACGACGCAGTTCCTGCACCTCGTCATCCGCGAACTTCGGCAGGATCGGCGCGCGTTTATAGGCTTTGAAAGCGCAGCGGCGTGCGATCTCGACCGTGTTTTCCAACGCCTCGGGCAGGTCCGCAAACAGGGTCGCCATTTCCTCGGGCGATTTGAAATAGTGCTGCGGGGTCAGCCTGCGGCGCGGTTCCTGCTGGTCCACATAGGCGCCCTCGGCGATACAGATCAGCGCATCATGTGCCTCGTAGATGTCGCTGGCCGGAAAGTAGACATCATTCGTCGCGACCAGCGGCAGGTCCATGGCATAGGCCATTTCCACATGGCCCTGCTCGGTCAGCCGCTCGGCCTCGGGCAGGCCGCCGTCGGTCGGGTGGCGCTGCAATTCGACATAAAGCCTGTCGCCGAAAATATCCTTCAGCCGGGCCATCAGCGATTCCGCCTTGGCGTGCTGCCCGGCCCGCAGCAATCGACCAACCGGTCCGTCGGGCCCGCCGGTCAGGCAGATCACGTCACCCGCGTTTGCGGCAAGATCCTCTATCGTGACATGGGGAAGCTGCCCATCCGTGCGCAGATAAAGGCAGGAATTCAGCTTCATCAGATGTTCATAGCCCGCCTCGGACTGGGCCAGCAGGACCAGCGGTGCGGGGGCGTCGGGACGCTTGCCCGGCTCTGGCGCCACATATTCCAGATCGATCTGACAGCCGATGATCGGCTGCACCCCGGCGCCACTGGAATATTCCGAAAATTCCAGCGCACAGAACATGTTATTGGTATCTGTGACCGCCACGGCAGGCATGTTCGCCTTGGCCGCCATCGCGGCAAGTTTCTTGACCGGAACCGCCCCTTCAAGAAGCGAATATTCCGTGTGAACGCGCAGGTGGATGAACTTTGGATTGGCCGACATGGCCGCAAGCTAGCCCAGTGCCGTGGCCGGTGAAAGAGCGCAGTTGCCTTGCCGCGGATCATGCGGCAAAACTCAAGTGATTTTTGACAATCAGAGCGATTTTCAAGAATTCCCAAAAGGTCTTTCTGCGGCGATTGGCCCCGCACCCCTTGCCCGAATCCGCAATCAAGGTTTTGTTGAAGTTACCAACAGGGAGCGCTGGTTTTACGCCGCATCGGATCAGCGCCGAGCGAAAAATGGCCGAAAAGGCCTACGCAAAACAGAAGGCGGCCGAGAAAATGGCATGACCGAGATCACGTTTCTTCTGAACGGAGAGACCGTGCGGGTTGCAGCCGATCCGACCCGAACCTTGCTTGACTGGTTGCGGGAGGATCAGGGACTCACAGGAACCAAGGAAGGGTGCAACGAAGGCGATTGCGGCGCGTGCAGCGTTGTCGTCACTGACGAAAAGGGCGTGCGCGCCCGGAACGCCTGCATCCTGTTCCTGCCCCAGTTGCACGGCAAGGCAGTTCGCACCGTCGAAGGCATGGCGGGGCCTGATGGCACCCTCCACCCGGTTCAACAGGCGATGGTGGACCTGCACGGGTCGCAATGCGGCTTCTGCACGCCGGGGTTCATTTCCTCGATGGTGGCGGGTCACATGCAGGGCCGGACAGATCACGACGTGGTTTTGGCCGGCAACCTGTGCCGCTGCACCGGCTATGCCCCGATCATCCGCGCGGCCGAAGCGGCCGAGGCGGAGGATGCCCCGGACTGGTTGAACGATGACGCGGCAGAATTGGAGGTATCGCCCCTGTCCATCGCCCCGGAAACGGTCGATGAACTGGCTGCCTGGTATGCCGATAACCCGGACGCGACCCTGATCGGTGGTGCCACGGATGTTGGCCTTTGGGTCACGAAACAGATGCGCGACCTGCCCAAGGTGGCGTTTCTGAACCGCTGTGCGGACCTGAAAGGGTTTGATCTGTCGGGTGACGTGATCCGCGCCGGCGCGGGTGTGACCATGACCGACATGTATGAAACCATGCAGGTCTATCACCCGTCCTATGCCGACATGATCCGCCGCTATGCCTCGGAACAGGTGCGCAACGCGGCCACGCTTGGCGGCAACATCGCCAACGGGTCGCCGATTGGGGACAACCCGCCGGTACTGATCGCCCTTGGCGCCACCCTGCACCTGCGCAAGGGCAGCACCCGCCGTGATATCCTGCTGGAAGATTTCTTTATCGACTATGGCAAGCAGGACCGCGCGCCCGGCGAATTCGTCGAGGCGGTCAGCTTCCCGAAATCCGCGCCTGCCTTGCGGGTTTACAAGATTTCCAAAAGGTTCGATCAGGACATTTCCGCGGCCCTTGGCGCCTTCAACGTGACCGTCGCGGATGGAAAAGTGACAGATGCCCGGATCGCCTTTGGCGGGATGGCGGGCATTCCCAAGCGGGCCAAGGCGGTCGAAGACGCGCTGATCGGCCAAGATTGGACCGAGGCGACGATCGACGCCGCCCTACCCGCCTTCGCAGCAGATTTCACACCGCTCACGGACATGCGCGCCTCGGCCGATTACCGGCTTGAGGCCGCGCGGAACCTGCTGCGCCGCTATTTCGCGGAACTGTCAGGGCAAGCGACCAATGTGCTGGAGGTGCGGGCATGAGCGTGACGAAACCCCTTCCCCACGACAGCAGCCCGCTGCACGTCACCGGTCAGGCCCGCTATGTGGATGACATCCCGACCCCTGCGAACTGCCTGCATCTGGCGTTCGGCACCTCGTCCATTGCGCGCGGCACCATCACCGCGATGGACTTTGACCCGGTTCGGACGGCCCCCGGTGTCGTCGCGGTTCTGACCGCCGATGACCTGCCCTTTGCCAATGACGTCAGCCCGTCGATCCATGACGAACCGCTGTTGTCGGATGGCACGGTACACTATGTCGGCCAGCCGATTTTTGTGGTCGCGGCGACCAGCCACCATGCGGCCCGCCGCGCGGCAGCAAAGGCGCGGATCACCTATGCCGAAGAGGCGCCGATCCTGACCGTGGATCAGGCGGTCGCGGCAGGCCAGTATTTCGACGACGGCCCGCGCGTTTGGCAAAAAGGCGATACCGACACCGCATTGGCCACGGCCCCACACCGTCTGCAAGGACGGCTGGAAATGGGCGGGCAGGAACATTTCTATCTGGAAAGCCACGCCGCCATGGTCGCGCCGCAAGAAGGCGGCGATGTGGTCGTCTATTCCTCGACCCAGCACCCGACCGAGATTCAGCACAAGGTGGCCGAGGCACTGGGCGTGCCGATGAACGCCGTCCGGGTCGAGGCCCGACGGATGGGCGGCGGCTTTGGTGGTAAGGAAAGCCAGGGCAATGCGCTGGCCTGTGCCTGCGCCGTGGTTGCGGTGAAAACCGGCCGCCCGGTCAAGATGCGCTATGACCGCGACGACGACATGACCATCACTGGCAAGCGGCATGATTTCCGGATCGACTATGACGTGGGCTTTGACGACACGGGCCGAATCAAGGGGATTGATTTTCAGCAATACACCCGCGGCGGCTGGGCGCTGGACCTGACCATCCCAGTCGCAGACCGGGCGATGCTGCATGCCGACAACGCCTATCTTCTGGACCACGCGCGGATCACATCCCACCGGTTGCGGACCAATACCCAATCGGCCACGGCCTATCGCGGGTTCGGCGGACCGCAGGGGATATTCGGGATCGAACGGGTGATGGACCACATCGCCCATACCCTTGGCCTTGATCCCATCGCGGTCCGGCAAACCAACTACTACCACAACATGGGGCCGGTTCGCGCGGGCAAGGTCAGCGGCAACACCACCCCCTATGGGATGGAGGTGCGGGATTTCATCCTTGATGAAATGACCGAGAAACTGCTGGCGGACGCAGACTATGCCGACCGCAAGGCTGCGATTGCCGATTGGAACGCCAGGAACCCGATCCTGAAACGCGGGATCGGCTTTAGCCCGGTGAAATTCGGGATCAGCTTTACCCTCACCCACCTCAATCAGGCCGGGGCGCTGGTGCATGTCTATCAGGACGGGTCGATCCACCTGAACCATGGCGGCACCGAAATGGGACAGGGGCTGTTCCAGAAGGTCGCCCAGGTCGCGGCCAGCCGGTTTGGCGTCGACGTGTCGCTGGTCAAGATCACCGCGACTGACACCGGCAAGGTGCCCAACACCTCGGCCACGGCGGCCTCCAGCGGGTCGGACCTGAACGGGATGGCCGCCAAGGCTGCCTGCGACACGATCCGCGACCGGATGGCCGACTGCCTTGCTGAATTGCATCAATGCCCAGTCGAGCGGGTCCGTTTCGAAGACGGCAAGGTGCGGGTCGGCGACAACGAAATGACCTTCGAACAGGCCGCTGCCACCTGCTACCAGAACCGGGTCAGCCTGTCGGCCACGGGCTTCTACAAGACGCCCGACCTGTCCTGGGACAGGGCCAAGGGACAGGGCCGCCCGTTCTTCTACTTCTCGCATGGCGCGGCTTTGACCGAAGTGGTGATCGACACGCTGACCGGGGAAAACCGCATCCTGCGGACGGATATCATTCACGATGTCGGCCGGTCCCTGAACCCGGCGCTGGACAAGGGGCAGGTCGAAGGGGCTTTCGTGCAGGGCGCGGGCTGGCTCACGACCGAGGAACTGGTCTGGGACGACAAGGGGCGGCTGCGCACCCACGCGCCGTCGACCTACAAGATCCCGGCCTGTTCGGACCGGCCCGAAGTTTTCAACGTCGAACTATGGGACGGCGAAAACCCCGAGGCGACGATCTACCGATCCAAGGCCGTGGGCGAACCGCCGTTCAACCTTGGCATGTCGGCCTTCTTTGCGCTGTCGAATGCGGCGGCGGCCTGTGGCCCGAACTATCCGATGCTGGATGCCCCGGCGACCGCCGAACGTGTCCTGCAAGCGGTCAAGAGGGCACGGGGATGAGCCTGAACCTGGCCATACTGCGGGAGGCGGTTGCCGAACACGGCAGCGTCGTCCGGGTATTGGTCACCGCCGATGCAGGGTCCGCCCCGCGTGGCGCGGGCACCTCCATGCTGGTCTGGGCACACGGCCAAGACGGCACCATCGGCGGCGGAGAGTTGGAATACCGGGCGACCCAAGACGCCCTTGCCATGCTTTCCGCCAAAGACCCAATCCGGCACCGGACCCTGCCGCTTGGCCCATCGCTGGGCCAATGCTGCGGCGGCTCCGTCACGCTGGTCTGGGAACGGTTTGACCAGACCTACCTACCGTCCTCCCTGCCTTTCGCGCGGCCGTTGCCCGGCACGTCCGGTCCAGTCCCTGCATCGGTCGCGCGAAAACTGACCAATCTGCGCCCCGGCTCCCCGCCCGTCGCTCAGGACGGTTGGCTGATCGAGGTGGCCGAGGCTCAGCCGGAAAAGCTCTGGATCTGGGGGGCGGGTCATGTCGGGCGCGAGATCGTCGATATTCTGGCCCCGATGCCGGGTTATGCGATCACTTGGGTCGACACCGGGCAAGACCGGTTCCCAGCCAATGTCGCAGAGTGCGTCACCGCCCTGCCCGCCGCCGATCCTGTCCTGCTGGCCGCCCATGCGCCGCAGGACGCACAGCACATCATCCTGACCTACAGCCACGACCTTGACCTGAAACTCTGCGACGCCCTGCTGCGGCGCGGGTTCGGCAGTTGCGGGGTCATCGGCTCTGCCACCAAATGGGCGCGGTTTCGCAGCCGCCTTGGGGCCTTGGGCCATGCCGCTGCACAGATTTCCCGGATCGCTTGCCCAATCGGCGACCCGGCACTAGGAAAGCACCCCCGCGCCATCGCGCTGGGGGTCGCAACGAGCCTGATGAAACAGGCCGAAACCCATAACAACAGGGGGACCGCAGGCTGTGACAGACACACTGCTTGAACTATCCGGCCTGACCAAGGCCTACCCCGGCGTCGTCGCCAACAGCGATGTCAGTTTTTCGATCAAGAAGGGCGAAGTGCACGCCCTTCTGGGGGAAAACGGGGCCGGGAAATCAACACTGGTGAAAACCATCTACGGGTTGGTCAAACCGGACACGGGGACCATGACGCTGGAAGGGGATTCGTTCCAACCCAGCGAACCACGCGCCGCGCGGGCATCCGGTATTGCCATGGTGTTCCAGCATTTTTCGCTGTTCGACGCGCTGAACGTGGCCGAAAACATCGCCCTTGGGATGGAAAATCCGCCGAAGATGGGCGATCTGGCCCGCCGCATCCGCGAGGTGTCGGAAACCTATGGCCTGCCGCTGGACCCCGACCGGGTCGTCGGCGACCTGTCGGCCGGGGAACGCCAGCGGGTCGAGATCATCCGCTGCCTGCTGCAAGATCCGAAACTTTTGATCATGGACGAACCGACCAGCGTTCTGACCCCGCAAGAGGTTGAAATCCTGTTCGAAACCCTGCGCAAGCTGCGGTCGGAAGGCACCTCGATCCTCTATATCTCGCACAAGCTGGAAGAGATTCGGGCGCTTTGTGAACACGCGACGATCCTGCGTCTGGGCAAGGTCGTGGGCACATGCGACCCACGCGAAACATCGGCCCGCGACATGGCCGAAATGATGGTCGGCGCCACGCTGCATGTCCCCGAAAAGGCCGACAAGGCGCAGGAAGGCGATGTGGTTCTGGCGATCAGCGGCCTGTCGGCCCCGGCCCCTCACCAATTCGGCACCGCGCTGAAGGACATCAGCGTTGAGGTCCGCGCGGGCGAGGTTCTGGGCATCGGCGGTGTCGCCGGCAACGGTCAGGACGAGTTGGTCGCCGCCCTGTCGGGCGAGATGAGGACCAAGCCCGGCATGATCAGCTTCAAGGGCAATTCGGTGGGGCACCTGTCCCCCAATGCCCGCCGCAAGGCTGGTATCTCGGCCGCGCCGGAAGAACGCAACGGCCATGCCGCCGCCCCAGATATGAGCCTCATCGAAAACGCGGTTCTGACAGGCGCGGTCCGGATGGAACTGACCGACGATCGGGGCTTTGTCCGCTGGTCCAAGGCCAAGGACTTCGCTGAAGAGGTGATTGCAACCTTCGATGTGCGAACCCCGGGCAGCCATGTTGCCGCCCGCGCCTTGTCGGGCGGCAACCTGCAGAAATTCGTCATTGGGCGAGAAATCATGCAGCGCCCCGAGGTTCTGATCATCAATCAGCCCACTTGGGGCGTGGACGCGGCCGCGGCCGCCTCGATCCGGCAGGCGATCCTTGACGAGGCCGCCGAAGGCGCGGCGGTGATCGTGATCAGCCAGGATCTGGACGAGCTTATGGAAATCTCGGACCGCTTTGCGGCCCTGAACGAAGGCCGCCTGTCGGCCCCGCGCCCGGCCAAGGGGCTGACGATCAACGAGATCGGCCTGATGCTGGGCGGCGCACACGATATGGAGGTGGCCCATGTTGACGCTTGAGAAACGCCCGCAGCCGTCGCAGGCATGGACCTACCTTGCGCCCCTTGTGGCGGTGGTGGTCACCATGATCGTCGGCGGCGCGGTTTTTGCCATGCTGGGCAAGCCGCCGCTTGAATCGATCCGCACGATTTTCTGGGATCCGCTGTTCGGCGAATTCGCGGCCTTCGACCGGCCCGAACTGGTCAAGAAGGCAGGTCCGCTGATCCTGATTGCATTGGGCCTGTCCTTTGGGTTCCGGGCTGGTATCTGGAATATCGGGGCCGAAGGGCAATACATCATGGGCGCGATTTTCGGCGCCGGTGTTGGCCTTGCCTTCTACCCGATGGAGGCCCGCTGGCTGATCTTCCCGCTGATGATCATCGCGGGCATGGTCGGCGGTATGCTTTGGGCGATGATCCCGGGGCTTTTGAAGGTCAAGTTCAAGACCAATGAAATCCTCGTCTCGCTCATGCTTGTCTATGTCGCGGATTTCATGCTCGACTCCATGTCGTTGGGGCTGTTGCGCAACCCCGAAGGCCACGGGTTCCCGGGCAGCCGCAACCTGCAACAATATGCATCGGCCTATAACGGCGACCTGATCGCGGGGACCGGGCTGCACTGGGGTGTCATCGCGGCGCTCTTCGCGGTGGTCGTGTCCTACATCGCCCTGTCGCGGCATATCTTCGGGTTCAACGTCCGGCTGGCCGGGCAAAGCCCCCGTGCGGCGGCCTTTTCCGGGGTCAATGCAAACCGGCTGGTTCTGGTCTGCATGGGGATCTCGGGCGCGCTCGCCGGGGCCGCCGGCATGTTCGAGGTGGCCGGCCCTTCGGGTCAGATCCTGTCGAGCTTCAACGTGGGCTACGGGTTCACCGCGATCATCGTTGCCTTCCTTGGCCGGTTGCACCCGGTTGGAATCCTGCTGGCGGGGGCGTTGATGGCGCTGACCTATATCGGCGGGGAAACCGCGCAGCTTACGCTCGGCTTGCCCCGGTCGGCGGTGCAGCTGTTCCAGGGGATGCTTCTGTTCTTCCTTCTGGCCGTTGACCTTATGACCAACTACCGCATTCGTCTGACCGCGAAGGAGGCCGCGTAATGGATCTTTCAGCAATCAATCCGATCCTCCTTCTGGCATCGCTCATGGTGGCGGCAACGCCGATCATGCTGGCCGCGATAGGGGAACTTGTCGTCGAACGGGCCGGGGTGCTGAACCTTGGGGTCGAAGGGATGATGATCACCGGGGCCGCCTGCGGCATGATCTTTGCCTATAACACCGGCAATCCGTGGGTCGGCTTCGCGGGCGCGGCGGTGGGCGGAATGGCCCTGTCGTTCCTCTTCGCGATCCTGACCCAGTATTTCCTGTCCAATCAGGTGGCGACCGGGCTTGCTCTTACCCTGTTCGGGCTGGGCCTGTCCGCCCTTCTGGGCCAGAACTATGCCGAGGCGCGCCCCCCCGCCTTTCCAAAGCTGGATATTCCGGTCCTGTCGGATATCCCCGTGCTTGGGCCCATCGTCTTCAACCATGACCCGATGGTCTATGTTGGGCTGATCCTTGTCGCAGCGGTCTGGGCCTTCCTGAAATACAGCCGCGCCGGGCTGGTCCTGCGGGCCGTGGGGGAAAACCACGAAGCGGCCCATGCGCTGGGCTATCACGTGATCCGCATCCGTATCCTTGCCATCCTGTTCGGCGGGGCCTGCGCCGGGCTGGGCGGGGCCTATATCAGCCTTGTCCGGGTGCCGCAGTGGACCGAAGGGATGACCGCCGGTGCGGGTTGGATCGCGCTGGCCATTGTTGTCTTTGCGGGCTGGAAGCCGGTCCGGCTGCTGCTGGGTGCCTATCTTTTCGGCGGTGTCACGGTTCTTCAGTTGAACCTTCAGGCGGCAGGGCTTGCGATTCCCGTCGAATACCTCTCAATGTCGCCTTACATCGCGACGATCCTTGTGCTTGTCATCCTGTCCGCCGGCCGCGCGCCCGGATCGCTTGGCAAGACATTCCACGCCTCTCGCTGAGGCATCGACCCGCCCCGCGCCCGGCTGCCGGGACGGGGCAACAATGACGGGGCGGGAAACGCCCCACCAACTGGGAGACTGAAAAGTGAAAAGAAGAACACTGCTTGCAACTGGCACCACCGCCGCCATGGCCGCCGTTCTGGGTGCGCCGCTGCGCGCGCAGGAACCGCTGAAGGTCGGCTTTGTCTACGTGGGCCCGATCAACGATGGCGGCTGGACCCAGCACCACCACCATTCGGCCAAGGAAATGGAAGAACACTTCGGCGGCGCTGTCGAATTGCTCTATCAGGAATCGGTGCCGGAAGGCCCGGACGCCGAACGCGTGATGACCCAGATGGTCCGTCAGGGCTGCAAACTGATCTTCACGACCTCCTTCGGCTACATGGACCCGACGATCAACGTCGCCGCCCGTTTCCCCGATGTGAAGTTTGAACACGCGACCGGCTACAAGACCGCCGAAAACGTGTCGGCCTATTCCGCCCGCTTCTACGAAGGCCGCGCCATTCAGGGCACCCTTGCCGGCCGCATGACCAAGTCGAACAAGGTGGGCTACATCGGGTCGGTTCCGATCCCGGAAGTCGTGCGCGGCATCAACTCGGCCTTCATCCACGCCCGCAAGGTGAACCCGGATGTGGAATTCAAGATCGTCTGGATCTTCGAATGGCTGAACCCCGCCAAGGAAGCGGACGCCGCCAAGGTCCTGATCGAACAGGGCTGCGACGTGATCCTGCAGCACACCGACTCCACCGCGCCGCATGCCGCCGCGAAAGAGGCCGGGAACGTCTACACCTTCGGTCAGGCCGCCGACATGGCCGAGTTTGGCCCGATGCCGCGCATCTCGTCGATCATCGACAACTGGGCGCCCTACTACATCGAACGCACGCAGGCTGTGCTGGATGGCACCTGGACCAGCGTCAACACCTGGGACGGCATCGGCGCGGGCATGGTTGGCATCGGCGAAATCTCCTCGGCCGTGCCGGAGGAATACAAGGCCGAAGCCGAAGCGATGCGCGACGCAATCGCGGCGGGCGAGTATCACCCGTTCACCGGCCCGATCAACAAGCAGGACGGCAGCCCATGGCTGGCCGAAGGCGAAGTGGCGGATGACGGCACGCTTGCCGGTCTGAGCTTCTACGTTGAAGGGATCGAAGGCGATATTCCGTCCTGATCCATTGCACCTGACACGGAAGGCCCGCCAACTGGCGGGCCTTTTTCGTTGCAGGGTCAGGCGAGGGCCGGTCGCGCAGCCTGCGCCCGCCGCCGCCGAAACCGGGCAATCAGCAACTCGGCGATCCCGATATTGATCCCCCAGGCCAGGATGAAGATGGCATCGGACACCAGCGGGGCAGGTTCTTCGATCCCAAGGATCATCAGGGGAATGAAGAAGAACACCACGGTCGAAGACCCCATCCCGACGGCATAGGCGCGGATCATCCAGACCATATGCCTGTCCCGGTCCCGCCCACGAATGGCCCGAACCGCGATCCATAGCGCCGCCAACACGACGACCGCCGCCAAGAGCCGTGCCCCATCCAGTAAGGGCGTAGCCGTTTCCGGGTAAGACCACAACAGGCGGAAGGCGGACAGTGACAGGACCGCCCCGGCCAGGACGAATATTCGTCCCATCACCCGGTGCCGCCGCCCGTAGCGCCCCGAAATGACCGCCCCGAATTGCAGCGGCCCGATGATACCAAACGTCGCACCCGCCGCCGCGTGAAGGTAGTGCGAAACCGGGGTCGTGGTCAGGTGCTGGGCGATGTCGGGCAAGGTTCCCGTTGGGATTTGGACCATGCGCACAAGCGCCGCGATGATCGGGACAGCGGTGAGAAAGAACAGAAGTGCAGGCACAGCTCGGCTGGCCGGAAAAAGCCGGGTCATTGGATTGCTCCTTTGTAAAGGTGTGGTTTGGGGGGCCTCAGCGGCCCTATTTGGGGTCGCCGTCGAACTGGAAGACCTCTTCCAGTGGTCTTCCGAAAACGGCCGCAATCTGGAACGCCAGTTCAAGCGTCGGGGAATACTTTGCGTTTTCGATGGCGATGATCGTCTGTCGGGTGACGCCGACGCGTTCGGCCAGCGCCTTTTGCGTCATCTCGTCTGCTTCGAACCGAAGCTTGCGAATGGAATTGCTGATACGAAGTTTCGCCATGTCAGAGCCATGCCCGATAGCGGGCCATGCGTGCAAGGTTTCCGGTCAGATCACCCAGCGCGAAGCCCGCGAGGATCAGGCTGAGCGCGGCGACGGCCGTCCATCCGAAAGCCAGCCCGACAAGCGCCGCGATGAAACCGGCACTGGCCACGACCATCGTGACCCGCATCCCGTAGATGCTGATCTGGTGATCCCTCTCGTCGCTGATCAGCTCGGGCTTTGGGTTGTTCGTGGCGATCGAATAGAGGATTTCGAACAGGATGGTTCCGACGATGGTTGCACCGATCGAGACCGGGATCATCCAAAGCACGGTCTTCGCCCAGACGGCCAGACCATCGGCTGCATCAAAGGCGCCGGTTTCATGCAGGGCCCAAAGTCGGGACCCAAAGACGAAGATGATCCCGAGGTTGATCAGGATCGCGATCAGGGTGTTGCGTTCTGTATGTGTCATGGCGGTTCTCTCGGCATCATGGTGTCAAAAATCTTTTACCTGATGTATGCCTGACGATACTGCGTGTAAAGTATTTTTTACACATTCGCATTAACAGTATGAAATTCCAACGTAATTCTTGGTTTTCATCTTTCGCTGAATTGGCCCGAATGCGATGGTCGCCCCCGAATCCGGGGCTGGAGGTGTGCCATGTTCGACTTCATCGTGATCGGCGGGGGAATCGCCGGGGCCTCGGTCGGCGCCCGCCTGTCCGCGCTGGGATCGGTCATCCTGCTCGAGGCGGAAGACGCGCTGGCCTACCACACGTCGGGCCGGTCGGCGGCGCTGTACGAGCCGAACTACGGCAGCCCGGCGATCCGCGCCCTGACCGCCGCCAGCCGGGATTTTTATACCGCGCCGGATGCCGGATACCTGTCGCCGCGCGGGTTGTTGCTGGTTGCCGGACCCGAGGAGCAGGCCGCCTTTGACGCTGACGTTGCCAGCATGCGGCTTGAGCCTGTGTCGATGGACGACGCATTGGGCATGGTGCCTATCCTGAACCCTGAACGGGTGACCTTCGCAGCGCATAATCCCGGTGCATGGGACATTGATACGGACAAGGTCGTGCAGGATTTCGCCCGGATCATCCGTCAGTCCGGCGAGGTCCGGCAGGGGTTCCGGGTCTGTGCCATTGGCAAGACCGCGACGGGCTGGGCTGTATCCTCTGGTGCCGAGACCGTCGAGGGCCGGACCCTAGTGAACGCCGCCGGAGCATGGGCCGATCAGGTTGCCGCCCTTGCCAATGTCCCGCCCATCGGCCTGACCCCCTACCGCCGGTCCATGGCCCGCATTGCCGCGCCCGAAGGGCAGGACGTATCCCGTTGGCCCATGCTCTTTGGCGTGGGCGAGACTTGGTATGCCAAGCCCGACGCCGGGGCGCTGATCGTCTCTCCGGCCGAGGAAGACCCGACCGAACCGCATGACGCATGGGCCGGTGACATGACCCTTGCCGAAGGGCTGGCCCGGTACGAGGATCACGTCACCGCCCCCGTCACCCGGATGCTGTCCAACTGGGCCGGGCTGCGCAGTTTCGTGGCCGACCGAAACATGGTGCTTGGCCCGGACCCGGCGGACCGATCCTTTGTCTGGTGTGCGGCGCAGGGCGGATACGGGTTTCAATCCGCACCGGGCTACAGTCAGTTCGTGGCTGATATTGTCGCGGGAACGTCCCCCGCAATTGGCGCAGACCTGGCCTCGGCCCTGTTGCCTGACAGGCTGCGTTAGGATCGGATTCCATTCGCCCCTTACCAGACAAAAAGAAAGGGCGGCCGATTGGCCGCCCTTTCCGTTTCTCAGCCGTCCTTGCGGATGACTTCGTTCTTCGGGTCGTAGGGGCTGTCGCAGGTCACGACGGCGTCCCAAAGCTGGTCCAGGATCTTGACCTTCAGCTTGGTGCCTTCCACGGCCAGTTCGGGTTTGACATAGCCCATCCCGATGGACTTCTCGAAGGCCACGGAATAGCCGCCCGAGGTCAGGCGACCAACACGGGTGCCGTCCTCGGCATAGAGCGCCTCGCGGCCCCACGGATCAGCATCGGCCGGACCGTCGATCAGCAGGGTGCAGCACTTGGACCGGACGCCGGTTTCCACCAACTTATCCTTGCCGTGGAATTCCTTTTCCAGATCGACAAAGCGCGGCAGGTCGGCTTCCAGCGGGGTCGCGTCACGGCCCAGTTCGTTGCCGAAGGCGCGGTAGGACTTTTCCTGACGCAGCCAGTTCTGGGCGCGGGCACCAACCAGCTTCATCCCGTGCTTTTCCCCGGCCTTTTCCAAGAGATCGAACAGGTAGTTCTGCATCTCGATCGGGTGGTGAAGTTCCCAGCCCAGTTCACCGGTATAGGCCACGCGGATCGCGTTGACCGGGCACATGCCCAGCTCGATCTTGCGGGCCGACAGCCACGGGAACCGCTTGTTCGACAGGGCAGTTTCCGGATCCGCGTCGTTGATCACCTCTTTCAGCACATCGCGGGATTTCGGCCCGGCGATGGCGAAGACGCCCCATTGGGTCGTCACATCCTGAATTTCGATGTAGCCGAACTCGTCCATCTTGTCCTCGGCGGCCTTGCGCAGGAAGTCGGCGTCGTATTCGGTCCAGGCCCCGGCAGACACGAGGTAGTAGTTGTTCTCGCCGTTACGGACGATGGTGTATTCGGTCCGGGTGGTGCCGTTCGAAGTCAGCGCATAGGTCAGGTTGATCCGGCCGACCTTGGGCAGCTTGTTACAGGTGAACCAGTCAAGGAACTGGGTTGCACCGGGGCCTTTGACGACATGCTTGGAGAAGGCCGTCGCGTCGATCAGGCCAACACCGTTGCGGATCGCCTTGGCCTCTTCGACGGCATATTGCCACCAGCCGCCGCGACGGAAGGACCGGCTGTCGTGGTCGAAGGTTTCAGGTGCATCCAGCGGGCCGTAGTAGTTCGGGCGTTCCCAGCCGTTGACGAAACCAAACTGCGCGCCGCGGGCCTTCTGCCGGTCATAGGCCGGGGCGGTCCGCAGCGGGCGGCAGGCTTCGCGTTCTTCATCCGGGTGGTGCAGGATGTAGACGTGTTCGTAGCATTCTTCGTTCTTGCGGGCCGCGAATTCGGTGGTCATCCAGTTGGACGAATACCGCTTGGGGTCGAGGCTCGCCATGTCGATTTCGGCCTCGCCGTCGACCATCATCTGGGCAAGGTAGTAGCCGGTGCCGCCTGCGGCGGTGATCCCGAAGGAAAAGCCTTCGGCCAGCCACATGTTGCGCAGGCCCGGCGCCGGGCCGACCAGCGGGTTGCCATCGGGGGTGTAGCAGATCGGGCCGTTGAAGTCGTCCTTCAGGCCGCTATCGGCACAGGACGGCACACGTTCGGCCATCGCCATGTATTGATCCGCGATCCGGTCCAGATCCAGCGGGAACAGGTCGGCGCGGAAGCTGTCCGGCACGCCATGTTCGAACCGGGCCGGGGCACCGTGTTCGTAGATGCCAAGGATCCAGCCGCCGCGTTCCTCGCGGGCGTAGGATTCATTGTCGGCGTCACGCACGACGGGGTGTTCGGGGTTGCCCGCCTCGCGCCATTTGACCAGTTCGGGGTCCTTGTCCATGACGATGAAGGTGTGTTCCACCGGGATCGCGGGCATCTTGATGCCCAGAAGCTTGGCGGTGCGCTGCGCGTGGTTGCCCGACGCGGTAACGACGTGCTCGGCCGTGATGACGACCTTTTCGTCCGTCTCGACCAGGTTGCCGCCCTTTTCCGCCATGACGGTGCAGGTGACTTCCCAATGGGTGCCGTTCCAGTGGAAGGCATCGGCCTGCATCTTGCGGACAATCTCGACCCCGCGCTGGCGGGCGCCCTTTGCCATCGCCTGCGTCACGTCGGCGGGGTTAATATAGCCGTCTTCGGTGTGATAGATCGCGCCCTTCAGGTCGTCGGTCTTGATCAGGGGCCAGCGTTCCTTGATCTGGTCCGGGGTCAGCCATTCGTATTTCACGTCACAGGTTTCGGCGGTGGACGCATACAGCATGTATTCGTCCATACGTTCCTGCGTCTGGGCCATGCGCAGGTTGCCGACCACGGCGAAACCGGCGTTCAGCCCGGTCTCTTCCTCAAGTGTCTTGTAGAAATCGACCGAGTATTTGTGGATGTGGGTGGTCGCATAGGACATGTTGAACAGCGGCAGCAGGCCAGCCGCGTGCCAGGTCGAGCCGGAGGTCAGCTCGTCCCGTTCGATCAGCATGACATCGTCCCAGCCGGCCTTGGCCAGATGGTAGGCGATCGAGGTGCCAACGGCACCGCCGCCGACGACAAGAGCTTTGACTTGAGTTTTCATTGGCCGACTCCATAGGGCAGAATTGCGGGCAATTTGTCGGAAACCATTCCCTTGCGTGGGAACCAGCCGACATATGGAAGACTGAATGCGACAGCGCCTGTTGTGAAGCCCCGCGCGGCACCGTATCAAAAGGGCAAACGAGGGACGGATCATGTACATCTGCCGCACCATCAACGACATACGCCAGACCGTCTGGTCTTTCAGGGACGCGGGTGAAACTGTTGGGCTTGTCACCACGATGGGCGCGCTTCACGCCGGACATATGTCGCTGGTCGCCGAGGCGGCGGGCGTTCACGACCGGGTCGTCGCCACGATCTTTGTGAACCCAACCCAGTTCGGAAACCCAAAGGATCTGGAAACCTATCCCCGGACCGAGGCGGACGATCTGGCCAAGCTGGAAGCGGCGGGCGTCGATGCGGTGTTCATCCCCACCGTCGAGGAAATGTATCCCGACGGAGATGAGACCATCGTTGAGACCACCCGGCTGGCCAATATGCTGCATGGGATGGTGCGCCCCGGCCATTTCCGGGGGGTCGCGACGGTCGTGACCAAGCTGTTCAACATCGTGCAGGCCGATGCCGCCTATTTCGGGGAAAAGGATTATCAGCAATTGCAGGTGATCCGCCGTATGGTGCGCGACCTGCATTTGCCGATCCACATTGTCGGCGTTGCCACAGTTCGCGAACCCGACGGGCTTGCCATGTCATCCCGCAATACCCGTCTGACCCCCGAGGATCGCGCGGCGGCTGTCTGCCTGAACCATGCGCTGACCGACGCCGAAGCGGTCGCCGCGGGTGGCGGCACCGTCGAGGATATGGCCGAGGCGATCCGCGCCCGGATCAACGCCGAGCCCCGCGCGCGACTGAAGGCGGTGGACATCGCCAAGGCCCTGAGCCTTGACCCCGCCACCGGCCCGCTGACCGGCCCGGTCGGCATCATGATTTCCGCCGAATTCGGCCCCGAGGACAACGCAGTCCTTCTGATTGACCAAAGGGAGATCGCCCCATGAGCGCCCAGAACGAACAGGTCCGCCGCACGACCGTGCCGCAAATCCGTAGCCGCAAGGGGGGCGAACCGATCGTCTCGCTCACTTCCTATCACGCCCATACGGCGGCGCTGGTCGACAAATACGCGGATTTCATCCTTGTCGGCGACAGTCTGGGTATGGTCATGCACGGGATGGAAAGCACCGTCGGCGTGCCGCTTGACCTGATGATCATGCACGGCAAAGCGGTGGTGCGCGGCACGAAAAAGGCGCTGATCGTCGTCGACATGCCCTTTGGCACTTACGAGGAAAGCCCCAACATGGCCTTCCGCAACGCCGCCAAGATCATGAAGGAAACCCAGTGCCAGGCGGTCAAGCTGGAAGGCGGGGCACGTATGGCCGAAACGATCCGCTTTCTGGTCGAACGCGGAATTCCGGTGATGGCCCATATCGGCCTGACGCCGCAATCGGTGAACACCATGGGCGGGTTCAAGGTGCAGGGCCGCGACGAAGCGGCGTGGCAGGTGCACATCAACGATGCCAAGGCCGTGGCCGAAGCGGGCGCCTTTGCGGTCGTGGTCGAGGGGGTTGTCGAAGAACTCGCCGACCGGATCACCGAAGCGGTCGATATCCCGACCATCGGCATCGGCGCCTCGGCAAATTGCGACGGGCAGATTCTCGTGCTTGAGGATATGCTCGGCCTGAATCCATGGACCCCGAAGTTCGTCAAGGTCTACGGCCAACTTGGCCCGATGATCGAAGAGGCCGTGAAGACCTACGCCGAAGAGGTCCGCGACCGCAGCTTCCCCGGCAAGGATCAGGTCTACAGGTAGTCTGGTTGCGCCCCCGCCCGACATGCTGACAGCAGGCTGTCAGCAGCCCCCCTTGAACCGGAACAAAATAGGCACAATTGTAGCGGCTCAGCCCCGGAGAGTCGTTCATGCACAACAACCGCCCCGATCAGATGCCAATGATGCACCGCGCGCCCGAACAGCGCGAGAAGCTGGAAGGCGGCAAGCGGTTCGTCATGCAGACCGAATTTCAGCCCGCGGGCGACCAGCCGACCGCGATTGCGGAATTGTCGACCGGGGTCCGCGACGGCGAACGCGATCAGGTGCTTCTGGGCGCCACCGGCACCGGCAAGACCTACACCATGGCCAAGGTGATCGAGGAAACCCAGCGCCCGGCCATCATCCTTGCCCCGAACAAGACGCTCGCCGCCCAGCTGTATGGTGAATTCAAGGGGTTCTTCCCGGACAACGCGGTCGAATATTTCGTCAGCTACTACGACTACTACCAGCCCGAAGCCTATGTGCCCCGGTCGGACACCTATATCGAGAAGGAATCCCAGATCAACGAACAGATCGACCGGATGCGCCACTCGGCCACGCGGGCGCTTCTGGAACGGGATGACGTGATCATCGTGGCCTCTGTGTCCTGCATCTACGGGATCGGGTCCGTCGAAACCTATTCCGCGATGACCCAGGACCTGCACGTCGGCAAGATGTATGACCAGCGGCAGGTCATGGCCGACCTTGTGGCCCAGCAATACCGGCGCAACGACGCGGCCTTTCAACGAGGCAGCTTTCGGGTGCGCGGCGACAGCCTCGAGGTCTGGCCAGCCCACCTTGAAGATCGGGCCTGGAAACTGTCGTTCTTCGGGGAAGAACTTGAAACCATTACCGAATTCGACCCGTTGACCGGGCAGCGCACGGATACGTTCGAGAAAATCCGCATCTACGCCAGTTCTCACTACGTCACCCCGCGCCCGACCATGCAGCAGGCGATCAAGGGGATTAAGGAAGAACTCGCTGTCCGGCTGAAGCAGTTACAGGACGAGGGCAAGCTGCTGGAAGCGCAGCGCCTCGAACAGCGCACCAATTTCGACCTTGAGATGCTGGAGGCAACCGGTGTCTGCAACGGGATCGAGAACTACTCCCGCTACCTGACGGGCCGCGCGCCGGGCGAACCGCCCCCGACGCTGTTCGAATTCATCCCCGACAACGCCATCGTTTTCGCCGATGAATCCCACGTCAGCGTCCCTCAGATCGGCGGCATGTACCGGGGCGACTACCGGCGGAAATTCACGCTGGCCGAACACGGGTTCCGCCTGCCGTCCTGCATGGACAACCGCCCCCTGAAGTTCGAGGAGTGGGACGCCATGCGCCCGCAATCCGTCTTCGTTTCCGCCACTCCGGCGGCTTGGGAGTTGGAGCAGACCGGCGGCGTTTTCACCGAACAGGTTATCCGGCCCACCGGCCTTCTGGACCCGAAGGTGGAAATCCGCCCTGTCGAAATGCAGGTCGATGATCTTCTGGACGAGGTGCGCAAGGTCAGCGCCGCGGGCTTCCGCACCCTTGTCACCACCCTGACCAAGCGCATGGCCGAGGACCTGACCGAATACATGCACGAACAGGGCATCCGCGTCCGTTATATGCACTCGGACATCGACACGATCGAACGAATCGAAATCCTGCGCGACCTGCGGCTGGGCGCCTTCGACGTGCTGGTGGGCATCAACCTGCTGCGCGAGGGGCTGGATATCCCCGAATGCGGGCTGGTGGCCATTCTGGACGCGGATAAGGAAGGGTTCCTGCGGTCCGAGACATCGCTGGTCCAGACCATCGGCCGGGCGGCGCGAAACGCCGAAGGGCGCGTCATCATGTATGCCGACCGGATCACTGGCAGCATGGAACGGGCCATGCGCGAAACCGACCGGCGCCGCGCCAAGCAGATCGCCTATAACGAGGAACACGGGATCACGCCGGCCACCGTCAAAAAGAACGTCGAGGACGTTCTGGCGGGCCTTTACAAGGGCGACGTAGACATGAACCGGGTCACCGCCAAGGTCGACAAACCCCTGCACGGCGCCAACCTGGAGGCGGTTCTGGACGGGCTGCGGACCGACATGCGCAAGGCCGCCGAGAACCTGGAATTTGAAGAGGCCGCCCGCCTGCGCGACGAGATCAAACGGCTGGAAACCGTGGACCTCGTGGTGTCCGACGACCCGCTGGCGCGGCAATACGCGGTGGAAAAAGCCGTGGAAGACGGGAAGAAGGCCGCCGGACGGTCAACAGCGGGACGGCCGGGGCAGAGGGGCGGAGTGAAGCGGCGGGGGAGGTAATCTTGGATCAAGACGATGAAGTATTGAGGGACTATTATTGGCTCGGACTTTTGAACCGCGCCGAGGAGTATCTTGCCGCCGCCGCGACGCTTCGAAAGGCAAATCCCTCAGCGGATAAACTGCCTGAGCCTGTCTATTTCCTCTATTTTCACGCAATCGAGCTGCTCCTCAAAGCAGGCTTGGCCGCAAACGGTCTTTCAGCGAGACAGATCAAAGACCAAGCGCACAACCTCGTCGCTCTGCAAACTAAGCTGGAAAAGTTTGGTATCAACTTTTCCGATGCCGAACGCGAACTGATTGCCTCTATCAAACAAGAAAGAGGGCAAACGGCGACGCGATACTATCCGGACGCGGAAGCGGGCAACTGGATAACCAGGCCCAAAGCAAGGCATCTTCATCAGGTCAGCACCACAATGTTTGGCCGATTGGCCCGTAGCGCTTTCAAAGCGACCCATACATCAATGCCTGCACATTATGCCGGGGCCTTAGAGCGTTTGACTGAAGAATAACCCCGCCCGGCGCGCCAGCGTCGGGCACGCGTCCGCCCGCCCCACGGCGGGCGCGTTCCGCGCCCACCCGGGCGGACGCTTGGTGCCATAGTGGAAAATCTCGCCTAGGAAATATCCAGCTTCAGGTCCTTCCCGACCACCCGGCCCCGGATCATTTGCCTGCCTCGTTCGGCCTCGGGGAAGTCATCCCACCAGTCGCGGAACCGGTCATTGCTGACCACCGGGGCCCTCAGCCGCCGGGCATCGGACAGGATGAACGGGTCGGCAGGGGTGCCCTTCTGGGCAACCCTGACCTGTTGCGCCCGGACACCCAGCTGCCGGGCCAGCGGGATTGGCCCCATGTATCGGTCCGCCAGCTTGTAACCAGCATTGGCATCGAACCAGATCAGCGGATGAAACCCGGCCTGTCGCAACTGCGCCACCACGCGGCGCACGGTCCGGATGTCGGCCACGTCCTGATCCCAATACATGACATTGGACCCGTCCACGACGATCCAGCGGCGGCGCAGGCGCCGACGCAGAAAGAACAGCCCAAGCAGGCCCAGCGCGGCCAGGGCCGCAAACAGAATGGGATAAGTCATGCAGGCTTGCTAGGGGCAAGCCCACACAACCTCAAGCGGAATTACGCCCCCGGCACCACGGTGAGCCCCAGCATCCGCCAGACCTGCATGCCGCCCCGGTAGTAGAACAGTTTCTCTGCCGGGTAGCCCGCCTCGATCATCCGCCGCGCGGCGGTGGGCGACTGGCCGCACCACGGGCCATTGCAGAACAGGGCCACCTGCGGCACGTCCTCGGGACATTCGAAGCCTTCGAAATCGACGATGCAGCCCAATTCGCCCAGCCGGTCGGCGGCCTCGGTATAGGGCACGGAAATCGCGCCGGGGATCGTGCCGGCCTCATACTCCGGGCGGATGCGCCCATCCATCACCACGGCGTCCGGGTCTTGCAGGAAGCCGATCATTTCCAGCTCGCCAATGGTCGTGACCCCTTCGGCGGGCGACATCGGCTGGATGCAGAAATTCGGACAGGGGCGCGAGGTCAGCGCCCAGTCCCCCTCTAGCGCGTTGGTGTTGTCCTGCACCCGCCCGATTTCGACCGGGCCGGATGGGGTTTCGATCGTGACCGACATGACATCCGGCGTGATCCCCACGGGCTCGGCCAGCGCGGGGCCCGCGCCCGCGATCAACAGGGACAGAAGGATTTTCTTCATGGGTATACTCCGGCGACTTCGTACATGACGGGTTCGAAACTTTTGCACAGGTCGTTGATGTGGCGGTTACGTTCACGCATCTCCGGGCTGCGCAGCATCGCCTTGAAATCGTCGCGGGTTTCCCACTGCGAATAATTAGCGATCCGGGTCTGGGCGTCGTTCACATGCAGGCCCGCCGCGATGAACCCCGGCTGCTTGCTGATGAAGGCCGCATAGGCATCCTGCAACGCCTCGAGCAGATCCTCGCAGGTGCCCGGCGTGGTTTCAAAGGTGGTCAGAACGGTCTGGCACCCGGCGTCCTTGCTGATGGTCGGCATGGGTCTCCTCCTTTGGCTGGTGACCCCAGCCTAGCACATCCCTAGCGGATGACATGCACCGAACAGTTTGCATGGCGCACAACCCGCGATGCAGTGGACCCAAGGAAGTAATCCGCCAACCCGGGCTTGTGCGAGGCCATCACGATCAGGTCGACCCCGTTGTCTTCGGCCCAGTCGAGGATGGTGCGCCCGGAATGGCCGCTGACCACGACGCCTTTTGCCCCGGCGATGCCGGCGGCTATCTTGTCCAGATCCGCCTGGATCGCTTCCAGCAGTCCCGCGCGATAGTCGTCGGGCATGTAATTGATCGCATAGGTCGGGATCTCCTCGACCACATGCAACAGCGTCACCTTCGATCCGCCCTCTGCCAGCGCCTTTGCGACAGAAAGAGCAGGGTCCGCGGAATGGCCTTCGTCAAACGCGACGGGAACGAGAATATGTTCGTACATACGATGTTCCTTTCTATTGCTATGGCACTATCCTGCCCTACCCGGCACCTCCGGGCCTTGATCCACATCAGTCTTTGCAGGCCGATTGCGGAATCCTCTGCCGGACTGCTTGACACAACCGGCCGTGCGGGCCAAATAGCCAGCGATGGGGCCGTAGCTCAGTTGGGAGAGCGCGTCGTTCGCAATGACGAGGTCGTCGGTTCGATCCCGATCGGCTCCACCAAATTCCCAAAATGTCTGAATGTGTCCGCCCCTGCGGCGGGCCATGGCCGGGTGTGGTAGGCCCGGAGGGACTTGAACCCCCAACCAAGGCGTTATGAGCGCCCTGCTCTAACCAATTGAGCTACAGGCCCGACCTGCCGCAGTCAGTAGCAGACAGGTCGGTCTGGTCAAGCGGGTTGGGCGTCAGACCATCATCTCTTTGGTGGCCGACAGGGTCACATCGGGATAGTCCCGGCCGACCCGGTCGATGTCCCATTGCAAGCGGGTCAGAAAGACCACGTCACCGTCGTTGTCGGACGCCATGTGCTGCTTGTTCGCGGCGGCGAATTTCTCCACCGCCATCTTGTCCCCCAGCACCCAGCGGGCCGAGGTGAACTGGGACGGCTCGAACCGGACCGGCAGGCCGTATTCCATCTCGATCCGGCTGGCGAGCACTTCGAACTGAAGCGCGCCGACAACGCCCACGATGAACCCCGACCCGATGGAGGGTTTGAACACCTTGGCCGCGCCTTCCTCGGCGAATTGCATCAGCGCCTTTTCAAGGTGCTTGGCTTTCATCGGGTCGCCCGCCCGACAGGTTTGCAGCAGTTCCGGCGCGAAGGACGGGATACCGGTGGCCCGAAGGTTTTCGCCTTCGGTCAGCGTATCCCCGATCCGCAGTTGCCCGTGGTTCGGGATGCCGATGATATCCCCGGCCCAGGCCTCTTCCGCCAACTCCCGGTCGGCGGCAAGGAACAGGACCGGGTTGGTGACGGCCATCGGCTTCTTGGACCGGACATGAAGCAGCTTCATCCCGCGGGTGAAATGCCCCGACGCAAGTCGGACAAAGGCAACGCGGTCCCGGTGTTTCGGGTCCATGTTGGCCTGCACCTTGAACACAAAGCCCACGACCTTGGGTTCCTCCGGTGCGATCTGCCGGGGCGAGGCCGCCTGCGGCTGCGGTTCGGGGCCATAGGCGCCGATCCCTTCCATCAATTCCTTGACCCCGAAAGAGTTGATCGCCGAGCCGAACCAGATCGGGGTCATCGTCCCCTCGGCCACGGCCTGCCGGTCCAGCGCGGGCAACAACTCCCGCGCCATTTCGACCTCTTCGATCAGTTTTTCCAGAAGGGCCGCCGGGACGTGTTCGGCAAGACGCGGATCGTCCAGCCCCTTGATCTCGATCGATTCCGCGACGCGGTTTCTATCGGCCCGGTCCATCAGTTCCAGCCGGTCGTTCAACAGGTCGTAGCACCCCAGGAAATCGCGCCCGACCCCGATGGGCCAGCTGGCCGGGGTCACGTCGATCGCCAGCATCTCCTGAATCTCGTCGATGATTTCGAACGTATCGCGGCTTTCCCGGTCCATCTTGTTACAGAAGGTCAGGATTGGCAGGTCGCGCAGTCGGCAAACCTCGAACAGCTTCTGGGTCTGGCTTTCGACGCCCTTGGCCCCGTCGATCACCATCACGGCGGCGTCGACCGCCGTCAGCGTCCGGTAGGTATCTTCGGAAAAGTCAGAGTGGCCGGGCGTGTCGACAAGATTGAACCGGAAGGTTCGGTAATCAAAGGACATGGCCGAGGCCGAAACGGAAATCCCCCGGTCCTGTTCCATCTTCATGAAGTCCGACCGGGTGCGCCGCGCCTCGCCCTTGGCCCGCACCTGACCGGCCATCTGGATCGCCCCGCCGAAAAGCAGGAACTTTTCCGTCAGGGTCGTTTTCCCGGCGTCGGGGTGCGAGATGATCGCAAAGGTCCGGCGGCGGGCGATTTCGGGCGGGAGAGCGGGGCGATTTGTCATGCGCGCGCTATATCCGGGCATGGATCAAAGGGCAATCGGTACAGGCGATGGACAGGCCGGGTATCGACGGTATTATCGCCCCATTTCAAGGAGAACGATATGCCGCCTGTATACGATTTGATGAATGACCCCGAATTCAGGAATGCGATGATCCGGCTTTCCTATGTCGCTTTGTTCTTGGCGGTTGGCATCACGCTGGTTGGATTTGCCTATTATGACCGGGGCCGCCAGTCCGGACCGTCGAAAGAAGACAATTGGACCATGCTTTTCGCGACCTGGCGTGACAGCCTGATCATCACTCTGCTTTTCACGTCCCAAGGACTGCTCTACCGGTTCAGAGATCTGAGCAGCTACGACGAATACCCGCAATCGATCCTGCTCTATGGACCGGCAATTCTGGCTCCGGCGCTGATGATCCTTGACGTGCTCATCTTCGTCGTGGCCGCGCTCCGGATCATCGCAATCACCAATTGGCTGCGCGTACGCCGCGCCTCTTCAGAATAGGTCCTGACGCTAGTCTGCCCCTGACGACGACGCCCGGCGCAGAAGCGCCGCGGCATCGGGCCGCGAAATCAGGCTTTCGGCGACTTCATAGTCTTGATGGGTCCGGTGTTTGTGCCCGGGCCGGTTGCCGGACACCTGCCGGCCCACCTCGTCCGGGATGGCGGCGCGGGTGCGCGGATCGACCAGCAGGCTTTCGGCTGCGATCCCTTCGGCAAAGATAATCTGGTGATCGTCAAAAAGCAGCTGGAAATAGTCGACGAACCCGCCGTCTTCCTGAAACACCGTATCGCCATTGATCAGGTGTCGCACCTTCACGAAGACCTCTGCCCGGCCCGCGCCGACCCGATCCTGCCGCTGGTAGACGAAAATCCGATGATCGGGCGACAGCCGCAGGTCATTTTCATTGTGCAAAACGCCCTTGCGGATCACTACCGGCGCAAAGGCCCCGACCGCACGCAGCGTCGCCTGCCCGATCCAGCGGATTTCCTGCGGCCCGTCATCCCGCGTCAGCACCTTGTCGCCCGGCTGCAGCAATTCGACCGGGCGCTGTTCGCCAGAGGCAAGGGTGATATGGGTGCCGCGGGTAAATGACACGCAGGCGACCTCGGCAAAGCGGGTCGTCGCCGCGTGACGGTCTATCCCGACCAGTTGGTAATCGGTACGCGGTTCCAGCGTCGCCAACGGCAAGAGGTAGACCTCCACCGCCATGCCATCCTCGACCTCGACCAGAACCAAGGCCTCGTAGGTGGCGCTGTCGGGGGCAATCAAAGTCAAGCAACTGTCCAGAACCAGAAGATTGCCCGGCTTCCCCGCCTCCGACCGGTCCAGAATACGGTAGGTCCGGCCGCTGCCATCCTGATCGACGACCATGGGTGTCCTGACCGCGCGTTCGGACAGGTGATAGATATCATCCATCACCAATTCATCCGCGAAACTCAGCCCGTCGCCTTCCGCCACGCCGGATGCGACCCGAAAATCTTCGGAGCGGTAGACTGGCAGGGTCTGGGCAGAGCTGTAGACGTCATCAGACATGACCGAAAAAGACCTTGGAACGAAGGCATCTGGAACCGAGCCACCCTATGCAGCACAGGAAATGAGGTCAACGGGCGAACAGCAGTTCTGCGTTGTTAAGGGGCCCCTGTCGCGCTACCTCTGGCGGGAACTGCCACAAAGGGGAGACCGGGAATGGATCTGGGTATCGCAGGAAAGCGCGCATTGGTCTGCGCATCGTCCAAGGGGCTGGGCCGCGGCTGCGCCGAGGCGCTGGCCGAAGCGGGTGTCGACCTGATCATGAACGCGCGCGGGTCCGAGGCGCTGGAAGCCGCCGCACAGGAGATCCGCGACAGGTTTGGAGTGAACGTGGTGACGGTCGCCGCCGATGTGACCACCCCCGACGGTCAGGCCGCTGTTCTGGACGCGGCCAAGGGCGTCGATATCCTTGTGACCAACGCCGGCGGCCCGCCGCCCGGCATGTGGACCGACTGGGACCGCGACGATTTCATCAAGGCGCTGGACGCCAATATGCTGGCCCCGATCGCCCTGATGAAGGCGCTTCTTCCGGGGATGATGGACAAGGGCTGGGGCCGGGTGGTCAACATCACCTCGCAATCGGTGAAATCTCCGATCCCTGTTCTGGGGCTGTCGAATTCGGCCCGCGCGGGCCTGACCGGCTATGTCGCGGGCACGTCGCGGCAGGTGGCGCCGCATGGGGTTACGATCAACAACATGCTGCCCGGCATCCACGCGACCGACCGCGCCGTCGGTCTTGATACCGGCGTCTCCAACGCCGAAGGGATCACTATCGACGAAGCCCGCGCCAAGCGGCAGGCGACCATCCCTGCCCGGCGCTATGGCACCGCGGCCGAATTCGGGGCCATGTGCGCCTTTCTCTGTTCCCAGCACGCCGGGTTCATCGTCGGGCAGAACATCCTGCTGGACGGGGGCGCGGTGAACACGACGATGTAGCCGCCGGACCATCCCAGCCCCGCCTGCTCTTGCCGAGCGGCGGGGCAATTGCTAGATGGACCCGATACCCGATAGCTTTAGTCGGAATTAGGACAGCCCGTGCAGCCCACACCCCGCCTAGAAATCCGCGACATCGAACGGAGCTTTGAGGGCCGCCGCGTTGTCGATGGCGTGTCGCTGTCGATCATGCCGGGGCAGGTCACCTGCCTCCTGGGGCCGTCCGGTTGCGGGAAATCGACGACCCTTCGGATCATCGCCGGGGTCGACATGCAGGACAGCGGCACGATCCACGTCGACGGGCAATTGATCTGCGATACGATCTACCGGGTGCCCCCCGAAGGGCGGGGAATTGGGCTGATGTTCCAGGATTTCGCGCTGTTTCCTCATCTGACCGTCGCCGGAAATGTGGCCTTTGGCCTCAAGGGGCGCGGGCCAGAGGTGCGGGCCCGGGTCGAGGAACTGCTGCGCAAGGTCGGGATGCTGGGTCATATCGACAATTACCCGCATCAGCTTTCGGGTGGGGAACAGCAGCGCGTCGCCCTCGCCCGCGCCTTGGCCCCCCGCCCCGGCATCATGCTGATGGACGAACCCTTTTCCGGTCTGGACGACCGGCTTCGGGACGAAATTCGCGACGAAACGCTGGACGTCCTGAAATCCGAAGGCGCGGCCGTCCTTCTGGTGACCCACGAACCGGCCGAAGCCATGCGCATGGCCGACGAGATCGCCCTGATGCGGGACGGGCGGATCGTGCAGCGCGGCGCCCCCTACAACATATACAATGCCCCCGCGGACCGGGCCGCTGCCGCCTTTTTCAGCGATATCAACGTGATCCGGGGCAAGGTGCGTGGTGCGCTGACCGAAACCGCCTTTGGCCATTTCCTCGCCCCCGGCGTGCCGGATGGGACCGAGGTGGATATCGTCATCCGACCACAGCACCTCAAGATCGACTTTGATCGCGGCGGACGCGGTCCCAACCCCACCGCGACCGAGGGCACGCCCGCGCGGGGGATCGTGCAGCGGTCCCGCTTTATGGGGTCCGAAAGCCTTGTGGAATTTCGCATGGATTTCGACGGGTCGTTGCTGCATGCGCAGGTGCCGTCGGTCTTCCTGCCGCAACCCGGAACGGCGATGTGGCTGATGATCCGCCGCGACCGCTGTTTCGTCTTTCCCGCGTCCTAGGGTCCGTCCAGCCGCGCCAGATAATCTTCGGCCGTTTTGCCCGGCTCGGGCAGGAACCCGCGCTGCGTGACTTCTGCCAATCGGATCAGGTCCACCCGCAGCAGGCGGAAATTTCCGTCCTTTTCGCACCATCCCAGCAGCGTCCAGACCCGCCCCCAGAACGACAGGTGCAGCGGGCGCAAAATATGGCTGCGCGGATCGCCCCAGATGCTGGTATAGTCGACCTCGATCACGAGATGATCGCGCAGCGCCCGCCGGATCGGGGCCAGATGGCGCGCGGCGCGCTCTGCCTCGGGCGAGGCAAAAACAAGGCTTTCGACGCCGGGGTCTTGCAGCCCCGCCGGGCTGACCGCGTTGATCTTGGCCCGCAGGCTGGCTGCCCCGCGCGCTGCGTCCCGGTCTGACAGGCTGGATGCAAGGGCCAGCCCCAGCCGCAGCGCTTCGAATTCATCGCGGTTGAGGGCCAATGGCGGCAGGCTGACCGGGGATTTCATCACATAGCCGACGCCACGTTCCCCTTCGATCGGCAGGCCGCTGTCGATCAGGGTCGCCATGTCGCGCCAGATCGTCCGGGTCGAGACACCCAGACGCGCCCCTAGATCCTGCGCGCGGTGCAATTGCCCGTCGCGCAGGTTCTGGATCAGGTCAAAAAGGCGGTCGTTGCGGGCCATGCGTGTCAGTTGGCACGGCACATGGCAGGCGGTCAACGGCGGCGCCCCCAATCACGCGGAAAACTGTCAGTTTGGTGGAATTTCGAGCCTATCAGGCATAAAAACAAGGACCATACAATATCGATCAACTGACAAAACGATGTCAGCTATGACGACAGCCCAGTCTACGAACCCTGCGGTTTTGGCTTTCCGCGCCTGTCAGTTCCTGCCTAGATGTTTCCCGAACTGACACGCAGAGTCGCGGAATATCCGCACCAAACGGGAGACATTCGTCATGGCACACGCCGCATTCATCAACAACATCGGCCCCTGGGGCTTCCTTCTGATCGCCGTCGTGGTGCTGGTCCTGTTCGGGCGCGGCAAGGTGTCGTCGCTGATGGGCGAAGTCGGCAAGGGCATCTCGTCGTTCAAGCGCGGCGTCGAGGAAGGCAAGAAAGAGCTGGAAGATGCCGCCGCCGAAACCGCCAAGGATGTCACCCCCGAAGAAGAGAACGACAAGGCCTGATCGGTCCTGTCCTGACCCTCTGGCTTAGATCGAAGGAACCGACATGTTTGGCATGGGGTGGAGCGAGCTCCTGATTATCGGGGTCGTGGCGTTGATCGTCGTCGGCCCGCAGGAATTGCCGGGGCTGTTCCGCAAGATGGGGCAATTCACTGGCAAGGCGCGGGCGATGGCCCGCGAATTCAGCCGCGCGATGGATGCCGCCGCCGATCAGGCCGGGGTCAAGGAAATCAAGAAAACGGTCGAGGCCGCCGCGAACCCCAATGCGTTGGCCTATGACAAGTTCCGCGAACAGGCTGGTCTGAAATCGCCCGACCCGGACAAGGCCGACAAACCGGCGATCAAGCCCGGAAGCGAGACGGAAAAACTTTCCAAGGAACGTCAGGAAGCCAAGGACCGGATGCTTGAGGCCGCCGCGAAAAAGGCGAACGACCGCAAGGCCCGCGAGGCCGAGGCCGCCGCAGCAGCAGAGTCCGCCCCGGAACCGGCCCCGGCGGAAACCGACACCCCCAAGACCGAGGCCAGCAAATGAGCGCGACCGACGAGATTGAAGACAGCTCTGCCCCGCTGATCGAACATCTGGCGGAACTGCGGACCCGGATCATGTGGTCGCTTCTGGCCTTCGTGGTCTGCATGGTGATCTGCTTTTCCTTCGGCGGGATCGTGCTGGACTTCCTGCTGACGCCCATCGAAAAGACCATGCGCGACCTTGGGAACCCGAACCCGGTCATGCAGTATACGGCCCCGCAGGAATACTTTTTCACGCTGGTGCGGATTTCCATGGTGGGCGGGCTGGCGCTGGCCTTCCCGGTGATCGCCTATCAGATGTGGCGGTTCGTGGCGCCGGGCCTGTACAAAAGCGAAAAGAACGCCTTCCTGCCGTTCATCATTTCTTCGCCCGTGCTGTTTCTGCTTGGCGCCGCCTTCGCCCATTACGTGGTGATCCCGCTGGCGATGAATTTCTTCCTCGGGTTTGCCGACCTTCCGTCCTACTTCGCCGCGATGGTGCTAGGGGACGAGGCCGCGAGCGAGGGGATCGAGATCGTCTTTAACGGCAAGGTCAACGAAAGCCTTGATATCACGCTCAAGATGATCGTGGCCTTTGGGCTTTGTTTCCAGCTTCCGGTTCTTCTAACCCTGATGGGCAAGGCAGGTCTGGCCAGTTCGCGCGGCCTGCGGGCCACCCGGAAATATGCGATTGTCGGTATCCTGACCGTCGCCGCGCTGGTCACCCCGCCGGATGTGGTGACGCAGGTGATCCTGTTTGCAGCCGTCTATTCCCTTTACGAACTGTCGATCTTCCTTGTGATGGCGGTAGAGCGGAAGAAGGATGAACAGGCCCGCGCCGACGGCATTATTGGCGAAGACGAAAGCCTCTTTGACATCGACGAGGAAGACGAGGCGTGAGCAAGGGAAAACCCCTGAAACGGATCGCAGAGGCGCTGGAGCGGATCGCCCCGGCCCCCTTGCCCGCCCCGGATTTCAGGGCCGCCACCGCCTTTGTCTGGCACCCGGACCCGGACCGGCTTGAACCCGTCGCTCGCGTCAACCGGATCGACGTGGCGCTTCTGGTCGGTATCAACCGGTCACGCGATACGCTGATGGCCAATACTGAACGCTTCGCCCGTGGCCTGTCGGCAAACAACGCGCTTCTTTGGGGCGCGCGCGGGATGGGGAAATCCTCTCTGGTCAAGGCGATCCATGGCGCGCTTTGCCCCGACCATCCAACGCTGAAGATTGTCGAGATCCAGCGCGAGGATCTTGCCAGCATCGGGCGTTGCCTGAACCTGCTGCGCGGTCGTGACGAACGGTTCATCCTGTTCTGCGATGACCTGTCGTTTTCAAACGACGACACGCATTACAAGGCGCTCAAGGCGGTTCTGGACGGCGGGATCGAAGGACGGCCCGACAACGTCGTGCTTTATGCCACGTCGAACCGGCGGCACCTGATGCCCCGCGACATGATCGAAAACGAACGCTCCAGCGCGATCAACCCCTCTGAGGCGGTCGAGGAGAAGGTCTCTTTGTCTGACCGCTTCGGACTTTGGCTGGGCTTCCACCCCTGCGATCAGGACGAGTACCTGTCGATGATCCGGGGCTATTGCGATGCCTATGGAGTCGAGATCGACGACGATACCCTGCGGGCCGAGGCGATCGAATGGCAGGCCACGCGCGGCAGCCGGTCTGGCCGGGTCGCATGGCAGTATTTCACCGATCTTGCCGGGCGGCACGGGGTCACGCTGGGCTGACGGGGCCAGTGGCCCCGCACCGGTTTCAGATCAGTTCAGGTAGTTGGCGGGGTTCACGCTTTCCAATCCTTCGCGCACCTCGAAGTGCAGGAATGACGGGTTTCCGGCCCGCACCTTGCCGATGGTCTGGCCCTGGCTGACCCGGTCGTCCTTTTCCACCGTCAGATTGTCGAGGTTCGTGTAGACCGTCAGCAGGTTGTTGGCGTGACGGATCACCACGATGGCAACCCCGTTGGTGTCGCGGGTCACGGCAGCGACGGTCCCTGCGGCGGCGGCCTTGACCTCGGTTCCCGCGGGGGCGCCGATGTCGATCCCTTCGTTCCGGCCACGGGCATATTCGCGGATCACAGACCCGCGCAGCGGGTAGATTAGCGGGCCGTCGCCCGATTGTGCCGAACCGGTGGAGAGGTTCGGCGCCTCGGGCGCGGGGGCCGTGACCGGCGCGGCGGGGGTGGCGTTGGTCGCCGGAAGCGCCGTCGCTGCCGAAGGCGGCGTGGGCGCGGCGCTGCCCGCGCCTGGGGCGGACGTCGCCGTGGCGGGTGCCGGAGCCCCGCCCTGCGGGATCAGCAGGAACTGCCCTTCGCGGATCGCTAGGTCGGCCCCCAGCCCGTTCCATTCCGCGATGTTGCGCACCGGAATGCCGTAGCTGCGCGAGATGGAATAGACGGTCTCGCCGCGGCGGACCTGATGCCGGATCGGCTGTTCGCCCGTTTGCGGAACCGCCTGTTCGGAGACCGGCTGGGTCGCTGCCGGCGCGTTCGCCTGCGGTCCAGCCCGGTCAATTGCGTTCGACGCCAGTGTCGTGACATCCACCGAAGACGGCTGGATCGGGCCGGTCGTCAGGGCCCCTGTCGCGGGCGAAGGTTCGGTCACGCGGGTCGGCAGGGCGATGATCTCATCCCGCCGCAAGGCCACATCCGCGTCGATCCCGTTGTAGCGGGCAAGCTCTTCGGCGCTGAGGTTCAGGCGGCCCGCAATCATGCGGACGGTTTCGCCCTGACGGGCGGCGACAACCTGATAACCGGGATAGGAAATCACGCCACGATCATCCGGGCGCGGGCGGTCCGGCAGGTTCCGGGCCGCCGTGCTGGTATCAAGCGTATTTCCGCCCAGATCCCGCAGGTCCCAGTCGAATGGCTGTTCGCAAGCCGTCAGCGTGCCCAACGCCACCCCGGCCAGCAGCAGGGGTTTCAGGGGAAACCGGAATGTCCGCATCTACTCGATCCTCGTCAGTCTGGGCGGGAAATTTATGGCCATCCCCCTGCCCCTAAATTGCCTGTCAGTCCCCAAGTCCTTCGACAAGAGGCACAAATCGCACCGGCCGCAGTTCTTCGTAATCGAACCCCGCGTCCGTCCGTGTCACCCGGATCAGGCTTTGCACCGCATCCGACTGGCCTACCGGCAGAACCATGATACCCCCAACCCGAAGCTGGGCCAATAGGGGGCCGGGCGGGTCTTCGGCGGCGGCGGTCACGAGAATGCGATCGAACGGCGCCTGTTCCGGCAGGCCAAAACAGCCGTCCGCCACCATCGCCGTGATCTTGCCCAAATCAAGCGCCTCGAAGATCGCCTTCGCCTCGGACACCAGCCGCCGGTAGCGGTCCACAGTATAGACGCGGCGGGCAAGGTGGCTAAGGATCGCGGCCTGATAGCCAGAGCCGGTGCCGACCTCCAAGACCTTGTGCCGGTCTTCGACCTGAAGGGCCTGCGTCATCAACCCAACGACAGACGGCTGCGAAATCGTTTGCCCCGCCCCAATGGGCAACGGCATATCTTCATACACCCGGTCGGCAAAAATGCCCCGGACGAAGAGCGCCCGGTCGATCCGTTCCATCGCGGTCAGCACCCGGCGGTCGGTGACCCCCTTGGAGCGCAGAGCATAGAGGAACTGCATCTTCTGTTGGGCGTCGAAGGTCACCGAAGGGCGTCCTCCAGCGCGGTCATCTGGTCATGCGCGGTCAGGTCCGCCCGCATTGGCGTCACCGAAACGTAGCCCTCAAGGTTGGCCGCCGCGTCCGACCCCGGCAGGGTCGGCACATGTTGTTCGCCGCCCTTGATCCACAGGAACTTGCGACCCGAGGGCGAATTATGCGCCTCGGCCGAAAAGGATGTGTTGCGGCGGTAGCCCTGCACGGTGGCGCGGGTGCCCAAAACTTCCGCCGCCGGGACCGGGGGGAAGTTGACATTGTAGAACAGCCGGTAGTCGCCTTCGGCCATCGGTGGCCCCGCCAGAATTTTTCGGATCACACCGGCCCCATGTTCTGCCGCTGCTTCAAACGGGTCGTCCAGCCGGGCGTTGCGCGGGCCGAAAAACTGCGACAAGGCGATTGCCGGGATGCCTTGCAAGGCGGCCTCAAGCGCCGCGCCGATGGTCCCGGAATAGAGCACGTTTTCGGCTGCGTTATTGCCCCGGTTAACCCCGGACAGGACCAGGTCGGGCCATTGGCCATCCATCACATCGTAAAGGGCGGCCAAGACGCAATCGGCGGGCGACCCTTCGGCGGCAAAGCGGCGGTCGCCCAGTTTGGCCACCATGAAGGGATGGGTGTAGCTGATGCAATGCCCGACCCCCGATTGTTCAAAGGCCGGGGCGACGGTCCAGACCTCGCCCTCTGGTCCCGCAAGATCGGCGGCGATCTGTTCCAGAACCGCCAGTCCGGGCGCATTGATCCCGTCGTCATTTGTCAGAAGAATTCGCATGGCCCGCCTTTCGCCCGATGTCCCTTCCTAGGACAGCGGTGACTGCGCGGCAAGGGATCGGGGGCAGATCACCCGCCGTGCCACCACAACGACAGGCGCACGGCATAGGGCGTCGGCGTCCAGCGCCCAAAGGCCACCCCCGCCTGGCGCAGCTTTTCCCCCACCCAGACATTGCAGGTGCGGAAGATGTCGAAATGACCCTCGGCGGCAAAGAAGGCATCGGTTCCGTTGAACCCATCCAGCGGAAGCCGCACCGGCACCGCGCCCAAATCGGCGCGGATCGCCTGCACCAGCGCGGTGAACTGACGCTCGGACAGGGACAGACGGTGCACACCCGGAACGTTTGGCACCTCGCCCACCACATCGAACCGCATGACCGCCTGATCCCCGGTCACGGCCCGCCAGACGGCAGAGGGGGCAACATCGGCATAGCTTCCGACGGTGGTGTAGAACGCAGCACTTCCCCACCCGACAACCAGCCATCGGGCGCGGGGGTCGTTCATGGGCACACCCGCCTCGGCCGCAAAGGAAAACGCCGCGACCGGCGGGTCATCAAGGGGTAAAAGGAAGTCGAAATGGATCGGCCCGGCGACCAGAAGGACCTCACGGTTAGCGGGTTCATTCGCAGCCCTGTCGCCAGTGGGAAGGACAGCACCGACCGCAGCGGCGATGAGGTAGGCCGCAATACAAGCGGCAATTAATAGACCCGAAAATCGGAAAACGCGGATCAATCCTGCGTCGCGGCCTGCTGCCCGTGCACATAGCGGCAATCGCAATAGGGACATTCGACCCAACCCTGCGCGGGCGGGATGCTCAGCCAGACGCGGGGATGGCCCAGCGCCCCTTCGCCCCCGTCACAGGCAACGCGCCAGCTGTCCACGATCTTGGTTTCCGGGGCGGGAATGGTCATGGTCTCTCTCACTGGTTGCCGCGGAGGGTGGTCCGCAATAGATCGGGGGCATACTACTGAATGCGGCGGCACGGGCAAGATGTGAAGGGGCGGAAATGACCGAGAACGCGATCGAAATCACCGGGCTGACGAAGACCTATCGCGCCTCGGGCCGCAGCCCGGCGAAAGAGGCGCTGAAAGGGATCGACCTGTCGATCCCGCGCGGGTCCATCTTTGGCCTTCTGGGGCCGAACGGCGCCGGGAAATCGACGCTGATCAACATCCTTGCCGGGCTGGTGGTCAAGGACGCGGGCCGGGTGACAATCTGGGGCTTCGATCAGGATGTGAACCCGCGCCAAAGCCGCGCCGCCATCGGGGTCATGCCGCAGGAACCACACCTAGATCCGTTCTTTAGCCCGCGCGGCAGCCTTGAGGTGCAGGCGGGTCTGTATGGGGTGCCGAAAACGCAGCGCAAGACCGACGAAATCCTTGACCTGATCGGGCTGACCGACAAGGCAGATGCCTATGCCCGGTCGCTGTCGGGCGGAATGCGGCGGCGGCTCTTGCTGGGCAAGGCGCTGGTCCATTCGCCGCGCATCCTCGTGCTGGACGAACCCACCGCCGGGGTCGATATCGAATTGCGCAACATGCTGTGGCAGAACGTCCGGCGGCTGAACGACGAGGGGATGACGATCATCCTGACGACCCACTACCTCGAAGAGGCCGAGGCGATGTGCGACGAGATCGCCATCATCAACCACGGGCAGGTCATCACCCGCGACACGACGGCGAACCTGTTGGCGAGGCTGGACCGCAAGACCATGGTGATCCACCCCGAAACCGCAGCCGCCCTGCCGCCCCTGCCCGATGGGGTAACCGGCGAGCGGCGCGAGGATGGGGCGCTGGTCTTCAGCTACGCAACTCAAGTGACCCCGGCCGAAGCGATCCTTGCCGCCGTGCGCGACGCGGGCATCTCGATCCGCGATGTAAAGACAGAAGAGGCGCATCTGGAGGACGTGTTCCTGTCCCTGACGTCCTCAAGGGAAACCGCCTAAGGGGCAGCAACTATTGCCGACAGGTTGCGCCTCGTGCCACTCATTCGCCAAGATCTACACATTCTGTTGTGCGGCCCATCAACAGATGATCGTCATTGCGGGACGAAAAGATCCTTTGAGACCACAGGGCAGAGGCGCATCGTTGGGCCGCGGTGCGGCGATCCGACGGCCCCGCAATGCACTTTATGTCTGCCACGCACATGATACGTCAAATCGCCGTGCCGGGGGGCGGCCCGGCGATGCGCGGCGGCCTGCGGCCTTGATTCCGCGCCTCCAATAGACCGACTGTGGCTCACAACAGACCGCGGAAACGACGCAGCCTCCACCTAGCCCCGGGCCGTCGCCTCATCGGGTCTTCCCTAGTGCGGCAGCATCCGGCCCAGTTGTGCCCCGCCGATGATGTGCAGGTGGAAATGCGGCACGTCCTGCACCCCGTGGGTGCGGGTGTTGGCGATGGCGCGGAAACCGGCGTCGACACCGGTGATACGGCAGACCTCGGCCACGGCGGCAAAGAACCCGGCCTGTTCCTCGGCGCTGGCGTCGCGGGCGAAATGGTCCATCGACACATAGGGCCCCTTCGGGATCACCAGCACATGCACCGGCGCCTGCGGCGCGATATCATTGAAGGCCAGCGCATGGTCGTTTTCGAACACGGTGCTGTTTGGGATCTCGCCGCGCAGGATCTTGGCGAAAATGTTCTGGTCGTCGTAGTCGAAGGTCATAGTCATCCTCAGTCCACAAAGAGGTAGGGCGTTTCCGCCAGTGTCTTGGCCGTATCATGCCCGACCGACAGGAACCGTTCCAGCACCTGTGCGTTATCGGAGACACTGGAGTGCTCCCGCATGATGGAGTGCCCAGGGAAATCCGCATCCCTGATCCGGTCGCTTTCGAACAGGATGTCATAGCGGATCGTCGGCAGCAGTTGGGCAAGGGATTCGGGCGAGGTTTCATCCCCCGCAAGCCCCACGCGCTTGGCATGGCCGATCAGATAATCATCCGAGAAATCGCATTCTAGCTCGAGCAAGCGGGTCTGCGACCGATCCGAAAAGAAGTCCTGCAAAAGATCAAGGTTTCCCGGATCGAGGCAAATGATCAGGCGATCCGTGTCATAATAATCGAATAGCATCCGCATCAGGGCACGGCGGTGGCGGGTCCGCTTTTCCAATGTCCGCTGAATGCCGCCGAGGTCCGGCAGCGGTGTGTCTTCTTCGTTGAACAGATATTCGATGGACGGGATGTTGGTATGGTGCCGGATCGCCCCTAGCAAACGCTTGGCCACGTGCCATTTCTTGCAGGCGATGATCATCAACTCGCGCTCGCGCCCAAGGCTCGATTCCGTTTCCCAGAACCGCGGCGCGAACCGGCGCCCGATCCGGCCCCGCCCGGTCAGGAACTTGAACAACCCCCGGCCTTCGTTCGATATCTTGAAATCTTCGCGGCCAGAGGCGTAGAGGCGGCCAAGCCGTTTCTTCAGTTCCTTCGCTTCCGGGCTGATCTTGCGGGCGAACAGCGCGTCTTGGCTCAGCAACAGGTCGTAGTGGTCGTTGTAGAAGGTGACCGGCATCCCGTAGTCGGTGAACATCAGGAAGGTCAGCGTTTTCGTCACGATCTCCTTCTCGGGGACGAGGTGACGCACGATGGTCTGAAAGAACGTTTCATCCGGAATCCAGGTGGTCCGGAAGAACCGCATCACGTCCTTCCGCTGGCGGGTGAAATCCAGAATCCATTCCACCGTTCGGCGACGCAGACACCACCACTGGCTGCCGATCTGGACCTGAATATCGCGCGGGATCTCCCGTTTCAGGCCCAGCCGCCGCTGCGCCCAGAACGACCAGTAGAACCGGCGCTTCTGTGTGCGTTCGTTGAACCAATGGCGATAGATCAGGCGCTCTTCCTTGATGCCGGTCTTGATCCAGTCGCTTTCAAAGAAATCGAAGCTTTCGATGTAGTCCAGATCGTGCCGGTCGAGGAACCGATGGGCATAGACCGATGACTTGATCGCCATGCAATCGCCCGAGACCATGTAGAAATGGGTTGCCCGCGGAAACGCCTCGACCGCGGCTTCAACCGCGTAGAGCGTTGCCTGAACAAGGCTCCATTCGCCCCAGCCGCATTTGATCCGCTTCTTGGCGAAAGTGACATGGCTGTTCCCGGCCAGACCCTTCTGGATCTTCTCGAACGCCTCCTTCGGGGCGCGCGCATCGAAATGGATCGAGATGTAGTCCCCGACCGCCGTCAGCTGTTGGGCCTGCTGCACGATGGCATCAGGGTCTTTGTGACACAGCAGGATGAAGGCGATTTTTGCCATAGGCGAAACAGTTTAGTTACTCACGGGCGCATAGTTTCCACTTGATAGCCTGAACAGCGCCTGAATAAACAGGCTTTGAATGGAAATTCTTTTTCGGCATAACTCCATTTCAAGAAAAGATGGGTTTGCGGAGGTGTGGCAGTATGGGTTTTCCCGGCACTTGGATGACGGAAAGCGAAAGCATGGTCTATCGCGTGGTGCCGAAATGTGCCTGTTCGACCATCGGACAGATCATGTTCTACTCGGATCACGGCACGTTCTTCGATGGGGACATCCACGATTCCACGGCAGGGCTGCACAAATGGTCCCAGGCCGACAGCCAGCCGCTGATTGAATCGAACGTGAAGAAACACAAGTCGATGTCCTTCACCTGCGTCCGTAATCCTTATACCCGGATTCTGTCGTCCTTCTTCGACAAGATCTGCGGCATTCAGCGTAATGGCCGCCGATACCGGGGCAACCTTGTGCCGACCCTGATCCAGAAATACGGGATCGAGGTGGGCAGCCCCGAGGACGGGTTCGAGTTTGACCAGATCAAGAGTTTCCGGCGCTTCCTGCTGTTCGCCCGTGACACCATCAGGTTCCGCCGCCCGATGGACCCGGATATCCATTGGTCCGCCATGTCCGGCCATATCTCGACCTTCATCGTCAACGGTGGCCGCTACGACCAGATCTTCTGGACCGAGAATTTTAACGACGGCATGGGCAAGGTTCTCAAGGCAACGAAGACCCCCAAGAAGGTCGACCTGAAAAAGATCCCGCGCTTCAACGAATCCGAAGGCCACGGCCCCAAGCGTGCGCATCCGGTCGAGGATTACTTCGACGACCTGTCGATGCATCTGGTCTATGAAATCTACAAGAAGGACTTCCAGCTCTTCAAATATGATTTCGAAGACCCGTCGAACAAGATGCCTGTGGGCGAGATTGACCTCGACGAGGTGCACGCGAAGCTGGGCGATTGATGGCCGGTTATTCCGGCACCCCACTGTGGAAAAAGCTGGGGCTGAAGGCCGGAATGCGGGCGACCGTGATCGGGGCACCGGACGGGTATCACGAAACCCTGTTGGACGGCGCACCCTTGGTCGAGTGGCTCGGACTTGGACCGGGCATTGCCTTTGTTCACATCTTCGCGCGGGATCGGGCCAACCTTGAAACCAACGTGCAGGCCGCCCTGTCCCGGATGGACCCCGACGGGATGATCTGGGCCAGCTGGCCCAAGAAGGCGTCCAAAGTGCCAACCGACATCACCGAAGACGTGATCCGCGACATTGCTCTGCCGCTGGGGCTGGTCGATGTGAAGGTCTGCGCGGTCGACGATATTTGGTCCGGGCTGAAACTGGTGATCCGGAAAGAATTGCGGTCGCGATAGGGGGCGGATCTGGCCAAGGCTGGACCTTCGGCCAAGGTGACCTAACCTTTGATCGCATCCGGAGGGCAATCGCTATGGCAGTCGTGCTAATCCTTGGCAGTGGGCCGAATGTCGTCGCGGCGCGGAATTGGCCAAAAGCCGCTTTCGACAGGATCGTTGCGATCAACAACGCATGGCAGGTTCGGCCAGATTGGGACGATCTGATCCATCCAGAGGATTTTCCCGAAAACAGGCGCCCGACCAGCTTCGGACCGGACCAACGCAGGGTGACCTACAAAGACTATGTTCCGGCACAGAACGCCTTGGGTGGGTTTGTCTATGCTGGCGGCACGATGGCCTTTACCGCCGCTTATTGGGCGCTTCACACTTTGCAGCCAGACGTCATCGCCATGATGGGCTGCGACATGGTCTATCCGACGACCGGCGCCACTCATTTCTATGGAACCGGAGCCGCCGATCCGCTGCGTCCCGACCCCACCCTTCGCAACCTCGAGGCAAAATCGGCCCGTCTTCTTGCACTGGGCGCGGCCCGGGGCTGCGCGCTCGTCAACCTTAGCACGGACCAAAGCCGGCTGGTGTTTCCGCGCGCGACGATGGCAGAGTTGCATCGCCAGCCCGTTGTGGACATCAATAGGGCCGCCATTGATACCGCCCTACGCGCAGAGGAGCGTCTGGGATATTTCGTTGCCTCGGGGCGCTATTGGGAAGAGCAGGACCGGTTTGACACCGCCCGGATCGACCAGATCGACGCCCTTTGGCTCAAAGCAGTCCCTGTTCTGCAAACAGTGCCCTGATGTTCGCCTTGGGACGCGGGCCGATATGTCCGATCACCTCGGCCGCACAGATCACGCCCATCCGGGCCGCCGTTTCCATATCGCGGCCGGTTGCCACGCCATACAGGAACCCGGCGGCGAACTGGTCCCCCGCACCGGTGGCATCCACAGGGGTCACCGGGGTCACCGGCGCCTCGAACCGCTGACCGCCCTGAAGGACCCAGACACTTTCGCCGGATCGGGTGCAGGCAACGATGTCACAGGCGGCCGAGGCCTGCGCCAAGGCGTCTTCCAGCGTGTCAGTTTGGTAAAGCGTCATCCATTCCAGCGCATTGCCGATTGCAATATCCACATCCCCCGCGATCAACCGCTGGAAATCGTCACGGTGCCGTTCGGCGCAAAAGGGATCGGAAATCGTGATCGCGGCACGGCCCCCGGCGGCCTTCATCTTGGCCGCGGCCTCTGCAAAGGCGGTTTTGCCTTCGTCCTTGTCGAACAGATAGCCTTCGAGGAACAGAATATCCGCCCCGTCAAACACATCCGGCACATCGGCCGAGGAAATATCCGCGCCTGCGCCAAGATAGGTATTCATCGACCGTTCCCCATCGGGCGACACAAAGATCATCGACCGCGAGGTCGGCAGGGGCACATCCTTGGGCGGGTTCGGAAAGGCGGTTCCCGCCTCTTCCAGCGACGCGGCATAGAACCGCCCCAGCGCGTCGTTGCGCACCTTGCCGATAAAGGCGGTCTTCAGGCCCAGCGCACCGATCCCGGCAATCGTGTTGCCGACCGACCCGCCCGGTGTTTCCACGCGGTCCCGCATCGCGGCATAAAGCAGTTCGGCCCGCTCGCGGTCCACCAGTTGCATGATCCCCTTCTCGATCCCCATCTGGTCAAGGAACATGTCATTGGCATGGCTGATCACGTCGACAATCGCATTGCCGATCCCGATGACGTTAAAGCTCATAGGTTCTTGTCCTCGAATTTACAGAGATCGCGGATCAGGCAGGCCGCGCATTTGGGTTTCCGGGCGACACAGGTATAGCGCCCGTGCAGGATCAGCCAGTGGTGGGCATGCTGCTGGTAGTCGGCGGGGATGTTGTCCTCGATCGCGCGTTCCACGGCATCGACATCCTTGCCCGGCGCGATGCCGGTCCGGTTGCCGACCCGGAAAATATGCGTATCCACGGCCTGCGTCGGCTGATGCCACCACATGTTCAGGACCACATTCGCGGTTTTGCGCCCGACACCGGGCAGCGATTGCAGGGCAGCGCGGCTGTTGGGCACCTCGCCGTCATAATCCTCGACCAGGATCCGGCTCAGCTTGATGACATTCTTCGCCTTCTGCCGGAACAGGCCGATGGTCTTGATGTGTTCGGTTAACCCTTCTTCGCCTAGGTCCAGCATCTTTTGCGGGGTATCGGCGATCTTGAACAGGGCGCGGGTGGCCTTGTTCACCCCGGCATCGGTCGCCTGCGCCGACAGGGCAACGGCCACCACCAGCGTATAGGCGTTCACATGCTCCAGCTCGCCCTTGGGTTCGGGTTCGGCGGCATGGAAACGCGCAAAGATCTCGCGGATCGTGTGATAATCAAGCTGCTTGGCCATGCCGCCTTATCCCCAACTCCACCCTCTTGGGCAACCCATGCTAAAGCTGTCGAAGGGTTTCGCGGGTAAAGGCAGCGTACCCCGGGCTTTCATGCTGCAGGTGGTCCTTCATCATCCGGTTCACCGCGGGCAGGTTGTGGAACGGGACCGACGGCAGGACGTGGTGTTCGGTGTGATAGGGCATGTTCCAGGCAAGGAACCGCAACACGCGGTTGGTATAGGTGGTGCGTGTATTGTCGAACATGTCCGCCACTTTGGGGCAGCGCCCGTGTTCCGCCATCAGGTAGAGGCGCAGCGCCGGTTGCCCAAGGAACGCGGGGAACAGCCAGATCCAGAACAGCAGCGGGCTGACCGAAAGGCTGGCAAGCGCGGCGATGTAGACCACCAGCATCACCCGCGCCTCGCGGATGATCCGGCCATGTGCCCGTGGCGGCAGGTAGTCCCCGATCGGTCGGCCCGCCACATTCCGCACCAGAACCCTGGCCATGCCCCACCAATAGGGCAGGCCCGTGACATGCCACAGGAACGGCCGCCATTGGTCCAGATGACCGCGATACCCGTCCAATTCCGGGTCCTTCCCTTCAACGTTCGTATGTCGGTGGTGGGCAAGGTGGAAATACCGAAACCATTCGAACGGCAGAAGTAACAGCACACCACAGGCTCGCCCCACCCAATCGCTTTGCCAGTCCTGGGCAAACGGGGTGCGATGGGTCGTTTCGTGTTCCAGCGTGAACAGGAAGACAAGGATCACACCGTGGACGGGAAGTATGATTTGCCACAGCGGCAGGCCCTGCCCGATCCAGAACGCCCCGACCACCAATAGCCCCAAATGACCGGCCAGATGCCACAACCCGGCACGCCCGCTGCGCCGGTTCAAACGATTCAGCTCCGCGGGTGGTAGGCGGGAAAGGAAATCCTTGTGGTCCATGCCGAACCGAACCCTTTTTGCCCGACCCTTGTCAAACCGCAAAATCCGGGTCGCGCGGGCCCCGCGCCGGCCCTATGGTTCGCGCATGGATACGGATCAATCATATCACTTCGGTGTCATGCGCCGTGCGATCGACCTGATCGACGCGCAGCCCGATGGGCCCCTGTCGCTCGACGCGCTCGCGGCCGAGATGAGCATGTCGCCCGCGCATTTCCAGCGACTGTTTTCCCAGTGGGTCGGTGTGTCGCCCAAGCGTTATCAACAATACCTTGCCCTTGGGCAGGCCAAGGCGCTGTTGCGCGACCGGTTCACCACCCTTGACGTGGCCGATGCGGTGGGCCTGTCCGGGTCAGGCCGTCTGCACGACCTGTTTATCCGGTGGGAGGCGATGACCCCCGGCGCCTATGCGCAGGCGGGCGGCGGGCTGACAATCCGGCACGGGGTATTCGACACGCCCTTTGGCCCGGCCCTTGCGATGGGCACCGACAAGGGGCTGTGCGGGCTGGGGTTCCTGTCCGAATGCACGCTGGAGGAAGGGATAGACGACCTTTGCAACCGCTGGCCCGAGGCCACCTTCGTCGAAGACCCGGCGCCACTCAGGAACTGGGTCGATGCCTCCTTTGCCCAGAAGGGAGAGGCGCATCTGCACATGATCGGCGCGCCGTTCCAACTAAAGGTGTGGGAGGCGCTGTTGCAGGTGCCAACGGGCCATGTGACCACCTATTCCGAGATTGCCGGCGCGATCGGCAAACCGCGCGCGGTCCGGGCCGTCGGCACGGCGGTGGGGCGCAACCCGGTCAGCTTCCTGATTCCCTGCCACCGGGCGCTTCGGAAATCGGGGGCCTTGGGCGGCTATCACTGGGGGTTGCCGGTCAAGCGCGCCATCCTTGCCTGGGAAAGCGCCCGCACCGGCGCGGCCTAAACGAATGGCGGAAATCGGCGCATTTCGGGCAGGTCGCCGCCTGATATTGGATATCAGCAAACGATCCGCCATATCCTGTTCCTGATCGCTCGGGGCGTGTTTGCCCGCGTCCCGGCCACAACAGAACTGGATAGAAAGAATGACGATTTCGAAGCTTTCCCTTGGTCTGGCCGGTGCCGCACTCCTGACCGCGACCGCCTGCACGGAAATGACCGACCCGAACAACCCCAACCGCAATACCCAGCAGGGCGCTGCCGCCGGAGCTGCCATCGGCGCCCTGATCGGGGCCGCCGCAGGGGACAACACCGAAGAACGCCGCCGCGGCGCGGTCGTTGGGGCCATTATCGGCGGTGGCATCGGCGCCATCGGCGGTGCCCAACTGGATCAGCAAGAGGCTGAACTGCGCGCGCAGATGGGCAACAACGCCCGCATCGTCAACACCGGCAACCAACTGATCGTGACCCTGCCGCAGGACATCCTGTTTGCAACCGACAGTGCCGCCCTGACCGGCGCGCTGCAGACCGATCTTTATACTCTGGCGCAAAGCCTCAACTCCTATCCGAACACGACGGTCAACGTAATCGGCCATACGGACAACGTGGGCGAAGCCTCTTACAACCTGAACCTCAGCCAGCGCCGGGCGCAGGCGGTGTCTTCGGTCCTGATCAACGCGGGCGTCGCCCCGTCGCGGATCCGGTCGATCGGCCGGGGCGAAGACCAGCCCATCGCCACCAACCTGACCCCCGAAGGGCGTCAGCAGAACCGCCGGGTCGAGATCGTGATTACGCCTAACAACTGATCCTGTCCGGTTTCGGCATGGCCCCGGTCCGTTTGGGCCGGGGTTTTGCTTGGGGTTGAGCGGAGGCCAAATTGGTAATATATTTTTACCAATAGAAGGGCCCCGCCATGCCATTTGAAAAGATCCGCCAGGAAAAACTGTCCCACGGCGTCGTGCGCCAGATCGAAGCGCTGATCCTGCGCGGCATCCTGCGGCCCGGCGAGCGGCTTCCCTCTGAACGGGATCTTGCCGACAAGATGGGCGTCTCGCGCCCGTCGCTACGCGAAGCCCTTTCGGACCTTCAGGACCGGGGGCTGCTGGTCAGCCGCGCCAGTGCGGGGGTCTTCGTCGCCGATGTGCTGGGGTCCGCCTTTTCGGACGCGCTGGTCAAACTCTTCTCCAGCCATGACGAGGCCGTGTTCGACTACATTTCCTTCCGGCGTGATCTGGAAGGCATGGCCGCCGCCCGGGCCGCGCGGCTTGGGTCCGACACCGATCTGAAGGTGATCGACACCATTTTTCAGAAGATGGAAGCCGCCCACAAGAAACGGAACCCGTCGGAAGAGGCCGCGCTGGACGCGGATTTTCACCTTGCGATCATCGAGGCCAGCCACAACGTCATCATGCTGCATATGATGCGATCCATGTTCCAGCTTCTGCGCGAAGGTGTCTTCTATAACCGTCAAGTCATGTTCAAGCAGCGAATGACGCGCGACAGCCTTCTCGACCAACACCGGGCGATCAACGTCGCCATTCAGGCGCGCGACCCAGAGGCCGCGCGAGCCGCTGCCGAGGCCCATATGAATTTCGTCGAACAGGCCCTGTCAGACCAGAAAACCGCGGACCGGAACGAGGCACTGGCCCAGAAGCGGTATCAGCACGAGCTTGACCGGCCCTGACATCCACCCGCAGTGAAAAGGTATTGTTAACCTTTTCCGGGCACCCTGAGCGCAGGGAGTCTCTTATGGTGCAGCCTGTTCATAGTAAGTCTCCGAGTCCGGAGTTGACCGAGGAAGAAGCGCGCTTTCTGCAGGTCAATCCTGAGGGGTTCTTTCGTGATATTCTCGCCCATTTGACCGACCTGTTGCAGGATGTGGTGGGGACCGACCTGTCCGAGGGCTTTGTCGGGACCATTGGCACCCAAATCGCGCGCAAGGTGGGGCAATCCTACGACGCGGCCCTTGGGCCGGGGCAGAATTGTCAGGACCTTCATCGCCTGGCCAAGGAGCTTGTCGATTTCAAACGGCGCATCGGCGGCAATTTCAGTGTCGAAAGCATCACCGACACCCGTATCGTCCTGGTCAATGACCGCTGCCCTTTTGGCCGCATGGTCGTGGGAAAGACCCCGCTGTGCATGATGACAATGAATGTCTTCGGGCATTTCGCGGCTAACCGTATGGGGTCCGCACACGTAACGGCGGCAAAAACAATCGCGCGGGGGCATGGCGGATGCCGGGTGATCATCGACATCGGATCTGACGCAGAGGCGATCGGGGATGGCGGTCAAACCTACTATGCAGACTAGGCACGGTTCAGACCTTGGCGTGCTCAATCAGATGGTTCGCTTCAGCGCAGAGGCCTGCGCCATTCTGGACGGCGATCTTGTCGTTCGGGCGGCCAACTGCGCGGCGCGCCGAGACTTCGGACTGTGCATCGGGGTCCATCTGGCCGATCTCACCGACGCGCCCGACGACATCGCCCAATTGATCGCCCCCTGCTTTGCCAGCACCGCGCCACATGCGCTGGCCCTCGCGCTTCGTCCGGGCACGACAGTCGAGGCGACAGGCTGGCGGATCGGCGCCGCTTTTGCCATTCAGCGCCTGATAGGGCTGCGCCTGTCCGGTGAAGCGCGGTTTCGTGGCCTGATCCACCAACGCACGGAACAGGCCCGGAAAAGGAACAATGAACTACGCCGCGACCTTTCGGCAATGGTCGAGGAATATTCGACGCTCGCATCCCGGCTTCAGCATGATCCAATGACGGGCGTCCTGTCCCGAGAGGCCTTTGTCGATGCGCTTGAACGGGACATCGCGATGGGTCAGGGGTTTAGCCTCGCGATGGTCGATATGGACGGCCTCAAGCAGATCAACGACCGCGATGGCCACCTTGCCGGTGATGATGCCATTCGTCGCCTTGCCACCGCGCTGGTGGACCTTGCGCGGCCACAGGACCGGGTCGGGCGGTTCGGCGGGGACGAATTTGCCGTTCGCATGTCTGCGGCACTGCCTGTCGATACCGCGAACCGGTTCCGGGAAAACCTTGGCACCCTGCTCAACGGTCATGATGGTGGCTCGACCCTTGCCGCCTCGGTGGGATTTGCGGTCTGGCTGGGAGAGGGCGACAGTATCGAACAAGCCATCCATCGGGCGGATCAGGATATGTATCGGGCAAAGGCCGCCTCAAAGGAAAAGGCCCGACGCTTTGTCGCGCCGGGCCCCTGATCTTCACGAACCGCGTCTTGCGATTAGTGCAGCTTGGCTTCGACCGTGGCAATAGCCTCGTCGATCAGCTTGTTGCCCTGCGTCGCGGTCATCTGGCCGGCCAGAACATCCCGCGCAACCGACACAGCGACAGACACGGCGCGGTCGCGGATTTCGCGGACAGCGGCGGTTTCAGCGCTGGCAATCTGGTCCTCGGCGGCGGCCAGACGGCGGGCAACCGATGCCTTGATCTCGGCCTTGGCGGCCTCGGCGGCTGCGGCGGCTTCGTCCTTGGCGGTCGCGACGATGCGGTCGGCCTGTTCCTGAACCTCTTTCTGCTTGCGCTCGTAAGAGGCGAGCAGGCTTTGAGCTTCTTCGCGCAGCGCCTTGGCTTCGTCCAGTTCCGACCTGATGGTCTCGGCGCGGCGGTCAAGTAGCCCCCCGATCATGCCCGGAACCTTGAAGTAGAACAGAACCCCGATGAAGACGAGGAAGCCGAGCGTCACGATGAAGTTCGTGTTGCCAAGCGAGAAGAACGGGCCCGAGGCGGCGAACGCCGGCGACGCAGCGAGCGACAAAAGGGCAGTTGTCATGAGTTTCTTCATGGTCCTTACCCCTTCAACCGTTCGGTGACCGCGGCGGAGATTGCCTTGGTGTCGGCCTTTTCACCCAGCGCGTTCACGATTTCCGCGGCGGCCGCACGGGCAACCTGGGTCACGCTCTTGGTCGCATCCTTGCGGATTTCTGCGATGGCCTTCTCGCCCTCGGCAGCCTTGGCGGCAATCTGGGCATCGGCCTTGGCCAGTTCGGCGTCAAGCTCGGCCTGAATCTCGGCACGGGCTTCGGCGACGATGGCATTTGCCTCGGCACGGGCGTCGGCAAGGGCCTTGTGATAGGCGGCTTCCGCCTCCTCGGCCTTCTGCTTCAGCTCTTCCGCGGCAGCAATATCATTTGTGATCGTGCCTGCACGCTCGGCCAGAACCGCGCCAATGCGCGGCAGGGCGATGCGGGACAGCACGAAGAAGATCACGATCAGCGTGATCGCAAGCCAGAAAATCTGGTTGGGGAACCAGTCGAAGCACAGCTGCGGCATACCAATGGCAGAACCATGGGAATCCACGCAGGTGCTGAGCGTTTCGGCTCCGTGAGTTTCAGTTGCCATCGTGGCCTCCGTCGAACCCTGTTCAGTCAACGGGGCGGCGACCATATTGGCCGCCCGCCCCGCGCGTAAGGATCAGCGGATCGCTTAGACGGCGAACATCAGCAGAAGCGCGACGAGGAACGAGAAGATCCCCAGAGCTTCGGCGAATGCGATACCGATGAAGAGGGTGGCGGTCTGCGACGCCGCAGCCGACGGGTTGCGCAGAGCGCCAGCGAGGAAGTTGCCAGCAACGTTGCCAACCCCGATTGCGGCAGCGCCGGAACCGATTGCAGCCAGACCAGCGCCGATGTGTGCGAGTTCGCCTTCCATTGGATATCTCCTTACGATTTGATTTTGGAAGTTTCGAGAAGTGGTTCAGACCTTAGTGCGACGGATGCAGAGCGTCCTTGAGGTACACGCAGGTCAGAATGGTGAACACGTAGGCCTGAATGAAGGCCACGAGGATTTCGAGACCGTACATCGCGGTGATCGCCAGCACGGACACGGGGCTGATCGCGGCAATCGCGGCAAAACCCGCGAACACCTTGATCACCGCGTGACCGGCCATGACGTTACCGGCAAGACGGATGGAATGGCTGACCGGGCGCACGAAGTACGAGATCAGCTCGATCACGGCCAGGATCGGACGCAGCGCGAGCGGCGCGCTGGACACCCAGAAGAGGCCGAGGAATTTGGTGCCGTTCTTGACGAAACCGACGATGGTCACGGTCAGGAAGACCAGCATTGCCAGAATGACGGTTACGGCGAAATGCGATGTGGTGGTGAAGGACATCGGCAGAAGGCCAAGGAAGTTGGCCATGACGATGAACATGAACAGGGTCATCACGTAGGGGAAGAACCCGACCGCATCCTTGCCGGCCACGTCTTCGACCATCTTGTAGACGAAACCATAGGCCATTTCGCCGATCGACTGGGTCCGGCTGGGGACGATCGCGCGGCCACGGGTGCCGACAACCATCAGAAGGATCACGGCAACAACGGCCAGAGCCAGCCACAGGGTCACGTTGGTGATCGTGTACCAGTGGATCGGCCCTTCGCCGAACAGCGGCTTCACGATGAACTGGTCCATCGGGTGGAAAACCAGGCTGCTGCTTTCTTCTGCGCCGTGCGTCTCAGTCGCCATTGCGTTCGTCTTTCCTGTCATCCCCGGCCGTTTCGGCCAGCTTTAAACCCTCGATCTCCTTGGCGGTTCGCAGCATGGTCAGGACACCCGCCGCAAGGCCCAGAAGTATGAACAGCACCATCAAGAAGGGGGTTGTGCCAAACAGCGCATCCAGCCCGTATCCGATGCCAAAGCCGATCCCAAGACCGGCTACAAGCTCTGTCACCATTCGCCAGGCCAGATTTGCCTGCGAATAGTCCTTCTTCATGTGGTGTTCTTCTGCCGGCCCGCCCTTCATCTGTGCGATCCGATCTTCCAGCGCCTTCAGGCGGTCTGCATCGGTTGGGTCGCGACGGTCGGACAAGGCCAGAAAGCCCCTCATGAAAGTTGGGGTCTTGCTAGTGTCCGCCGGGCAATGAGTCAAGCACGCGCACAACTTGCCCCAGCGGGCGTTAAGTCATTGAAAAATTTTCATCTAATAGCGGAGCGGCTCTGCCGGGACAGCACGCCGCACCCCACTACGGGCCCGATCTGGCCGTGATCCGCATATTCAACCGTTTGGTTGATCTTTGCGCCACACCCGAAACAGCCGCCCGTCGATGAAAAGCAACCCGCCCAGGATCACCGCGAACCCAAGGAACTGAATCGGAAGCACCGTTTCCTTTAGGACCAGCACTCCCAGAAGCAGCGATGACACCGGTGCGATAAAGGTGATGGTCGACGCCGTCGTGCCGCCGATCCGGGGGATCAGCCAAAACAACACAAGGAAAGCCGCTGCGGTCAGGACAAAGCCGATCACCAGAAGCGCGGCCCATGTTTCGGCCCGCTGGATATGCGGGACCCCTTCGGTCACCAGCGCAACAGGGACAAGAACCATCGCGCCCAGCGCAAGCGACCACGCGGTCAGGGCGGCCCTGTCCATCGCATCCATCTGGCGCAGGTAATTCATCGCCAGACCGTAACAAAGCGGCGCAATCATCGTGAACAAAAGCCCCCAAGGCGAGGACTCCGCGACCCCACCCAGAGACGGCAGCGCAAGCAGGACAATGCCGGAAAACCCCAGAACCACGCCGATGGATTTCAGGACCGTGGCCCGCTCTCCGCCCGGCCACAGATGGCTGACGACCACGACCATAATCGGGGTCATCGCGTTGATGATCCCCGCCGCGGAGGAGGTGATGACCTGCTGGCCCAAGGGATATACCGTCAACGGCACCGCATATTGCAGGAGCCCGAAGACAAACAGGTGCCCGACCATCGGCCAGCCGACCCAGCCGATCCGGCGTCGTGTGGCCAGCCAGACCCAGCACCCCAGCGCGCCCATCGACACGCGCCCGGCCGCCACCCATAGCGGCCCAAGTTCCCGCAGCAGGATTTCGTTGAAAAAGAAGGACGACCCCCAACCGAAGGCCAGCGCCACGATGATCAACCAGTATCGCAAAGCCATGTGGCACCCCCCGTCCTTCGACAAGGTCATGACAGGATTTGCCGCCCTGTCCAGTGCCATTCGCCCGCTTCCCCTGCCCCAACGGGCAGAGTAGTGTCGCGCCATGAACCCGCTTGATACCGTCTTTGCAGCCCTCGCCGATCCGACCCGTCGGGCGATCCTGTCCATGCTGCTAGAGGACGATATGGCCGTGACGGACGTGGCCGAGCCTTTCGACATGTCACTGGCCGCAATCTCCAAACATCTGACCGTCCTGACCAACGCTGGGCTGATCAGTCAGGAAAAACGGGGCCGCGTGAAGTGGTGCAAACTGGAACCCGACGCCCTGCGCGAGGCAAGCGTCTGGATGCAGGGATTTGGCCAGATGGAAAGCCTTGATCTGGACGCCTTCGAACGGTTCCTTGAATCCGAACTCGGATCAACGGACGACGAAGACTGAAACCTTGGAGCGGGCGGCCAGTTTGCCCGCGTGCGATCCGATCAGGTAGTCAACCCAGTTGGGCGCATGGCTGCCCGCGATCACAAGATCGGCGCCTGTCTCTTCAACTGCGTTGTGCAATGCGGTGTCGACCTCGGCCGGGACATCGGTGGAGAATACAAGCTTGGTCTCGACCTCCACCTCGCCATTCCCTGCCATGTCGGCCGCTAGTTTCGCCAACACCGGGGCGGCATCGGCCTTGGAATGGGGAGCGTCGGTGTAGACCGACCCGGTCACGCTGACCAGTGTGACCTTGGCCCGGTAGTGACGCGCAAGGTCGGCGGTGACATTCAGCGCCCGCTCGACCTCTTCGGGAAGGTGCAGGTCAACGGGCACCATGATATGTTCGAACATCCTTTTCTCCTGATTTGGTGCATCAAGGATAGCGATGGTCGAAAGCCCCCGCGTTGACAGGGATCAAGCCCGCAACAGCCACAAGAGCGCGGCGATAGTCATTCCGATCCCGGCCAGTATAGTCGCGGTGGGCCAGCCCATGCCAAAGGCAACATTCCACCCGATCACCCAGCTGGGCACAAGGTAGGTATAGGCCATGACCTTGGACGACGGCAGGTGCCGGACCGCATATTGCAGAAGGACAAAGGTCGCGGCGGACGAAAATACCGCCACATAGGCCAGCGTCACCCAGACAATCGTTGGCAGGGCCGCCCAGTCGGTTGCCCGGATGTCCGGCCAAGCCCAGATCGTCAACAGGACCGCCCCGGCGACCAATGTTCCAAAGGTCTGTTCCGTTGCGGTTTCGCCCCGGTTCAGCAACCGCACCAAAGACGGATAGAGCGCGTGGGCCACGCAGCCGTAGAAATAAACGATCTCGCCCCGCCCGACCTCGAACCGCATCAGGGCGGCCAGGTCGCCCCGGAAGATGACCCAAAGCGCCCCTGCCAGACCAAGGCCCAACCCAAGCAGGATACGCAGCGACAGCACCTGCCGCAGCACGATCCAGCCAAAGACCCCGGCCATGATCGGGGTCAGGGTAAAAACCGCCGCTGCGCTGACCGGTTGCGCGGTCTTCAGCCCCTCGAACATCAGCACGAAATAGATGGAAAACACCCCGCCAAGGATCACGAACCGCCACGGTGCAATCATCCAGCCACCGCGCCCGCCCGTGGTGGCAACCATGGCCAGCCCGACGATCACGGTCGCAATCCAGAACCGGACTGCGGTGATTGCGCCCGGGTCGATCAGGTTCGCCGCCCGCGCGCCCAGCGTGAACGCCCCCGCCACGAGGACCGAGAACGCCAGCATCGCCAGATGCCCCCGCGCAGGATCAGGCGTCATGCGGACCAGCCCGCGGCGGCCTCTTTCAAGTGGGTCAGGAAGGCCTGCACCTTGGACGTGCGGTGCAGGTCGACATGGGTGACAAGCCACAAGGGCGCCCCCCAGTCCTCGCGCGAGGGGATCACCTCGACCAAGTCAGGGTTGTTTTCGAAATCCCAGCGGGTCACGAACCCGATCCCCGCACCGGCCCGGACCGCGTCCAGAACCAGCCGGTTCTTCGACGTGCGGAACCCGATGCAACGGTCCGGCACGACCTGCGCTAACCATTGGTTAAAGGGCGCGCGGCTTGCCCGGTCCTCGGGGCCGATGAACTGATGGTTGCAGAAGTCGGCTTCGTCCTTCGGCAGCCCGTGTCTTTCGACATAGCAGGGCGCGGCCACCAGATGCGCCGATTGGGTCACGAATTTCTGCACCACGTTGTCGGGCTGGTCCGGGGCCTTGCCCGCGCGGATCGCCACATGCGCCTCGCCATATTCCAAACGAAACAGCCTGTCGCCGGTGACATAGTGGATGCGGATCTCTGGCCATGCCTCGCGGAACGAGGTCAGGACCGGGGTCAGCATGGGCGACATCGCCTCGATCGAGGTGACCACCAGATCGCCCTTGACCCCCTCGCCCTGCCCCTTGATCCGGCCCGCCAGCTGGGTGAACTGGTCATCGGTCGCGGCCGCCACCTGCAACAGATCGCGGCCCGCCTCGGTCGGGGTATAGCCCCGCGCATGACGCTGAAACAGCTTGACGCCCAGCCGTTCCTCGATCGCGTCGATGTGACGGATGACGGTGGCATGGTGCACGCCCAGCACATCCGCCGCGCCGCTGACCGTGCCCAGCCGTGCAACCTGATAAGCGGTGCGAACCTCGTCCCAATGATCCATGGCCATCCCTGTATTCCCTTTCGCCACCCTACCCCGACCCTTCGGGAAATCCAGCGCAAAGACCTAGGGCAACCAGTGAACGGTCACGCCGATCCTGTCGAAGAAGGCCATCGTATCGGCCCGCGACATGGCCACCGTCCTGTCGTTGACGAGGGGGTGCATATAGAACACCTCGGCCTCTTTCGCGGCGGCATCCATGTAGAAGGTCACGCCGTTTTCCGCGCCGTTGATCATCGCCAGCGGGCTGACCGCACCGGGGCGGATGCCAAGATGCTCCATCAGCCGGTCCGCGGACCCGAAGGACAGGGTGCCACCACCAAGCTCTGCCGCCAGCGCCTTGAGGTCGATGTCGCGGGTCTGCTCAAGCGTTACCAGATAGTTCCGCTTCTTCTTATCCCGCAGATACAGGTTCTTGATCCGCAGCGCCTTTTCCCCGGGCACCATGAATTCATGCTCGACCGCCTGCGAGTCTTCGACGGTCCGCAACGGAACATGGGTGTGCAGACGGTAGGTCAGCCCCCAGTCATCCAACCGCGCCAGAAGCGCGTCAGAGCTGATCGGAAGGCTGTCCTGATGGGCAGAGGTTGCGTCGGTCATTGGGTGTCTTTCATCAATTGATCAGTGCATCGCGCCACAAGCGGGGCAATCATCCCGCCGCTTCACCGTCATCACGCGCGCCTCGGCATATAACCCATCGTAGATCATCAACCGTCCGCGCAATCCTTCGCCTGCGCCGGTGATCGCCTTGACCGCCTCCAGCGCCATCATGGACCCGATCACCCCAGGCAGGGGACCGGCCACCCCGGCCTCGGCGCAGGTGGGCACCAGTCCCGGCGCGGGCGCCTCAGGGAAGACGCATTGATAGCAGGGGCCACCCTTGGCCGGGTCATAAAGGCTGATCTGACCTTCCCATTGGGTCATCGCCGCCGAGATCAGCGGCTTTCCCAGCCGTGCCGCAACCCGGTTGACCATATAGCGCGTGTCGAAATTGTCGGTCCCGTCAAGGATGAGGTCATAGTCGGCGAAAAGCGTCTCTGCCGCCGCTTCGTCCAGCCGCCGGTTGTAGGGTTTCACGGTGATGAACGGGTTGACGGCGACCATCTGTTCCAGTGCGGAAAATGCCTTGGGCTGACCGATCCGCGCGTCGGTATGGATCACCTGCCGTTGCAGGTTAGAACCGTCGACAATGTCGTCATCCACCACACCAATAGTACCGACCCCGGCGGCGGCCAGATACAGCAACGCGGGCGATCCAAGCCCCCCCGCCCCGATCACCAGAACCCGCGACTGTTTCAGCTTCTTCTGCCCCGGCCCGCCAATTTCGCGCAGCATCATGTGCCGGGCATAACGGCCAAGCTCGGCCTCGGAAAACGTGCCGGTCTGCGCGGGGGCAACCGGGGCCTGCTGCGCCCGCGCCCGGACCCGACGCAACAGGGTGCGATAGGCCAGCGCCACTGCCGCGAACCCGGCCAGCAACAACCAAAGCCGGATATCGCCGCCCGTTGCCTCGCGCAGGGGGGCACCTTCGGGAAGGGCGATCTGAATCGCCGCGACGCCCGCGAAGAGCACCCCCAGCATGACCCAGCGGGCGCGGTGAGGCGCGCCCATCGCCGCCCCGACTCCCCAAAGGACCGCGGCCATGGCAAGGACAGGGATCATCCCGCAACCCCGGTCGACCCGAAACCGCCCGCGCCACGCTCGGTCTCGGTCAGGGTGTCGGCCATTTCAAACGCAGCCTGCACCACGGGGGCCACGACGATCTGCGCGATCCGGTCGCCATGGGCGATCGTCACCGGCGCCTCGCCCGCGTTCAGCACGATCACCCCCACCGGGCCGCGATAATCGCTGTCAATGGTGCCGGGGCTGTTGGGAATGGTCAGCCCCTGTTTAAGGGCAAGTCCGGACCGGGGGCGTACCTGCACCTCGAACCCCTGCGGGATCTCCATCCGCAGCCCTGTGGGGATCAGCGCCCGTTCTCCCGGCGACAGGGTCACGCCCGCCCGCGCATCGGGCGGAAAATTGGCACGGATATCGGCCCCGGCGGCGCCAGCCGTCTGGTAGCTGGGCAAGGGCACTGCCCGGTCCGCATCTTCTAGCCAGTCCAGTTTGATCGTCGGCATCTTCGCCCCCCTCCGTCACTGTCCCGTTCTAGGGCTTGGGCCGGGGCGGATGCAACAGGCGGCGGGCCTAGCGGGTGGTCTCTTCCTCGTCCATGCGGGTGATCAGGCGGGTATCGAGAAGCTGCCCTTCCCGGAACAGGATCGGATAGGCAACCGCCGCGATCTGGCCATTGAACTCTTTCAGCGCATGGGCGGCTTCCAGATGGATATCCGACGATTCCATGCTGACCTTCTCGCCCGAAGCAAGCCGTTTGAGGTGCTTCTTGCGGGTCGATCGGTGCAGGTGCCGCATTTCGTCCTTTTCCGACAACAGTAGCCGTGCGCTTTCCACGTCGTTCGACACCAACACGCGGGAGGCAAGGTTCATATTCTGCAGGACCCGGTCGTGCATGGTCCGCAATTCCCGCAGCCCGTCGCTCGTGAACCGCACGGCCTTTTCGTCCTTTTCGGCGGCCAGCGGGATCAGGGACTTCGCGACGATATCGCCAGCCGCCTCTAGGGCGATGGCGTATTCCAGAAGATCGCGCAGTTCCTTCTGATCGGCCTTGCGCATCCGGTCCTGTGCGATGTCGGCCGCGTATTGGCGCACCGCATCAAAGGCATCGTTGACGATCTGGTCTTTCGCCCTGATCGCCTGCGCCCGGTTCCTGTCGTAATCGGTGAACTGCCCCATGACCGGGGTCATCATCTCTTCGACGACCTGTTCCATTCGCAGGATTTCCCGCCGAAGAGAGGCGAGCGCGACGGCCGGTCGGTCCAGAACACTGCGGTCCAACACTGATTTATGGGCCAGCGGCACCTCTGCGTCCCCGGTCCCGGCAACATCCGGCAAGAGCGTTCGAGTGATCGGGTCCACCACCCGTCCAAGCGGCAGCCCGAGGATCACGACGAGCGCGTTGAACCCGATGTGAAGCAGGATCAGTTCTTGCCCCGCCGCCATCCCGTGGCCAAAGACCGCAAGCCCCGTCAGGTTAACCGCGAGCAGCAAAAGCACCGCCGCCGTCCCCCGCAGCAAGAGGTTGGCAAGCGGAATGCGCCGGGCCGCCGGGGCCATCCCCCGCGTCAGCCAGACCGGGATCAGCGCCGACCCAAGGTTCGCGCCCAGCAGGATTGACAGGCCGACACCGGGGGGCAATGCCCCCATCGCAACCACCGTCACGATCATCAGGATTGCCGCGACCGAGGAATGCATGACAAAGGCCAGCGCCACCCCGACCAGAAAGGCCGAGACGAAATCCCGCTCCAGATAGGCCGACAGGGCGGGCAGGACCCCACTGTCGCGGATCGGCTCCATGGTCTCGCGGAGGAACCGCAGCGCGATCAGGATAAAGGCGATGCCAAGGATGATCCGCCCTGCCTGCCGCAGGTCGCGTCGTTCCGATTTCAGGAAAAAGAACCCGCCCAACGCCAGCAAGATGGGCACAAGCGCGTCCAGCCGCAGTGACAGGATCTGGATCAGCAGGGCAGAGCCCAGATCGGCCCCAAGAACAACAGCCAACCCGGTGCCAAAGGTCACCCCGCCCGCGCCCGCGAAACCGGCCACCAGAAGGGCGACGGCGGCAGAGCTTTGTAGCACAATAGCAAGGATCAGGCCCAGCCCGACCGCCCGCGCGGGGTGGCCCGGATCTGTGACAAGTCGGCGAAAGGCGGGACCGAAGGCCCGTTCGATGCCGGTGCGCACCATGCGCACGGCGAACAGCAGAAGCATCGTCGCCCCGGCCAGCTGCACAAGGAAGGACAGGATCGCCATGCCCGTGCCCTAGATCCGGCTTTTCACGACGACGGTTTCAATGCCCCAATCGGTCATCCGCGCCTCGAACACCGGTTTCAGCGGGCGGTCGGTGACCAGCATGTCCACGCATTCCGGCGCACAGGCGATGATTGGCGCGGTCTGGCCGAATTTCGAATGGTCGGCGACGACGATCCGGCGGCGGGCACATTCGGTGACGGCGCGGGCGACCTCTGCCTCGAACGCACCAGCCAGCAGGAACCCGTTGCGGGCATCCACGGCATCGACACTCAGCACGGCGGTGTCGATGTTGAACCGGCGGACGAAATCCACCGTGTCGGCGCCGAACGTGCCCATCTCGACCTCGCGCAGTTCCCCACAGGCCAGATAGACGCGGTTGCCGCCCCGCCCGACCAGCGACTGCGCCGGGGTGATGGCGTTGGTCACGATGGTCAGATCCCTGTGGTCCTTGAGTTGTTCCGCGACAAAGGCGGTCGTCGACCCCACATCCAGAAACACGCAAGACCCGTTGGGGATCATCCCCGCGACCTTGGTCGCGATCCGGCGCTTTTCGTCCGCCTGTTTGCCAAGACGCGACGCGACAGGTGACAGCGCATCCTTGTTCGTCAGGTAAACCCCGCCGTGCACCCGCTGCACCAATCCACCCTTGGCAAGCGCCTTGACCGTGCGGCGAATGGTTTCCTCGGACACGCCCAGCGCCTCGGCCAGGGCCGCCGTGCGGGCCGATCCGCCCAGACTGCGCAGAGTATCCAGAAGCTCCACCTCGCGATGGGTGGCATGAGGTTCGGCTGGCTTGACCATTTCGGGCCTCCTTGGCAGAGTCTCGCACCCAATTCCCACGAATGTCCAGAGAATACCACGGGAATTCACGCGCTTTTGTGCGTGAATGTGGGTTTTAGGCCAGCCCGATCAGGACAATCCCCCCGGCGACGATTGCCGCCGACCATAGCCTGCGCACTTTCGGCCCCTCGCCGAACCACAAAACCCCGAACAGGGCCGCAAAGATGACCGACGTTTCGCGCATCGCGGAGACCATGCCAAGCGGTGCAAGCGTTTTGGCATAGAGCGCCAAAGCATAGGCCGTGCCAGAGATCACGCCCCCCGCGATCCCGATCACGATCGTCCGCCCCCCCATCGCCCGCAACCGCGCGCCCCGTGTGCCCAGCACAAAGGCGGCCACGAAGACCTCTGCCGTGAACAGCCACGCGACATAGGACAGCGCCTGCCCGGACAGCCGCACACCAACCCCGTCCGCAATGGAATAGGCGGCAACGGTCAGCGCGGTGCCAAAGGCGGCAAGCAGCCCAGCAGGCGGCACCTGCGCAACCTTCCCCGGCCGGACCAAAAGGAAGATCCCCAGCGAAATCGCCCCGATCCCGAGCCATGCGACCGGCGCAAGCGCCTCTCCGACCCAAAGCCACGCAGTGAGGGCTATGATCAAAGGCGCGGCCCCCCGTGCGACGGGATAGACCACGGACAGATCGCCGCTGCGATACGCGGCATTCAGAAGGTAGTAATAGCCCCAGTGAATGACCGTCGAGGCAAGGATATAGATCCATGACTCGGGGGCGGGCGCGGGAAGGTTGGCGGCCAGCGCCACACCGGGGATGACATGGCCCAACGCGATCAGGCCCAGCATGACCGTCCGGTCCCCCGCCCCTTTGACCAGCGCATTCCAAAGCGCGTGCAGGAAGGCCGCGCAGAGGACGATTGCGATGACGCCAACGCTCACGCGGCGGCCCGCGTCGCGGCGATAACGATATCCAACGCCCGGTCCAGATCGGCCCGGCCGATTGTCAGGGGCGGCGACAGGGTCAGAACGTTTCCGGCACTGATCTTGAACGACAGCCCCTGTTCCAGACAGGCATAATAGATGCGTTCGGCCCGGGCCGGGTCCGGCGTCCGCGCGTCCCGGTCCGACACGATTTCGACCCCGAACATCAGACCCCGGCCACGAATATCACCGGCGACGGGGCATTCCGCTAGGACCTCGGTCAGGCGGCCCATCGCATGGGCACCCAACGTGGCGGCCCGGTCCACCAGCCCCTCGTCTTCGATGATCTCCAGCGTGGTCAGCGCCGCCCGCGCGGTCACCGGGTTCTTTTCGTGGGTATAGTGGCCGATGGCGAAATCGCCCGCCACGTTCAGCCCTTCGCGCGCCATGACCGCCGCAATTGGCAGCACCCCACCGCCCAACGCCTTACCCAGCGTGACGATGTCCGGGATGATCCCGTCATGGTCAAAGGCGAACATGCGGCCCGTCTTGCCCAGCCCCGTAGGAATCTCATCCATGATCAAAAGCGCACCGTGCCGGTGGCAGGCCTCTTGCACCGCTTTCCAGTAACCCGGCGGCGGCACGACCGGCACCGCGCGCATTGGTTCGGCGATCACGGCGGCCACGTCACCTTCGCGTGCCAGAACATAGTCAACCATCTTCGCGCAGGCCAACCCGCAGGCGTCCGGCCCCGGATGCCCATAGGCACAGTGGTAACAGTGGAACGGCGCGACATGTTCCGCCCCCGGCAACAGCGGCCCGGCAATATGGCTGCGAAAGGTCGCCTCGCCCCCGACGCTGGCCGCGCCAAAGCCCGCCCCGTGGAACGCATCCCAGAAACTGAGCGTCTTGAACCGGCCCGTCGCCGCCCGCGCGATCCGCAGGGCGACCTCGTTCGCGTCGGACCCGCCGGTGGCGAACAGGACCCGCCAGCCATCGCCGGGGGCCAGCGCCGCCAGCCGTTCGGCCAGTTGCACCGAGACGTCATTGGTGAACCGGCGCGGCGAGAACGGCAGCCGGTCCAGCTGGTCCTTGATCGCCGCGATCAAGCGCGGGTGGCCATAGCCGATGTGATGCACGGAGTTGCCATGGAAATCCATGTATCGGCGTCCGGCGGTATCCTCGATCCAGATGCCTTCGGCCCGGGCGATGGTCGACACGCAGGGCGAGGACAAGGACTGGTGTAGAAACGCATCCGCATCCCGGCCCAGAAGGGCGCGGGTTGCCGGATCATCCTGCCGCGCCGACCAATCGGCCCGCGCGGCGGATGTATTCGATTCACCTTCCGTATGATGGCCGGTCATGGCCAGGGCAGGGAGAACGTCTTGACGTTGGTGAAGAACTTCATTGCTTCGATGACCCCTTCCTTCACTCCGTTTCCGCTGTCCTTGATGCCGCCAAAGGGCGACATTTCGATCCGGTATCCGGGCTGTTCCCAAATATTCACCGTGCCCACGTTCAGCCCCTCGATAAAGGCCTGCATGCGGCGGAAGTCATTGGTGCAGACGCCGGACGACAGGCCAAAGGCGGTCGAGTTGGAGATTCGCATCACCTCGGCATCGTCATCGGGGACGCGCACGATGGGAATGATTGGGCCAAAGGTCTCTTCCATCACCAATTCGCTTTCGTGGGGGACATGGTCCACCACGATCGGCGGCAACAGGGCCCCTTTACGGCCCGGATCATACAGCACCTTCGCCCCCTGTTCGGCGGCCATGTAGACCCGTTTTTCGAACAGCTCAGCCGCCTGCGCATGGATCACGCAGCCGAGTTCGGTTGCCGGGTCCTGCGGGTCGCCGAACCGGATCGCCTTGGCCTTTTCCAGAACCTTGGGCACGAACCGGTCTGCCACGCTCTCCTGCACAAGGATGCGTTTGACCGCCGTGCAGCGCTGGCCGGAGTTGCCTGTCGCGCCTGCCACGGCAATGGCGGCGGCCTTGTCCAGATCGGCATCGTCCAGATCGTTGAGGATGATCAGCGGGTCATTCCCGCCCAGTTCCAGCGCGGTCCGCTTGTAGCCCGCCTTTTCAGCGATCATCTTGCCCACCGGCACCCCGCCGGTGAAGGTGATGATGTCGATGTTCGGGTTGGTGATCATCTCATCCCCGATATCGGCGGGCAATCCGGTCACCACCTGAAACATCTCGGGCGGCAACCCGGCCTCGTAGAGGATATCCGCCAGCGTCAGAGCGGTCAGCGGGGTCAGTTCCGTCGGCTTGCAGACCATCGTGTTGTTGGTGGCAATCGACGGCGCGATCTTGTGGCTGACCATGTTCAGCGGGTGGTTGAACGGGGTGATCGCGGAAATGGTGCGCACCGGTTCGCGCTTGGTGAATATCTTCCGCGCCTTGCCGTTGTGGGTCAGGTCGCAGGAAAAGATTTCCCCGTCGTCCTTCAATGCCTCGGCGGCCGCGAATTGATAGACATCCTGCGCCCGCTTGGTTTCATAGATCGCGTGCTGGTGGCAGATGCCCAGTTCCAGCGTCAGCCATTTGGCAAGGTAATCCCGGCGCTGGCCGATGATCTCGCCGGCCTTCTTCAAAATCTCGCTGCGTTCATAGCGGGTCAGCTTCGATTGATAGTTGGCGGCAATCTCAAACGCGCGGCGGGCGTGTTCGGCGGTTCCGGCGGGGACAGTGCCGACCACCTCGTTGGTATAGGGATAGCGGACCTCGATCACCTTGTCGGTGAACACCACCTCGCCGCCGATGCGCATTCCTTCGTTGCGAATCTCCATTGGCAAATCTCCTTACAGGGCCGCGGCGCGGGTGGCGTAGAAGAACGCATCGAAATTCCGCAGGGCGGGCGCGTTCGGCAGGTCGGGCATGACCCGGTTCACGATGAACGGCACCTCTTGTTCCGTCAGCCCGCCGTGGCTGCGCAGCGGTTCTTTCAGCGCCGCCAGATCGTGCCGGTGGGCCGAGGTTCCGATGGTCATATTCACGGTTGAAATCATCGTCAGGTCACCAATCCGGTCGGCGGGCAGTTCATAGGTCGCGACCGCCTCTTCCTTGGTCAGAACCTCCAACATCTGCGGCAGAGCCTTCAGTCGGGCGATGATGTCCGCGCGGTCTGCCCCGTCCGGCAGATAAGCGGTGGCGAAACTGCCCAGCGCGCCGTGGTGCACGACGTAGGGGTCGGTGATCGGCAGGATGACGCGGGCAGCGCCCTCTCCCAGCCAACCGTCCATCAGGTCCTGCGCATAGATCACCGCAGGTTCGCCGTTCTCGTCGTGCTTGGGCTTCATCCCGTGGTCGGCAGTGACGACGATGGCCGCGCCCAGCGCGTCCAGTTCGGTCAGGTAACGGTCGAACATCGCGTAGAAGTCCTTGGCCCCCTGTTCGTCCGGCGCAAACTTGTGCTGGATGTAGTCGGTGGTGGACAGATACATGATGTCGGGCTGCCATTCGCGCAGCAGCTTCACCCCGGCTGCAAAGACGAACTCGGACAGCTCTGCCGAATAGACCTCGGGCACCGGCATTCCCAGCCAGTCGCTGGCATTGTCGATGCCGTGCTCGGCCTTGGTGGTTGTCCCCGACCGTTCCGACGAAAACGCAACCGCCCTGTCCTCGTCGAATTTCAGGCCCGACCCGAGAAGCGCGCGCAGCTTGTCTTTGGCCGTCACCATCGCAACCCGCGCGCCAGCCTCGTAGAACTTGCTGAAGATGGTCGGCGCGCGCAGGAACCGCACGTCGTTCATCATCACCTCTTCGCCTGTATCCGGGTCGAACAGGAAGTTGCCGCAAATGCCGTGCACCGCGGGCGGGCGGCCCGTGGCGATGGACAGGTTATTGGGGTTGGTGAACGACGGGATCACCGAATGGGCCAGCCTGTCTGTCCCGGTTTCGCGCATCCGCTTCAGCGTCGGCATCAGCCCCTCGGCAATGGCCACCTCGAGATATTCAGGTTCGCATCCGTCCAGACAGATCGCGATGGCGCAGGTCTTGGGGGCGGGATAGGTGCGGTCGTTCGCCGTCACCTCGGTGGAAATGGTCATCAGGTCTGGTCCTTCGTCTTCTCAGGCTGCGAGTTTCTTGCGTTCTTCAAGCGCGGCGGCGGGCGGGGCGGCGTCGTCCACGCCCATCTCGGCCAGCGCATCGCGGGCGGCGTCCACCACCCGTGTCATGACATGTTCATCTATCCGGCCGATGCAGCCGACGCGGAAACTGTCCACCACCGTCAGCTTGCCGGGGTAGATGATAAACCCCTTCGCCTTCATCAGGTCATAGAAGGTGGGGAAGTGGAATTTCGGATCTGCCGGGCAGAAAAAGGTCACGATGATCGGCGACAGCCAGCGGTCGGCCAGCAGGGTTTCAAACCCAAGGCCGCGCATCCCCTCGACCATCACATCGCGGTTACGGGCATAGCGGGCCCCACGGGCCGGAACCCCGCCCTCGGCCGCGTGGATCTTCAGCGCCTCAAGAAAGGCAGCGACCACATGGGTCGGCGGGGTAAACCGCCATTGGCCGGTCTTTTCCATCGTCGCCCATTGCGCGTGAACGTCCAGCGACAGGGAATGGCTGTTGCCCTTCGCCGCCTCGATCGCGGACTTACGGGCAATGACAAAGCCGAACCCCGGCACCCCTTCGATGCATTTGTTGGCCGACGAGACGAAGGCCTCATAGCGGATCTTCCCCGGCTCCAGCGGCAGGGCGCCAAAGGCCGACATGCTGTCGATCAACAATTTGCGGCCAGCGGCATAGGTCGCCTCTGAAATCTCCTCGATCGGGTTGAGGATGCCGCTGGAGGTTTCACAATGGATCGCCAGCACATGGGTAATCGCCGGATCGGCGGCGAGAATCTCTGCCACCTCTGCGCCGCGCGGTGGCAGGTAGTCGCCCTTGTCCAAAAGATGTTTGGCCCGCCCCAGATAGTCCAGCGTCGTTGCCGCCCGCAGCCCATAGGCCCCGTTGGCCAGCACCAGCACCTTACCGTCGCGGGGCACGAAACTGCCAAGCATCGCCTCGACGCAGAACGACCCGGACCCCTGCATCGGGACGCAGTCAAATTCGGACGCCCCGTCGCCCAGCATATCCAGCAGGCGGCGGCGCAGGTCGCGGGTCATGGCGCGGAAATCATCGTCCCAGCTGCCCCAATCCTTCAGCATGGCCTGCTTTACCTCATAGGCGGTGGTCAGCGGACCGGGGGTCAGCAGATAGGGCTCTCCCATCTTGGGGGGTGGAAAGGCGGTCATGGCGCGCTCCCTCGGGTGGCAACTGCTGGTCAGGTTGCGGGACTACGCAGTATATGTAAAATCTTTATATTCTATCCATCCATAAGGATTGTATATCCATGCGCTACAGCCAGCTTAGGGCGTTTCACCATGTGGCAGTTCACGGTGGGTTTTCCGCTGCCGCCGCGGCCCTGCACCAGACCCAGCCGGCCCTGTCGGATCAGGTCAAGCGGCTGGAACAGGATCACGACGTCCTGCTGTTTTCGCGGGATGGGCGCCGCGTGCGCCTGACCCCTGCGGGCGAAGACCTGCTGCTGCTGACCCGCCAGTATTTCGAGGTGGAAGACCGGATCGCCAGCCACCTGCAACAGGCGCGGGCGGCGGTGACCGGCACCCTGCGGATCGTCGCGGATTCGGCCCTGCATGTGACTGACGCGCTGGGCGCCTTCCGGGCACGGCACCCGGACGTCTTTGTCCGCCTCACCACCGGAAATTCGCAGCAGGTGCTGGCCGCCCTGCGCAATTATGACGCCGAGATTGGCATTCTGGGCAGCCTTGACCCAGCCCCGGACCTTGATTGCCGCGATCTTGGCGAAACCCCGATTGTCGCCATCGTCGCGCGCGGGTTCCTGCCACCCGGCACCGTCAGCCTGTCCTTGTCCGACCTGCGCCAGATGCCGCTTGTGTTCCGCGAAACGGGGTCGCGCACCCGGGCCGCGCTGGAAACCGCCGCTCGGTCTGCGGGCGCGCGCCTGACCCCGGTGATAGAGGTAGAGGGCCGCGAAGCCATGCGAGAGGTCGTCGCCTCGGGCGCGGGCATCGGCTTCGTGTCCGAAGCGGAACTTGGCTATGACCCACGGATCGAACGGGTCCCCCTGTCCGGCATGTCGCTGGCCATGACCGAAACGCTGGTCAACCTGTCGATGCGGCGCGACCTGCCGGTGATCCGGGCCTTCCTGAGGGAAATCGACGGCGCTAGCTGAACACCTGCTGCAAAAGCGCGGCATGAAGCGCGGGCGTTGCCGCCGCGACCACCCGCCCGTCCGACTCGAGCGTCAAGGGCTGCCCCTGCCAGTCTGTGATGATCCCGCCCGCCTCTTCAACCAGAAGCGACACCGGCAGGTAATCATAGGGTTCCAGCCCGCAATCGACGACCACATCGACATGCCCTGACGCCAGCAGGCCATAGGGTGCGCAGTCATAGGAAAATCGGCGGTTCTGGCCAAGTTGCATCACCCTCGAAAGAAGCTCCGGTTCGGTCCGCCACAGCCGTTCACCTTCGTTGACATAGATCGTTGCCGCCAACGGATCGGTGCAACCGGAAACGGCGATTGGCTGGCCGTTCAGGACCGCCCCACCACCACGCGCCGCCGCGTAGAATTCATTCACCGCCGGCAGGGCCACGGCAGAGGCCTGCACGACCCCGGCCACCATGCGGGCCAAAAGCATTCCAAACAGCGGGTGCCCTGAAATGAAACTGCGGGTGCCGTCGATTGGATCGATAATCCACAACGCGGCGCTTTCGCCCTCTGCCCTTCCGAACTCCTCGCCGAATATGCCGTCATCCGGAAACTCGGCAGCGATCCTTGCCCGGATGGCTTGTTCCGTCGCCCGGTCGGCCCGCGTTACTGGGCTTTGGTCGGCCTTGTGATCGACGTCCAGCGGCGCGCGGAAATGGTCCAGCGCCACAGGGGCCGCAGAGCGCAGGAATTCAATCGCGCGGTCACGAATCCGTATCGCCTCGGCCACTTCGCCAGACCTGAAATGCGCCGCGTTTTGGCGGCTATTTGTGGAATTCGAGGAAAATTCGGGCACTTCCACACCCATATTTGATCATGTCACCGCTATTTGCGCATATATTCCCACAAATATCCACGTTTTTCTTGATCCGACTCGGCAGAGCGTATTTGCTTCGATTCGAAGACACCTAAAGAGGGCTGACGTGGACCACCGTCGAAACGTCCTGTTCGTCATCATCGACCAGCTGCGTGCGGATTGTCTGCACGGCGCGTTGGCCGGTCACGTTGACCTGCCCACCCTGAATGGCCTGATGGCGGAAGGGGTTTCGTTTCGCCGGCACTATTCGGTTACAAACCCCTGCGGCCCGTCTCGGGCGTCGATCCTGACCGGACAATACGCCATGAACCACCGGGCGGTGCGCAACGGCACCCCCCTGCCCCATGACACGCCGAATATCGCGACCGAGGTCCGCAAGGGTGGCTGGTTGCCGCTGCTTTATGGCTATACCGACAGCGCGGCGGACCCGCGTGTGCACGCGGCAGGTGATCCCGTGCTTACGTCCTACGAGCAGGTCATGCCGGGGTTCGTCGAGGCCGTGGAAATGCGGCTGGAGGAAAGCTGGCCCTGGCGCGCCGACCTGTTGGCTAAGGGCTACGATGTGCCGCCCTACCCGGATATCTTCCGCCCCAAGGGCGACCGCCCGGACGATCCGGCGATCTACAGCGCGGACGACAGCGACACCGCCTTTCTGACCAACCGGTTGATCGACGATCTGCGGGCAAGACCGAAAGGCTGGTTCGCGCATCTGACCTATATCCGGCCGCATCCGCCACTTGTTGCGCCCGCGCCCTATAACCGGATGTATGACCCTGCCGCGCTGCCGCGCCCTACGCAGCCACGCGAAAAACGGACCGAGGCGGCGGCGCATCCGTTCAACGCCTCGGCGCTGACGGCAAAGAGCTTGGCGTCGAACGTCGAAGGCTTTCCCGATCTGCCCGAAACAGAAGAGACTGCCGCGATGCTGCGGTCGATCTACCTTGGGCTGGCGACCGAAGTGGACCACCACCTTGGCCGCATCGTCGCCTTTCTGAAGGACAGCGGACAGTGGGACGACACGCTTCTGGTTGTGACCGCAGACCACGGTGAATTGCTGGGCGACCACCACGGCTGGGGCAAGATGAGCTATTACGACAGCGCCTATCACGTGCCGCTGATCATCTGCGACCCAGACCATCGGAACAGCGGCGGAACGGTCGTGACGGCCCCGACGGAAAGCGTTGACGTCACCCCGACGATCCTTGACCTTCTGGGGCTCGATATCCCCGACACGATGGACGGGCGCAGCCTGCGGCCGTTTCTGGAGGGCGCACAGCCCGCCGATTGGCGCAGCCACAGCTATTCCGAGCTGGATTTCGGCGATCCGATCAGCCCGACCCGCTGGCAGGCCGATCTGGGGCTGGACAGCGACCGCTGCAACTTGTCAGTGCTGCGCGGCGAACGGTTCACGCTTGTGCATTTCAATGGCGGCCTGCCGCAGATCCTGTTTGACCATGCAGAGGCGGGCGAGGCCCGGAACATCGCCAATGATCCGGATGCCGCGCCGATCCTGCTGGACCTATCCCGCAAGCTGATCGACCACCGGATGACCCATGCGCAAGGAAGGTTCAGCCAGACAATGATAACGCCAGACGGCGCCCGACGCCGATCTGGGCCCTAGGTAGACACCCCGCGATCGCGGGGCTTTCCGGTCATGGCGCGGCCCGGGCGTCATACTTCTGTTTCACAATCCGGGCAGACCAGCCACCGTCGGCCATCACGGCCCTGATCAGGTGGTTCGAAACGAAGGGGGAAAACAACGAACCAAAACCTTGGCGCGCCGGTCAAAAGATCAGGCCAACTGGATCGAAACTGGACCCTAATTGGACCTATCGCAAACCACCCCGCCGCTCTAGCATTCCCATGCTCGGCAAAGGGTGGGTCGCAAAGAAAACAACAGACCCGCACGAAAACCTTGTCTGACAACAGGAGAGAACATGAAGAAATATTTGCTTTCGGGCGTAGCCACGCTGCTGATACCAGCCGCCGCCTACGCCAATTGCCCGGCGATCACTCTCGCCGATATGCAGGGGGTCGCCGAGGGCGCATTCCCGCAGCAGTATAACCTTGACGAATTCGAAGCGGCTGCAGGCTGCGACATGGAATTCTCGGCCAACCCGGACGCGGCGGCCCTGAACGCCCGCATTCAGGGCAACGGCGACCTGCCCGCTGTGGAAGACCGCTTGCCGTCGAACCCGCTTGTCATGGTTCCCTATGCCAGTGTCGGCCGCTACGGCGGGACGCTTGACGTTCTGTCAAACGCGACCGAAGCAGGCACCTCGGACTTCCTGTCGGTTCGGCACGTGAACCTTGTGCGCTATTCCGACGACCTTCAGACCATCGTGCCGAACGTGGCGGAATCCTGGGAATGGAACGACGACTTCACCCAGCTGACGTTCCACCTGCGCGAAGGCCACAAATGGTCGGACGGCGCCCCCTTCACCAGCGCAGACGTGAAGTTCTGGTACGACAACCTGCACATGGATTCGAACATCTTCGAAACCTGGAAGGACTATGTCACCGTCGCGGGCGAACGGATGACCGTCGATACGCCGGATGAAACCACGGTGGTCTTCAACCTGCCCGCGCCGAAGCCCGGCCTTCTGGCCCACTTCGCCACGCACTTCGGGCAAGGGTTCCAGCCGCGGCACTTCCTTGGCCAGTTCCACCCCGACATCAACCCGGACGCGGACGCCTATGCCCAAAGCCTCGGGTTCGAAAATGGCTATGACGCCATCAAGGCCTACTGGGGCAACTCGGACTGGACCGACACGCCAACCCCGATGCTGTCGCATCCCGACATTGCCGACAGCCTGCCCAAGGCAACCCTTCCGACGCTGGAAAGCCACATCTACGTGACGGACACCACCGAAGGCCGTCACCTTGTCGCCAACCCCTACTTCTTCCAAGTTGACCCGACCGGTCAGCAGCTTCCCTACATCTCGGAACAGGACGAAGTTTACATCAACGACAACGAGGTCCGTATCCTGAAGCTGGTCAACGGCGAAGTGGACTATAAGGCCCAGTCGCTACAGCTTGCCTCGGCCCCGATCCTTCTGGAAAATCAGGAATCCGGCAACTACACCATCGACCTGCGTCCTGAAATCACCATCGGCGCCTTCGGGTTCAACGTCACCCATGACGATCCGGCCCGCCGGGAAACCTTTGGTGACCTGCGGTTCCGCGAAGCGATGTCTGTCGCGATCAACCGTGACGAGTTGAACGAGGTCGGCTTTTTCGGCCTTGGCACCCCGCAGCAATATGTCGGCTTCTCGCCGCTGCCCGCCTTCATCGACGAGGCATGGCTGTCCTACAAGGCGGAATACGATCCCGCCGCAGCCAATGCCCTGCTTGATGACATGGGCATGGTCGATACCGACGGCGACGGGTTCCGCGAAATGCCCAATGGCGAGAAGCTGGTTCTGAACATGAACTTCTCGACCCAAGGTATCGCGGGCCAGACCGTTGAACTGGTCGCCCAATACTGGGCCGATGTCGGCATCCAATCGGTCGTGAAGGAAGTGACCCCGGACGAATACCGGTCGGCACAATCGTCCAACCAGCTTGACGTGGTGATGTGGCGCAAGTCGCAGCCGCTGGCCATCGTTTTGGGCAACAACGAACTGTGGGTGCCGCCGTTCGAAAACTACTTTGGCGTCCGCAACGGGATGCTCTGGGCCGAATGGGTCGACAGCGGTGGTGCGTCTGGCGTGGAACCGCCGGAATACGTCAAGCAGCTGATGGCCGACATCAACGCGTTCCAGTCCGCCGCTCAGGGCAGCGCCGAATTCGAAGCGCTTGGTCAGAACCTCGTCAAGAACATGGTCGAGAACCTGTTGTTCATCGGCACGGTGCAGGCACCGGCCCCGATGTATCACCACAACAGCCTGCAGAACTTTGCAGACTTCAAGACCCACTCCTACGAGTACTACCGGACCTACCCCTATCGGGCGACCCAGTGGTGGCTTGACGAATAAGGCCCCGGCCTTGTCAACTTGAACCCGCGGCGGGCGACCTGTTTCGCCCGCCGCCACCAAGGCCGAAACCGGCCAAACCGACAGGGGACACGGGGCGCGCAGATGCTTCAATTCGGAAAATTCGTGGCGACACGCGCCAGCATGGCGATGATCACGCTGATCATCGTGTCGCTTGTCGTCTTCACCCTGATGGAGCTGGTGCCCGGCGACTGCGCCGAACGCTACCTCGCCTTCAAGAACACCCAAGGGTCCGGCATCTCGGTCGAGGATATCGAGGTGGAACGCCAGCGGCTTGGGTTGGATCGACCCTTCATGGAACGTTGGGTCAGCTGGATCGTTGGCGCCTTCCAGGGCGAATTCGGCGACAGCTGTATCTTGCGGGTCAACATCGCCCAGCTTCTGGGCACGAAATTCTGGCTGTCACTGTCGATCTGCCTTGCCTCTCTCGTGCTGGCCTATGCCATCGCGATTCCGGTCGGCATGATCTCGGCGGCGACCAACAACCCCTACCTCAACAACACCCTGCGGATCGTCAGCTACCTCGGCCTTGCCATGCCGAACTTCCTTCTGGCGCTGGTGATCATGCTCGTGTCGACCGTCTGGTTCGGGGAAACGCTGACTGGTCTTTTCTCAAACGAATTCCGCGACGCGCCCTGGGGCTGGGACAAGTTCGTCGACCTGATGAAACACGCGTGGCTGCCGATCTTCATCCTTGGCTGGTCGGCCACCGCCTTTGCCCTGCAAACCGTCCGCGCCCTGATGTCCGACGAGGTGGGCAAACTCTACGTGACCGCCGCCGCCGCGCGTGGGGTCCATGGCCGCAAACTGCTGTGGCGTTACCCGGCCCGGCACGCGCTGGGGCCGATCGTCAACAGCCTTGGCTTTGACCTGAACCGTATCTTCAACGAACTGCCCATCGTGGCGCTGATCCTCGTGCTGACCGATGCAGGCGCGCTACTGATCGAGGCGCTGGCGCGGTCCAACGATCAGCAGCTTGCCGGAGCGATCATCTTTCTTCTCACCGCGTCCATCGTGACGCTGAACTTCCTGACCGACGTTCTGCTGGCCGTGCTTGATCCGCGCGTCCGCAAGTCCATCATGCGGTGACCGAAATGACTGACCAGACCACCGACACCCCGCAATTCGGCGCCGACCAGAAGGCGAAAGAGGCCTATTTCACCGCGTCCCAGCGACAGCTGATCTGGGCCCGCTTCAAGAAGCAGCGGTCGGCCATGATCGCGGCCTGGGTTCTTGTGGCGCTTCTTCTGTCCGGGATCTTCGCACCCTTCCTGTCCCCCTACGATCCGACCATCGCGGGCCGAAACAAGGACTATACCAACGGCGCGCCCCAGATCCCGCAGTTCTGTGACGATGCGGGCTGTTCATTCCGCCCCTTCGTCTACGGGGTCACGCGAGAACGGTCGATAGCCACCAACTTCCGCTGGGTGACCAAGATCGACCCCGAACAGCGCCACTACATCTATTTCTTCGAGGAGGGCTGGGACTACAAACTGTTCGGGATCATCCCGATGGACACGCACCTGTTCGCCACAAGGTCCGAAGGCGGGTTCGTCCATATCTTCGGGACCGATGCCAGCGGCAAGGACATCTTCAGCCGGACGCTGCACGCGATCTGGACCTCGATGCAGGTGGGGACCATCGGGGTCTTCATCGCCTTCGTTCTGGCGCTGATCATCGGCGGCATATCCGGTTATTACGGCGGCTGGATCGACAGTATTATACAAATGATCACCGACGCGGTCCGAACCGTCCCTGCAATCCCACTGTTCATGGCGGTCGCCGCCTTCATGCCTCCTGAAATGACGGCAGAGGCGCGGTTCTTCTACATATCCCTGATCCTCGGGCTGATCGGCTGGCCGACACTTGCCCGGCGGGTGCGGACCCATCTTCTGACCGAACGGAACCAGGAATATGTGCTGGCCGCGCAACTGTGCGGCGCGCGGCCCGGCCACGTGATCCGCAAACACCTTCTGCCCAGCTTCACCAGCTACATCATCGTCGATCTGGTGATTTCCTTCCCCTATATGGTGCTGTCCGAAACGGCGCTGTCCTTCATCGGGTTGGGGCTGAAGGACCCGGTCAACAGCCTTGGCGTCATGCTGCAGAACGTGACCTCGGCCGATGTCCTTCTGAACTATCAATGGTACTTCATCCCGGTGATCTTCTTCATCGCCCTCGTGATGGCCTTCGTCTTCTTGGGCGACGGGCTTCGGGATGCTGCAGACCCCTATTCGGACACGCACAAATGACTTCACTGATCGACGTAAAGAACCTGACGCTGCGGTTCCACACCGACGAGGGGCTGGTGAAGGCCGTGGACGACGTGTCCTTCTCGCTCAAGAAAGGCGAGGTGATGGGGCTGGTCGGCGAAAGCGGATCGGGAAAGTCGGTGACCGCCAAGGCGCTGATGCACCTGAACGCCCGGAACGCTGTCTATGACGAGGGCAGCAAGATCACCCTGCACACCGACGACCACGGAGAGGTGGACGTTCTGTCGCTCAAGCGGCCCGCCGATATGAAAATCGTCCGGGGCGGGGCGATCTCGATGATCTTTCAGGAACCGATGGCCAGCTTCGCCCCCGCGATCACCATCGGCAGCCAGATGATCGAACAGTTGATGCTGCATTCCGACATGACCAAGGCGCAGGCCAAGGCGCTGTCCATCGAAATGCTGGACCGGGTCGGGATCTCGGACCCGGCGAAACGGATCGACCAGTTTGCCTTTGAACTGTCGGGCGGGATGCGGCAGCGGGCGATGATCGCCATGGCCCTGTCGACCAAGCCCAAACTGCTGATCGCCGACGAACCGACGACCGCGCTGGACGTGACCATTCAGGCGCAGGTCATCGACCTGATGAAAGACCTCGTGAACGAATTTCACATGGGGATCATCTTTATCACCCATGACCTTGGCGTCGTGGCGCAGACTGCCGACAAGGTCTGCGTCATGTATCTGGGCCGGGTGGTCGAGGAAGGCCCGGTGCGCGAGGTGATCCGAAACCCCAAACACCCCTACACCCGCGGGCTGATCGCCGCCCTGCCCCAGCTTGACGATCTTGACGCGCCGCTGGTGCCGGTTCCGGGCGATATCCCCTCGCCGCTGGAACGCCCGTCGGGCTGTGTCTTTCACACCCGTTGTCAGGAACTGGTGGGCGACATGTGCAAGGCCCGCCTGCCGCAAGATATCTGGGTCGACCCGGACCACCGCGTCGCCTGCCATCTGCACGATCCGAAGGAGACCGGGAAATGACCGATGACATCCTGATTTCCGCCCGCGACCTGACCGTCGGCTACCAGATCGGCAAGGGCATCTTCAACAAGACCATCCTGAACGCCGTGAACGGCGTTTCGCTGGATATCGAACGCGGTTCATTCTTCGGGCTGGTGGGCGAATCCGGCTCGGGCAAGACCACGCTGGGCCGGGCGCTTCTCAAGGCCGCACCGATCACCGGCGGTCATGCACGCTACACCGACGGCGAGGTCGACTACGACCTCGCCACACTCGACGGCCCGGCATTGAAGGACTACCGTAAGCGGGCACAGCTGATCTTTCAGGACCCCTATGCCGCGCTGTCGCCCCGGATGACGGTGCGGGACATCATTGCCGAACCGCTCGAGGTGATGGGCCTGACCAAGGGCCGGGCCGAAACCGACGAACGCGTGCGCGAGATCGCCGCCAAATGCCGTCTGAACCTTGAACACCTGCGCCGCTTTCCACACGCCTTTTCCGGCGGGCAGCGGCAGCGGATTTCTATCGCGCGGGCACTGGTGGCCGGGCCGCAGTTCATCGTGGCCGATGAAAGCGTCGCCGCGCTGGACGTGTCGATTCAGGCGGATGTTCTGAACCTGCTGAAACAGCTTCAGGCCGATCTGGGCCTGACCTTCCTGTTCATCAGCCACGACCTCTCAGTCGTTGCCCACACCTGCGACCATGTGGCGGTGATGTATCTGGGGCGGCTGGTGGAAACCGCGCCGACGCGCAAACTCTTCGCCGCGCCGCGCCACCCCTACACAAAGGCGCTGTTCTCGGCGATCCCCTCGCTTGACCCCGACGACCGGGGCAGCGCGCAAAAGCTGACCGGGGAAATCCCCTCGCCCCTGAACCAGCCGCCGGGATGCAAATTCCACACCCGCTGTCCCAACGCGATCGACCGCTGCCGGAGCGAGGAACCATCGCTTGAAAACACCGGCGACGGGCATAGCGTCAGCTGCCACCGCTGGCGCGAATTGCTGGAGGCTGTCCCGGCCTGAGACTGGTAGGGTGGGTCAGGACCCACCTTACATCCAGCCCCGCCGTCGTAAGGTGGGTTTCAACCCACCGTGATGGCGTCGGCGATCCGCTGGGCCAGCCTGCGGGCGACCTCATCCTTGCCCATGCGCGGCCAGTCCTCGGCCCCTTCGGCGGTGATCAGCGTCACCGCGTTTTCCGTCCCGCCCATGATCCCGGTTTCCGGGCTGACATCATTGGCGAGAATCCAGTCACAGCCCTTTCGCGCCCGTTTCGCCGTGGCGTGGCCGATCACATCGTCGGTTTCGGCGGCGAACCCCACGACCAGACCGGGCCGCCCGTCGGTCATCTGGCTGACGGTGGCAAGAATATCCGGGTTCTCGGCAAATTCGAGGGTTGGAAGCCCCTTGCCGTCCTTCTTGATCTTGCTGGCCGAGGCACTGGCCACCCGCCAATCCGCCACGGCGGCGGCAAAGACTGCGGCATCGGCAGGCAGCGCAGCCTGCACCGCCTCCAGCATCTCGCGGGCGGTCTGCACCCGCACGACCCGCACGCCCTGCGGCGGCGGCACATCGGCCGGGCCGGTCACGAATGTCACCTCTGCCCCCAGCGCCGCGAGGGCAGCGGCAATCGCCGTGCCCTGCGCCCCGGATGACCGGTTCGCGATATAGCGGACCGGGTCGATCGGTTCATGCGTCGGGCCAGAGGTCACAAGGATATGCTTGCCCTTCAGCGGTCCAGCGGCCAGCGCAGCCCCGATTGCCGCCACGATTTCCAGCGGTTCGGCCATCCGCCCCGGCCCATATTCGCCACAGGCCATGTCGCCTTCGTTCGGGCCAACGGTCAGAACCCCGTCGCCGCGCAGCGTCGCCAGATTGCGCTGTGTCGCAGGGTGGTCCCACATCCGCACGTTCATCGCGGGCGCGATCAGCACCCGTTTGTCCGTGGCCAGCAACAGGGTGGACGCCAGATCATTCGCCAGCCCGCCCGCCATCTTGGCCATTAGGTCCGCCGTGGCCGGGGCCACCACCACAAGATCGGCGGACCGGCTCAGTTCGATATGGCCCATCTCGGCCTCTGACGTCAGATCAAACAGGGCATCATGCACCTTGACCCCGGCCAGCGCCGACACCGACAGGGGCGTGACGAACTCTGCCCCGGCCTTTGTCAGAACGGGCGTGACGGCACAGCCGCGTTCCTTCAATCGCCGGATCAGGTCCAGCGATTTGAAGGCGGCGATGCCGCCACCGATGATCAGAAGAACGCGCTTTCCCTGCAACATGGCCGGTATCCTTGACTAGGTTCGGCCAAACTTAGGCACTGCAAGGGTGAAGGGCAATCAGCCTTGGGAAAACACCGCGCAGGGGTCTTCGCGATCAACCGGCGGGGCGACAAGAACGCGGTCGAAGGGCCGGTCGCCCCCGGACAGCGGGCCTTCGATCTGCCCGATCGCCTCCACCTCCAAATCGGGCGCGGCCAGTGCCAGCAGGGCGGGCACCCCCCAATCGGTCCGGGCATGTCCATTGCCGGTGATCAGGACAACCGGGGTGCCGTGGGCCTCTACCGCCTGCAGAACCGCTCGCGCCAGAACCGCGTCCCGGAACCGCTGCGCCTCGACCATGCCGGGCAGCATCTCGGGCGGCAGGGCGTCGCAATGGGCCTCGGCCTGCCCCGCCTCGCGCGCGGCCTGCTCTGCGGGATCAAGCGGGTGGTCGAGCCCGAACCGCGCGGCATCTGGTCCGAAGACCGCCGCCGCTCCTTCCGAAATCGCGCGCCGCACCTCGGCCCGTGGCGCGCCGCCTGCGACAATCGGGGCCGAGCCTACGGCATCGAAGACCGGCTGATAGATGTCGAAGGCGGGCCAGCCACTGTCGGCCCAACCTATCGCCTCAGGATCGACCCGGCCCATCTGAGCAATAATCGCGGCCTGCTCCGGCAAAATCATCTCGAACACGACGGCCGAGGGCGACAGATCGCGGATCATTTCGGCCTGTGTCAGGTGATGCGTGGGATTGTCATGCACCTCGCCGATGATCACCACGTCCTGGGCCCCGGCCAGTCCGGCCGAAAGCGCGATCACAACAGCAGGGACTAGGGACTTCATACGAGGAAGTTGAACACTTCCTTCGACTGGCCCTCAAGCGATTTGCGCATCTTGGCAAAGGCCGCAACCTCCAGCTGCCGGATGCGTTCCTTCGACAGGCCCATCTCCTCGCCCAGACTTTCAAGCGTCCGGGGATCATCGCGCAACCGGCGTTCCCGCAGGATGAACCGCTCCCGATCGTTCAGCGCCGACATGGCCGTCAGCAGCCATTGGCGCAGGGTTTCAGTGTCATGGGCATGTTCGACACGGTCTTCGGTCGCAGGACCATCATCCTCGATGGTGTCGATCCATTCGCGCCCCTCGTCATCGGTGGACTGCGTCGCGTTGAGCGAGAAGTCAGACCCACCCAAACGCCCCGACATCATCTCCACATCCGCCACGCTGACGCCAAGTTCCGCCGCGATGCGGTCATGCAGGACATCGGTCGAAAGCTCCTCTCCCGTCGCCATCGCCTCGCGTTCGATCCGAGCCTGCACACGGCGCAGGTTGAAAAACAGAGACTTCTGCGAGGAGGTAGACCCGGTGCGCACCATCGACCAGTTGCGCATCACGTAGTCCTGAATCGACGCCTTGATCCACCAGACCGCATAGGTCGAAAACCGCACGCCGCGATCCGGGTCGAATTTATCCGCCGCCTTCATCAGGCCGAGGCTCGCCTCCTGGATCAGGTCGTTCATCGGCGCGCCGTAGCGTTTGAACTTGGCCGCCATGGAAATGGCCAGCCGCATATAGGCGGTGATCAGGCGATGCAGGGCCTGTTCGTCCCTTTGGTCGCGCCAGGCATAGGCCAGCGCCGCCTCTGTTTCCGCGTCCAGCAGTTCGGCTTTCATCGCCGCCCGCGACATTCTCCGGTCATTTCCCATATCGAGTGCCATTCTTCGCGCTCCCCCGCTGTTTCGCTGGCCTGTCTCGTGCTAGTCACAGGGTGTTACGCAGGGACATTTGGCCCGGATCAATATTTCTGACCAATTCACACAGGGATTTCAGGGGCGGACATGGTGGAAACAACCCGCTGGTTCTGGGTCCGGCACGGCCCGACACACGAGGACGGTTTCGTCGGCCAACGCGACGTGGTCCCCGACCTGTCCAACCATGCCGCGATCGGGCGGATGTCGGCCTTTCTCCCCTTCGGTGCAGTCATGCTGACCTCAACTCTGCGGCAGGCCTCTGCCACAGCGCTGCGCCTTGGGGCGGGGCGCGCGCCCCTGACCATGGCGCCAGAGCTGCGCGAATTCGACTTTGGCGACTGGGACGGGATCACGGCGGCCGAGGCGGCGGAAACAGACCCGGAGCTGTCTGCGGCCTTCTGGGAAACCCCGGGCATGGCGGCGGCCCCGAATGGTGAAAGCTGGAACCGCGTGGCGCTGCGGGTGAACATGTTCATCGACCGGGTGAACATGGCGCATAAAGGCAAGGACATTGTCGCCGTGTCCCACATCGGCGTGATCCTCGTGGCCCTGCAGCGGGCGCTTGGCAACCGACCCGACGAGGCGATCAAGATGCATGTGAACCCCCTTTCAGTGACCGAAATGACGTTTGCGGGCGGGGGCTGGCGCGTTGGGCGGATCAATCACCATCCGTGATGGGCACCCCAACAAATGATCGTTTCCAGTGTTGCGCGGACCGCCACTATGGTCCGGCCAAAGCAATCGGAGACGGATCATGAGTGACGAGACTTTCATCGGCGACCGCAGCTATTCCAGCTGGTCGTTGCGCGGCTGGCTGATGTACCACGCCTTTGGCATCGACCATCGGTTCAAGATGGTGGGGCTTTATTCCGGCACCATGCAGGATGACCTTGCCCCCTTGGGAATTGCCCGGACTGTTCCCGCCGTGCGGACCGACGCCGGCGTGGTTTTGACCGACACGATCTCAATTGCCGAAACGCTGGTCGAACGGAACCCGGACGCCGGGCTGTGGCCCGCCGATCCCGCCGCCCGGGCGATGGCCCGGAACCTCGTTGCGGAAATGCATTCGGGCTTTGGCGCACTGCGGGGGGATTGTCCGATGAACATTCGCACTTCTTGGGCCGACTTTGCCCCATCCGACGCGGTGCGGCGCGACCTTGCCCGGATCGAACAGCTTTGGGCACATGCCCGTGACCACTTCGGCGGGGATGGCCCGTGGCTTTTCGGGGCCTATTCGCTCGCCGATGCATTCTACGCCCCGGTCGCGGCCCGGATCGCAGGTTATGGCCTACCGGTCAGCGAGGCCGCGGCAGCGTATGTTGCGGCCCATCTGGCCCATCCGTCCTTCCGCCGTTGGCGGGCGCTGGCCCTAACCGAAACCATCGAGCCCCCGCAATACCAGCTGGGCCTGGCAACGCGGGACTGGCCCGGCCCAGTTCCCCTTGCGGCCCATGCGGTCGAGGGCACGGACAGCGAAAACACCGTATGCCCCTATTCCGGCGATCCGGTCACCCATGTGATGGAACTGGACGGGCGGCAGTTCGGGTTCTGCAACGCGCATTGCCGCGCCAAGACCATCAACGACCCCGAAGCCTTCCCTGAATTCATGGCCATTTACCATTCGTAAACCAAAGCCCCGTTAACCATTTCATAGGACGTGGTTAACGGGGACGGTCATGGGCGCGATCACCTATACGGTGGCATTCGAAGGGGTAGAGGCCCGGCTGGTCGAGGTGCAATGCGCCGTCAGCCCCGGCATGCCCGCCTTTGCCGTGGTCGGCCTGCCGGACAAGGCGGTGTCGGAAGCCCGCGAACGGGTCCGCGCAGCGATCAACGCGCTGGGCATATCGCTGCCCTCGTCCCGGATCACCGTGAACCTGTCGCCCGCCGACCTGCCCAAGGAAGGATCGCATTTCGACCTGCCCATCGCGCTGGCGCTTCTGGCCGCGCTCGACATCCTGCCCAAGGACATGGTCAGCGAAACCGTGGCGCTGGGGGAATTGTCGCTGGACGGGACGCTCGTGCCCGTCACGGGTGCCCTGCCCGCCGCCATGGCCGCCGCCGCCGAAGACCGTCGTCTGCTGTGTCCCAAGGGCGTCGGCGCCGAAGCCGCCTGGGTCGGTGGGACCGAGGTGATCGCGCCTGCCTCTCTGTCCGAAACGATCCGCCATTTCACGGGGCAGGCCCCACTGTCCCCCTCTGAACCGGGCGAGGTGGCGACCACGGCGGGCGGGCGCGACCTGCGCGATGTGAAGGGGCAGGAACGGGCGAAACGGGCATTGGAAATCGCCGCCGCCGGACGTCACCATATCCTGATGGTCGGGACGCCCGGATCTGGTAAATCCATGCTGGCCGCCCGCATTCCCGGCATCCTTCCACCCCTGACCGCGGCCGAGGCGCTGGAGACCTCGATGATCCACTCCATCGCTGGCTTGCTTGACGAAGGCGGGATCAGCCGCACCCGACCGTTCCGCGAACCGCACCACACCGCGTCGATGCCCGCCATCGTCGGCGGCGGGCGCGGCGCGAAACCGGGCGAGATCAGCCTTGCCCACAACGGTGTGCTGTTCATGGATGAATTCCCTGAATTCCCCCGGACCGTTCTGGAAACCCTGCGCCAACCGATTGAAACCGGCGAGGTCATGGTCGCCCGAGCCAATGCCCATGTCCGATACCCCTGCCGGTTCCTTCTGGTGGCCGCCGCGAACCCCTGCAAATGCGGATATATGTCGGACCCGGCCCGCGCCTGCGCCCGCGTTCCACATTGTGGCGAGGATTACCTTGGCCGTATTTCCGGCCCGCTGATGGACCGCTTCGACCTGCGGGTCGAGGTGCCCCCCGTGGCCTATACCGACCTTGACCTGCCCGCGTCAGGCGATGCGTCCGAAACGGTCGCCGCGCGGGTCTCGGCCGCGCGCGACGTGCAAACGGCGCGGTTCAAGGGACAAGAAGGGATGCGGGTGAACGCCGATCTGGAAGGGCAGGCGCTGGAAGAGGCCGCAACCCCCGACCCGGAGGGCAAAGACCTGCTTGTGCGCGTGGCCGAGAGATTCGGGCTGTCCGCGCGGGGCTATCACCGGGTGCTGCGTGTCGCCCGCACCATCGCCGATCTGGACGGGGCGGACACCGTGCGCAAACCCCATGTGGCCGAGGCGGTCAGTTACCGGCTGGCGCTGTCGAAGGAGGTCTGAACAAAGGCCCCCACCCGGCGCAGCGCTGCCCGCGCCTCTGGCACCCAGGCCGCGCCCATGTGCCAGCCGTGTGGCGCGCCATCCCAGGTTTCCACCTGAACCTCGCCACCAGCGTCACGCAGGCGGTTGGCCATTCGGTATGTGTCGTCTTCCAGAATTTCCGGGCTGCCCACCTGCAACAGAACCGGGGGCGGGTTGGGAAAATCCGCGAACAATGGCGACGCGCGCGGGTCATCCGCCGACGCCCCATCCAGATAGGCCGCCGCCGCCTCTTTCATCCGATGCGCCGGAAGAACCGCATCGGCACGGGCGTTCTTGCCAATGCTGTCGCCTGAAAGGCTCAGGTCCGTCCAGGGCGACAGGGCGAACGCCCCCGCAGGTGGTGTTCCACGCCCGCACAGCGTTGCCAGAAGGGCCAGCATCAGCCCACCGCCCGCGCTGTCGCCCCCCAGCACGATCCGGTCGGGAGACCAGCCACGCGCAATCAGGTCGTCCCACGCGGCAAGGGCATCGTCATGCGCCGCCGGAAAGGGCGCGTCCTGCAACAGCCGGTAATCCTGCGCAAAGACCGGCACCCCGGCATACCCCGACAACCGGGCCAGCATCGGGCCGTGGGTAATGCCCGACCCGGCGAAATAGGCGCCGCCGTGAAGGTAAAGGATGACGCGGGTCGCATCGGTCCCCGGCCCGGCAATCCAGTGTCCCGGCCTGCCGCCCAAGGGACGGGGCAAATGCAGGGACAACGGCGGATACCCCCCGGCCAGCGCCGCCAGCCGGTCGATCCGCGCCCCATCGCGGGCCGGGTCCGTCACCCGCGCGAACAATGGCTTCAGCGTCAGCCGGTTGCCAAGGGCGTAGAGTTTCAGGCGCAGGGACATCAGGCCCGCCGCGCCTCGATCGACTGCCAGATCTTTTCGGCAATATTGGTGCCGTCGAACCGCTCCAGCTCCTGAATACCGGTGGGCGAGGTCACGTTGATCTCGGTCAGCCAGTTGCCGATCACGTCGATCCCGACAAAGACCTGGCCCTTGTCTTTCAACAGCGGCCCGATCCGGGCGCAAATCTCGCGGTCCCGGTCGGTCAGGGCGACCTTTTCGGGCCGCCCGCCCACATGCATGTTCGACCGGGTTTCACCCTGCGCCGGCACCCGGTTGATCGCGCCCACGGGTTCGCCATCGACCAAGATCACCCGCTTGTCGCCCGCGCTGACATCGGGCAGGAATTTCTGCACGATCAACGGTTCGCGGTTGATGCCCGTGAACATCTCGTGAAGCGAGGCGAGGTTCCCGTCGGATGAGGTCAGCTTGAACACCCCCGCCCCGCCGTTTCCGTAAAGCGGTTTGAGGATGATATCGCCATGCTTGGCCCGGAAGGCGCGCAGCGTGTCCAGATCGCGGGCAATCGCGGTGGGCGGGGTCAGGTCCGGGAACTGCAGCACCAGCAGTTTTTCGGGATAGTTCCGCACCCAGAACGGGTCGTTCACGACCAGCGTGCCGGGGTGGATCATGTCAAGGATATGGGTCGTGGTGATATAGCCCATGTCGAAGGGCGGGTCCTGCCGCAGCCAGACAACGTCATAGTCCGACAGGTCGACCTCCTGTTCCTCGCCCAGCCGGAAATGGTCGCCTTTCACCCGCTGCACGGTCAATGGCCAGCCGCGTGCGGTCACCCGGCCTTCCTGATAGGCCAGCCGGTCGGGGGTGTAGTAGAACAGCTCGTGCCCCCGCGCCTGCGCCTCTTCGGCGATCCGGAAGGTGCTGTCGGCGTCGATGTTGATCGGCGCGATCGGGTCCATCTGTATGGCAACCTTAAGCGGCATATCCGCGGTCCTTTCACTTGGTTGCCTGATACATGGCGCATGGGCGGCGGCGGTTCAATGGCCCAGCGCCCGGCCAGTCAGTCGAACCAGACCGCGTTTTCGATCACCCGCACCGCGCCTGTCCTGTCGACCAAGGCAAGATCAAGCCGCATCGGGTTCAGCAACCCGCCCTCACGCCCGCCCAGAAATTCCTGCGCGGCAAGGACGATCCGTTCGGACTGGCGGCGGGTGTAATGTGCCTGCGCCGCCTCGAAGCTACGCGATGTCTTGATCTCAACGAAGACATAGGATCGCCCGTCATGGCAGATTAGGTCGATCTCGCCCCCCCTGCCGCGCCAGCGCCGCGCGATTTCGCTGGCCCCCGCCCGGTCGTAGTGGCGGGCGACGATATCTTCGGCGGCAAGCCCGGCCAGATAGCTGGTCTTGCCCTTGTCGCGGCGCGTTCGTCCAACCGGATCGGCCAGCGCCCGTCGCGGCGCGTAGTCGTGGAACAGGTCGTCCTGCGTCACCCGTCGTCCTCTTTCCCGAGGCTGAGGGCAAGCTGATAGATCTGCCGCCGGGGAAGGCCCATCGCCCCTGCCACAGCGGTGGCCGCATCCTTCACCCGCATGGTCTGCATTGCGTCACGCAAGGCCGCCTCGATATCCATGTCCTCGACCACGCGGGCCCCGGCCCGGCCGACAAGGACGACGATTTCACCCTTCACCGACCGCCCGTCAAAGGCATCGGCAAGTTCGGACAGGGTGCCGCGGCTGATTTCCTCGAATTTCTTGGTCAATTCGCGGGCCACGACGGCATCCCGGTCATTGCCTAAGATTTTACACATCGACACTAACAAGTCGTGAACGCGCTTTGGCGATTCATAAAAGACGATGGTGAAGGGCAGATCGCGCAGGGCGGCCAGTTCGGTGTCCCGTTGCGTCGCACCGGACGGCAGGAACCCGGCGAACAGAAACCGGTCGGTCGGCAGGCCCGACACCGCCAGCGCGGTCAATACGGCCGAGGCACCGGGGGCCGCGATCACATCCAGCCCCGCCTCGATCGCCGCGCGGCCCAGTTCATAGCCCGGATCGGCAACAAGTGGCGTGCCCGCTTCGGAGACATAGGCGACGGATTGCCCGGCGGACACCTGCCCGATGATCCGGTCGGTGACGGCTTGTCCGGAATGGTCGTGAAAGGCGACAACCTTGCGCCCGTCCAGCGGAACCCCATGAATATCCATCAGTTTTCGGGCCGTCCGCGTATCTTCGGCGGCGATCACATCGGCCGAGGCAAGCACATCCAGCGCCCGGAGCGTGATGTCCCGCGCGTTTCCGATGGGGGTCGTGACAAAGTAAAGGCCCGGCGCCAGCCGCTGTTTCACGAAATTCATCCCTAGACCCTTCGCCCCCCGCCACTATGATAGACCCGCATCTGGCCCAGGGGACGGGCCGCGACAAGGGGAGTAGTGTGTCGATGTTTGCCTGTTTGTCCGCCGCCCGCAAGGTGGCCGCCCGAATCCTTGCCCTGACCGCCTTGGTCTGGCTTGCCGCCTGTGAACCGATCCCGATGGGCGGTGGCGGCCCCAGCATCAACACGTCGCGCCCGGTGCAGGTCGCGCTTCTGGTTCCTGCGGGGTCCGGAAATTCGTCCGACGCCTTCCTGGCGCAGAACTTTGAAAACGCGGCCCGCATGGCGATTGCGGACCTTCAGGGCGCGCAGATCGACCTGCGTGTCTACAACACCGGGGCCGATCCTGCGACCTCCGCCGCCGTGGCGACCCAGGCTGTGAACGACGGGGCCAAGATCATCCTTGGCCCGCTCTACGCCGAATCCGCCAATGCCGCCGGTCTGGCCGTGGCAAACCGGGGCATCAACGTGCTGGCCTTTTCGAACAACACCGCGATTGCCGGCGGCAACGTTTTTGTCCTTGGACCGACCTTTGAAAACACCGCAAACCGTCTGGCCCGCTACGCCGTGGCCCAGGGCGATGACCGGATCACCATCGTCCATTCCGACGACATCCCCGGCATTGCCGGGCGAGACGCCATTGCCAGCGCGGTCAGCCGCGCCGGGGGAACGGTCGCGGGCGTCGCATCCTACCCGCTGTCGCAGCAGGGTATTCTAAACGCGGCTCGCGGCATCGTGTCGACCACCCGGTCGAACGGGGGCGAGGCGATCTTCATGACCGCCGGGGTGAACGCCGACCTTCCGATCCTTGCCACGGTTCTTCCCGAAAACGGGCTGAACCCGGCGGAAACCCAGTATATCGGCCTGACCCGTTGGGACAGCCTGCCGCAGACCTTGGCCCTTCCCGGTGTTCAGGGCGGTATTTTCGCCGTGCCGGACACCACCATGCAGGCTAACTTCGAAGCCCGCTATGCCACTGCCTACGGTGGCGCCCCCCATCCGCTGGCCGGGCTTGCGTATGACGGGATCGCCGCCATCGGCGCGCTGGTCGCAGCAGGCAACAGCGATGCGCTGACCCGGACCGCGCTGACGCAGGCGCAGGGATTCCAGGGCACATCGGGCATTTTCCGGCTGAACGCCAATGGCACCAACACCCGCGGGCTGGCGGTGGCCACGATCCAGAACAATCAGGTGGTAATCCTTGACCCTGCTCCCAGAGCCTTCGGCGGTGCCGGTCTCTAGCGCCGCAGCCCCTTTGGACGAAACCATTGATGCGCCGGGCGGGCTGATCTGCCCGGCGCAGGGTATTTTTGACCGCGCCGCGGTTGAGGCAGGTCTTGCCACCGCCTTTGACGCGGCAGAGGACAACCGGGCCAAGCGGCAGGCCACCGTTGCCACCCTCTCCGATGCGCTGAAGGCCGGACGCGCCACCATTGCAACGGCCCTTGCGACAGACCCGTTCAACGCCCGCGCTGCAATCCGCAGCTATGCCTGGCTGACGGATCAGGTGGTGATGACGGTCCTGATGGTCGCGCGCGACCACCTGCACCCGCTTGCCAACCCGACCGAGGCAGAGCGCTTGGCGCTGGTCGCGGTCGGCGGCTATGGCCGGGGCGAGATGGCCCCGCAGTCCGATGTCGATCTGCTGTTCCTGACCCCCTACAAGATCACCCCCTGGGCCGAGAGCCTGATCGAAAGCATGCTGTACATGCTTTGGGACCTGAAACTGAAGGTCGGGCATGCCAGCCGCACCGTGAAGGATTGCATCCGCATGGGGGCCGAGGATTACACGATCCGGACCGCCCTGATCGAAGCCCGCTTTCTCGACGGCGACGAAACCCTGTTCGCGACGCTTCGCAAACGGCTCTGGTCCGAGCTGTTCAAATCCACCGCCGGGGAATTCGTCGAGGCGAAACTGGAAGAACGGGCCGAGCGGCATCGCAAACAGGGTGGCCAACGCTATGTGGTCGAACCGAATGTGAAAGAGGGCAAGGGCGGGCTGCGCGACCTGCAATCGCTCTACTGGATCGGCAAATACGTCCATGGCGTGCGCGAGGCCAAGGAACTGGTCGGGCGCGGCGTGTTCACCGCCGACGAATACGCCACCTTCCGCAAGGCCGAGGATTTCCTTTGGGCGGTTCGCTGCCAGCTGCACCTTGTGACCGGCCGGGCGCAGGACCAGCTGACCTTCGACCTTCAGGTCGAGGTGGCGGACAGGATGGGATACCGCGACCATGGCGGACGCCGCGCGGTCGAGCACTTCATGCAAGAGTATTTCCGCCAGGCCACCCGCGTGGGCGAACTGACCCGCATCTTCCTGACCTCGCTGGAAGCAACGCACACGAAATCCGCCCCGATGCTGCAACGGCTGCTGCGCCGCAAGCGCAAGGCCCGGCCACCCTATGCGATCAAGCACAACCGCCTGACGGTCGAGGATGAAAAAGGGTTCCTTGCAGACAAGGTCAACATGCTGCGCATCTTCGAAGAGGCGCTGCGCACGGGGACATTGCTGCACCCGGATGCCATGCGGCTGCTTGCCGCCAATCTGGACAAGATCGACGATGACCTGCGCAGCGACAAGGAAGCCATCCGCATCTTCCTTGACCTGATGCTGAAACACGGCAATCCCGAACGTGCCCTGCGCCGAATGAACGAACTGGGGGTGCTGTCGGCCTTTATCCCCGAATTCGAACCCATTGTCGCGATGATGCAGTTCAACATGTATCACAGCTACACCGTGGACGAGCACATCATCCAATGCATCAGCCACCTTGCCCAGATCGAACGGGAAGAGCTGATCGAGGAATTGCCGGTCGCCAGCGGCATCCTCAAGCGCGGGATCAACCGCAAGGTTCTTTACGTCGCCCTGCTGCTGCATGACATCGGCAAGGGCCGGGACGAGGATCATTCGGTTCTGGGTGCCCAGATCGCCCGCAAGGTGGCCCCGCGTCTGGGCCTGAAGCAAAAGGAATGCGATACGGTCGAATGGCTGGTGCGCTATCACCTGCTGATGTCCGACACGGCACAGAAACGCGATATCGCCGAACCCCGCACCGTGCGCGATTTCGCCAAGGCGGTGAAATCCGTCGAACGGCTGGACCTGCTGACCGTGCTGACCGTCTGCGACATCCGGGGCGTCGGGCCGACAACCTGGAACAACTGGAAGGCCATGCTGCTGCGGGGGCTATACAAGGAAACCCGCGCGGCCCTTGAAAACGGGTTGGAAGACCTCAACCGCGACACCCGCGAAAACGAGGCCCGCAAGGCCCTGCGCGAGGCGCTGACCGATTGGGACGCCAAGGATCTTCGCACCGAAACCCAGCGCCACTACGGCCCCTACTGGCAGGGTCTTCCGGCGGCGGCGCATGTGGTCTTTGCCCATCTCCTGCGCGGCATCACGGATGACGAGATCCGCATCGACATCACGCCGGACGCCGATAGGGACGCAACCCGCGCCTGTTTCGCCATGGCCGACCATCCCGGCCTGTTTTCGCGGATGACCGGCGCGCTGGCGCTGGTCGGCGCGAACGTGGTGGACGCCCGCACCTATACCTCCAAGGACGGCTATGCGACGGCAATCTTCTGGATTCAGGATGCCGAGGGCCACCCCTATGAAACGGCCCGCCTGCCCCGTCTGCGACAGATGATCGAACGGACCCTCAAGGGCGAGGTCGTGGCGCGCGAGGCGCTCAAGGACCGGGACAAGATCAAGAAACGCGAACGCGCCTTCCGGGTGCCGACCTCGATCACCTTCGACAACGAAGGGTCCGAGATCTACACCATCATCGAGGTCGATACCCGCGACCGGCCCGGCCTTCTGTATGACCTGACCCGGACCCTTGCGATCAGCAACGTCTATATCGCCAGCGCGGTGATCGCGACCTATGGCGAACAGGTGGTCGATACATTCTACGTCAAGGATATGTTCGGGCTGAAATTCCACGCGGAATCGAAGCGGGCCACGCTGGAAAAGAAACTGCGCGAGGCGATCACAGCCGGGGCGGAACGGGCGACAAGCTAGGGACGCGCTTTTCTCCTTGGACCGGACCGGGCCAAGACGGTAGGAAGGCCCATGGTAATTGGGGGCAGAGCAACCCGTGGCGAAACAGATCCGACTTGTATCCGGTTTCCTGACCGTGGGGTTCTGGACCCTGATCAGCCGCCTTCTGGGGTTCGTGCGGGACATTCTGATCGCCGCCTATCTTGGGACAGGCCCGGTGGCAGAGGCGTTCCTGATTGCCTTTTCCCTGCCCAACATGTTCCGCCGCTTCTTTGCCGAAGGGGCGTTCAACATGGCCTTCGTCCCGATGTTTTCCAAACGGTTGGAAGCGGGCGAGGACGCCCAAAGCTTTGCCCGCGATGCCCTGTCGGGGCTGGCCTTCATCCTTGTGATCTTTTCGGTCGTGGCCCATTTCGCCATGCCCTGGCTGGTGATTGCCATGGCCAGCGGATTTCTGGGCGACGAACGGTTCGATCTTGCAGTTCACTTCGGGCGGATCGCCTTTCCCTATATCCTATTCATCTCGATCGCCGCGCTACTCTCGGGCGTGTTGAACGCGACGGGGCGGTTCATGGCGGCCGCCGCCGCGCCGGTGCTGCTGAACATCCTGTTCATCGGGGCAATGGCGCTTGCCTCGGCCATGGGCTGGCCGGTGGGGGATACGTTGATCTGGGCCGTGCCGCTGGCCGGGATCGCCCAGATGGGGCTGGTCTGGATCGCCGCGCGCCGGGCCGGGTTCGACCTGCGCCCCCGCCGCCCCCGGATGACGCCCGAGTTGAAGCGGCTGGCGATCATCGCCGCCCCCGCCGCCCTTGCCGGGGGAGTGATGCAGGTGAACCTGCTGATCGGGCGGCAGGTGGCCAGTTTCTATGATGGGGCGGTGGCATGGCTGTCCTATGCGGACCGGCTGTATCAGCTTCCGCTTGGCGTCGTTGGGATCGCGGTCGGGGTTGTCCTTCTGCCCGACCTGTCCCGACGCCTGCGAGCGGGTGACACCGAGGGCGGCCAGAACGCCTATAACCGCGCGTCCGAGATGTCGCTGGCCCTGACAATCCCTGCCGCTGTGGCGCTGGTGGCGATCCCCGTCCCGCTGGTCAGCGTATTGTTCGAACGCGGGGCCTTTGGTACGGACGACACCATGGCCACGGCTCTGGCGGTGGCGGTCTATGGCATGGGGCTTCCGGCCTTCGTGCTGCAAAAGGTGTTGCAGCCTTTGTTCTTTGCCCGCGAAGATACGCGCACGCCTTTCTACATCGCCCTTGTTGCGCTTGCGGTGAACGCCGGGCTTGCCATCGGCCTGTCCCCGCTCATCGGTTATCTGGCCGCGGCCATCGGAACGACCATCGCCGGTTGGTCGACCGTGGTGATCCTGTGGCTTGCATCGCGCGGGATGGGGCCCGCCGCGCAGACCGACGCGCGGTTCCGGCGGCGGTTCTGGCGGATCTGCCTTGCCTCGGCGGTGATGGGGGCGGCGCTGTGGTGGCTTGCCGCTGCGCTGCAACCGTTCCTCGGCGCGGCAGGCACCCGCTATGGTGCGCTGGCGGTCCTCGTCACGGTCGGGATCGTGGTTTATTTCGGCGTCGGCCACCTTGTCGGGGCGTTCCGTCTGGGGGATTTCCGGCGCGCGCTGCGCCGCTAGGGTGGGTTGAAACCCACTTTGCCCGTGCTGACCTGCGAAAGTTGGGTCTTGACCCATGAAACCTAGCGCTGGCGAATACGGGACAGGAAATGCGTCCAGCCGCCCGGCCCCAGAATGGGCGAGGCGACCAGCCCGACGACGAAGCCGGTTACATCCGCCTGCCAATGCGGGATCGAGCCGAACATCAGCCCGAACACAAGTTGCAGCCCCAAAAGCACCCCGATCAGCCGGAAGGCCAGCCAACGGCTGCCCCCGTCCTGCCCGGCCCGCAGCCACTGGACATAGGTGAATCCACCGATCAGCCCGTAAATCGCCGGGTAGGCCCCGACCAGGGGCATCTGTGGGTGGCTGGCAAACAACCCATGCGCCACCGCCCCGGCCAGTGTCGCCAGCAGCATCAGGACGATCAGCGACAGCGCGCTCCACGCATCGCCAAGAAATTTTCCCAGCGCAAGCAGCATAACAGCGGCAAAGGCCGCATGGGTCAGGCCAAGGTGCACGAAGGGATAAGCGACGAAACGCAGCAGCATGTCGAGGCTGCGGTCCGCACCGGACACGACCCGATCCAGCACCACCGGCGACACGGCAAACCGTTCCACAAGGTCCAGCCGCCAGCCCAGCGCACCCGGCTGCGGCAGGACCCCGGACCCTGCAAGGGTCAACACCCCTTCGACCCCGATCACCGCGAAGACGAGGATCAGCACCACCGGTGGAATGCTGTTGAACGGGCTTTCGTATCTTGTCTCTTCGTCCATTCCTGCCCCCTGCCCCGCGCCCTTGTGGTTGACGCCCTTTGCGTCCCTAGCTAAGCCAGCCGGGACCTGAAATCCAGACACTCCGCGTGGCCCCCATGACCGAAACGACCTTTACCCCCCGTGTGTTTTCCGGGATCAAGCCCTCCGGCGGGCTGACCCTTGGCAACTACCTTGGCGCGATCAAGCGGTTCGTCGGCATGCAGGGCGGCGCGTTCGAGACTGTCTATTGCGTGGTAGACCTGCACGCGATCACGGTCTGGCAGGACCCGGCCGAGCTGCGGACCGCCACGCGCGAAGTTGCGGCGGGCTACCTCGCCTCGGGTATCGACCCGGAACAATCCATCCTGTTCAACCAAAGCCAGGTCAGCCAGCACGCGGAACTGGGCTGGATCTTCAACTGTGTCGCGCGGGTGGGCTGGATGAACCGGATGACCCAGTTCAAGGAAAAGGCCGGCAAGAACGCGGAAAAGCAATCGCTGGGCCTTTATGCTTACCCGTCGCTCATGGCCGCCGACATCCTGCTGTATCACGCAACCCACGTCCCCGTGGGCGAAGACCAGAAACAGCATGTGGAACTGACCCGCGACATCGCGGCCAAGTTCAACCATGACTACAAGGTCGATTTTTTCCCGCTGACCACCCCGGTCATCGAAGGGCCCGCCATGCGGGTAATGAACCTGCGCGACGGCACGAAGAAGATGTCGAAATCGGGCGAGTCTGACATGGAACGGATCAACATGCTCGATGATGCGGACACGATCGCGAAGAAGTTCAAGAAGGCCAAGACCGACCCGGAACCGCTGCCTGAAACGCTGGACGGGCTGGCCGACCGGCCCGAGGCGCGCAACCTTGTCGATATCTACGCCGCCCTGACCGATCAAAGCCCCGAGGCGGTGATCGCGGAATACGAGGGTGCAGGCTGGGGCCGGTTCAAACCGGCGCTGGCCGATCTGGCGGTCGAAAAGCTCGGCCCGATCTCGACCGAGATGAAGCGGCTGATGGACGACCCCGCCGAGATCGACCGGACGCTGGCCCGCGGCGCCGAACGCGCCCGCGCCATCGCCGCGCCGATCCTTGAACAGACCTACGACATCGTCGGAATGCTGCGCGGCTGAGGCCGGGTGAAGGTGGGTCAAGACCCACCATTCGCCTAGGGCGCCTTAGCCAGAGCCGCGTCGATATCCGCCGCGCTGTGCCGGTTCAGCACCTGCTCGTGGTCAGCGCCCCAGGCCCGGTTCACGATCCGGCCGCGTTTGACCGCCGGACGGGCATCAATCTCTGTCGCCCAGCGCATGACATGGGCGTAACTGGTCACATCCAGAAACTCGGCCGCGTTGTAGAGCCGCCCGAGCGCCAGTTGCCCAAACCACGCCCAATTGGCCATATCCGCAATCGTATAGCGCTCTCCGGCAAGGAAGGGCCGCGCGGCCAGGGTCCGGTCAAGCACATCCAGCTGTCGTTTCGCCTCCATCGCGAAGCGGTCGATGGGATATTCCATTTTTTCGGGTGCATAGGCGTAGAAATGTCCAAACCCACCACCAAGGTAGGGCGCGGCACCCATTTGCCAGAACAGCCAGTTCAGGGTTTCGGTCCGCTCCGGACCTTCGGGCGCCAGGAACGCTCCGAATTTCTCGGCCAGATGCAGCAGGATCGAACCGGACTCGAAAACCCGCACAGGCTCGGGCCCACTCCGATCCAGCAGCGCCGGGATCTTGGAATTGGGGTTCACCTCTACAAACCCGGATCCAAACTGATCGCCGGAATTGATATCGATGACCCAAGCGTCATATTCGGCGTCGCTGAACCCAGCGGCCAGAAGTTCCTCGAACATGACCGTCACCTTGACCCCGTTCGGGGTTGCCAGTGAATAGAGCTGGAACGGGTTGTCGCCTACCGGCAGGTCCCTGTCATGGGTCGGTCCGGCAATTGGGCGGTTGGTGGCGGCAAACCTGCCGCCGCTTTCCTTGTTCCACGTCCAGACCTTCGGCGGGGTATATGGGGTCGGTTCACTCATGAGTATTGGCCTGCAAATGTGCTACTGTCACCGCACAACCTAATGGTCCGGTAAGCAGTTTCAATCGACGTCGTCGCAGGTAGCGCTGTGCATTTTTGAACCGACCAAGTTCAATAATCTGGAATTTGTGCGCGAAAAGAGAACGGCTATGTTGGCGGCGAAAGGAAATCAACATGACAACACCCATCACCAAAGCCCCGGCGGCGACGCGCATCGGGCATGTTCACCTCAAGGTCTCCGACCTCGAACGATCGATCCAGTTCTATACCGAGATTCTCGGGCTGGACCTTGTGCAACGCTATGGGTCCGGCGCGGCCTTTCTCTCGGCTGGCGGGTATCACCATCATATCGGCCTGAACACATGGGAAAGCGCCGGGGGCACGCCGCCTCCACAGGGGCACACGGGGCTGTATCACACGGCATTCCTCTATCCGGATCGGCGGTCGCTGGCCGAAGCATTGCTGCGGGCGGCCCGGGCGGGCGTTCAGATTGACGGCGCGGCCGATCATGGCGTCAGCGACGCGATTTATTTCCGTGACCCCGACCAGAACGGGGTGGAAATCTACGTCGACAAGCCGGAATCAGAATGGCCCCGCAACCCCGACGGCACGCTAGCGATGGTCAACGCACGTCTGGACCTAGATGCCCTGATCGCCGAGGCGGAACCGGAACTGTCGCAGTCCTGACTCGCGGGGCTGGTCGTTTCGGTGTCGCGGCCGCCCTCCCCTCGGGTCCTGAATTCGCACCTGGTGCCGGACAGTCTTGCCAGCGCGACCTGACGCCCGGGCCGTCCCGCCCGGGCGATTTCCACATCTGGACCTTCCGGCATCCTGCGCCTACCGTTCGCGAAACGAAAGGATGGGCTATGGCGGTCGGCACAGAAATTCACACCTACTTCAACGGCGCATGGCACGCGGGCGACATCCCGGTGATGCGGGCGGCAGACCATGGCAGCTGGCTGGGCAGTACGGTGTTCGACGGGGCCCGTTGGGTCGATGGGCTGGCCCCCGATCTTGATGCGCATTGCGCCCGCGTGAACCGTTCGGCTGAGGCGCTGATGCTGACGCCCACCGTATCAACCGACGACATGGTCCAGATGGTGATGGAAGGGGTGCGCCGCTTTGCCCCCGGCACCGCCGTCTATATCCGTCCGATGTATTGGGGTATCCACGGCGACCCGACCGCGATCATCCCCGGCCCCGAAGAAACCGGCTTTGCCATCTGCCTCGAGGCGATCCCGATGGCCGGCCCGGACGCCACGACGACCCTGACCACGACCCGGTTCCGCCGCCCGGTTCTGGAAAGCGCCGTGGTCAACGCAAAGGCCGGCTGTCTTTACCCCAACAACGCCCGGATGCTGGCCGAGGCGCGGGCAAAAGGCTTTGGCAATGCGCTTGTTGCCGACGCGATGGGCAATGTCGCTGAAACCGCCACCGCCAATGTCTTCATGGTCAAGGACGGCGAGGTCTTTACCCCCATCGCCAATGGCACCTTCCTGTCCGGGATCACCCGCGCCCGCCACATCAGCAACCTTGCCGCTGACGGGGTCCGGGTAAACGAAACCGTCCTGACCTTCGATGATTTCCGCGATGCTGACGAGGTGTTCCTGTCCGGGAATATGTCCAAGGTGACCCCGGTCACCGCCTTCGACGACCGGCAGTATCAGGTCGGCCCGGTCACCCGCCGGGTGCGCGAGATGTATTGGGACTGGGCGCGCAGCGCAGGTTAGAAAGGCACGAACCATGCCCCTGGCGCTTGCCCGGCAGCTTGGAACCCTTGGGGCGACCGCCCTTGTCGGGTCGCTGGCGGCGGTTGCGGTTGGCATTCCCGTCCCCCTGCTTACTGGGCCTGCCCTTCTGGGCACGACCCTGGCGCTGATCGGGCTTGGGCAACCCTTTCCGGTCTGGCTGCGCAATGTGGTCTTTCTACTGACCGGGATCACCATCGGGGCGGGCGTGTCCCGCGACAGCCTGTCGGCCATCGCCACATGGCCCCTTGCCTTCGCGATCCTCGGGGTGTCGCTGGTGGTGATGATGCTGGCCGCGCAGGCCGTCATCCGGCGTGGATTGGGAACCGACCGATCCACCGCCCTGCTGGCCGCCACCCCCGGCCACCTGAGCTTTGTCATCGGGTTGGGCGAGGATCTGGGGGCCGACAGCCGGATCATCGTCGTAGTGCAGGCGGTGCGGCTGCTGGCGCTGACACTGCTGGTTCCCTTTGCGGCCGGCCTTGCCGGGATCGACACGGGGCCGGGATTGGCCCTGCCCGGGCAGGCGTTTCACGAAATGACACTGGTTCAGACGGCGGCCAGCGTGGTGACGGCCACGCTTCTTTACCCGCTGGTCCGACGCACGGGCGTGCCCGCCCCGGTGCTGATGGCGGGGATGGTCGTGGGCGCGGCAGCCCGACTGTCCGGGCTGGCCCCCGGCGGGCTGTCCCACTGGATCAGCTTTCCGGCGTTGGCGCTGATCGGCACCCTGATCGGCAGCCGCTTTGCCGGTATCCGGCTGGGCGAATTGCGTCGCTACGGCGCGGTCGGTCTGGGTGCCACGCTTGTCATCGCGGCCACGGGGTTTGTCGCCGCGGCCCTTGCCGCCGGTCTGGTGGATATGCCCCTTCTGCATGTCCTTGTGGCCTTTGCGCCGGGTGGTCTGGAAGCCATGGCCGTGATCGGGGTGGCGATCGGCGCAAACCCCGGATTCGTCGCCGCCGCACATGTTCTGCGGCTCTTGATCCTGTCGGCATTGGTGCCGACCCTGCTGGCCCGCGGTGCCCGGCGCGGCACCGGGTGACGCGGATCTTGCCCATCCTGTCGCGGCCACTTGTTGCCAGCCCGCCGCCCATGCGCCAATATCCACCAGAACCGAAACGGAGATACCAATGCGCAAGTTCCTCGTCGTGCTGGATGACAGCCGGGAATGCCTGAACGCCATGCGCTTTGCCGCCATGCGCGCCGCCCGAACCGGCGGCGGGGTGCAAATCCTGTCGGTCATCCCCCCCGATGAATTCAATCACTGGATCGGTGTGGGCGAAATCATGCGGGAAGAAGCCCGCGAACGGATTCACGCCCATTTCGAGGTTTTTGCCAAGTGGATGCGGGACAAGCAGGGAGTCGATCCCGAGCTTGTGATCCGCGAGGGCGAACCCGTGCCGGAAATCCTGTCCCAGATCCGCGAGGACGATGAGATAGGCGTTCTGGTCCTTGGGGCCGGAACCGACAAGAAGGGCCCCGGCCCGCTGGTGTCCCAACTGAGCCGGGAATCGGGGAGCCTGCCTGTCCCCGTCACCATCGTTCCGGGCGAACTGTCCAAGGAAAAGCTCGAAGCAATCACCTGAACCATTGTGTGGCGCCATCTCTGAACGGTCAGGTTGAGCGAGGTCAAAGCGCGGTTCCCGCGCCCGTGCAAGACTTTGCCCGCAAGGAGAAGGAAGTCCACCATGCCCGCCGCCGCCACGAAAGACGCATTGTGCAATGTTGCCAGGAAAGAGTTCGCCAAGCTTGAGGCGCTGCTCGACACTGTGCCGGAAAGCGCGCGACTGGCCGCCGATCCAGAAGCAGAGGGAACGACGCTCAAGGATATCGTAGGTCACCGGGCCGCCTGGATCGACCTTTTCCTTGGTTGGTATTCCGCGGGATTAAAGGGCGGGCCAGTCGAGATCCCTGCCCCGGGCTACAAGTGGAACGCGCTGAAACGCTTCAACGCCGATCTGCGCGCTTCGCAGGCCGGTATGAGTTGGGAAGAAGCGCGGGCGCTGCTGCGCGCCAATCACGGACGCCTGTTGGATTTCATCGACGGCCACGACAATGCCGCGCTTTATGGCGCACCGATGCGGGGCGGCGGTAATGCCTGGACCACGGGCCGCTGGGCCGAGGCGGCGGGGCCGTCACATTACCGCTCTGCCGCGAAATACATCCGGGCGCGGCTGCGCAGCCTGCAGGTTTAGAACCGTTCCAAACCTTGACTTGCACCGGGTGCAGGCGCATATCGGATATCTGACAGAAAAGGTTGGCCCGCTATGTTCATTCAGACCGAAAGCACCCCGAACCCCGCCACGCTCAAGTTCCTGCCGGGACAGACCGTGCTGCAGACCGGCACCGCCGATTTCCCCTCGACCGAGGCCGCGGAGACATCGCCGCTGGCGCAGCGGATCTTTGCCGTCGCTGGCGTGACCGGCGTGTTCTTCGGGTCGGATTTCGTGACCGTGACCAAGGCGGACGGCACCGAATGGGACCATCTGAAACCGGCGATCCTTGGCGCGATCATGGAGCACTTCCAGTCCGGCGCGCCGGTGATCAGCGGCGAGGGCGCCGCCCCCGCCAGCGGTCATGCGGATCATAGCGGCGAAGACGGCGAGATCGTTGCCCAGATCAAGGAATTGCTCGATACCCGCGTCCGCCCCGCCGTGGCGCAGGACGGGGGCGACATCACGTTCCACGGGTTCGACCGTGGCATCGTCTACCTGCACATGCAGGGCGCCTGCGCAGGCTGCCCCTCGTCGACCCTGACGCTGAAAATGGGGATCGAGAACCTCCTGCGCCACTACATCCCCGAAGTGACCGAGGTTCGGCCCGTCGCGGCCTGATCCCATGTCCAGCGACAAGATCGAGGTCGAGAACGTCAATACCCCGGGTCAGGTGACCCGGGTCGACGCCGCGAAATATGGCGCGATGAAATCTGCGATGCTGACGGTCATGACCGGGGCAGACCCGATGACCGCATCCGCGATCAAGGAGGCCGCAAAGGCCCATCTTCCCGACGATCTGTTTCCCGGTGGCGCGACATCCGGCTGGTGGCAGAAATGCGTGCAGCTCGATCTTGAAGCGAAAGGCGTGGTGCAACGCCACGCAACGAAACCGCTGACCTTCTCACTGGCATGAGCGACCCGACGATCCTGGCCTTCGACACCTCGGGGCCCTATTGCGCCGCCGCGCTGCTGCACCGGGGTCAGATGTCCACCCGGATCGACGATATGGCGCGCGGGCAGGCCGAACATCTTATGCCGATGCTGGAGGAAGTTCTGGCCGCCGCCGGGATCGGCTGGCACAATCTGGACGCAATCGGCGTGGGCACCGGTCCGGGCAATTTCACCGGCATCCGTATCTCGGTCAGCGCTGCGCGCGGGCTTGCGCTGGGGCTGGGGATACCGGCGGTCGGCGTAACCGGGTTTGACGTGTTGCGGTTGTCGGACGAAAAGGGGTCGCTGGCGATCCCGGCCCCCCGCGATCAGGCCTATCTTATGATCCGCGATGAGGCGCCGCGCCTTGTTTCGGCTGCAGATGTTCCCGCCGGGACGTTGACGCTCGACATACTTTCAAATGAAGAACGGATCGCCCGCATCGCGGAAATCGCGGCCAATCGGTGGGCTGAACCGTCGCTGCCGCGCCCTGCCCCGCTCTATATCCGGCCCGCCGATGCAGCACCGGCCCGCGACACGGGGCCGGTCCTGCTGTCATGACACTTGCCGCCGATCTGGCCGCCACCCACGCGTTGGCCTTTGCACCCGAACGGGGATGGACAAAGGCAGAGTTCGAAACGCTTCTCGCCGATACATCCACCCTTCTGACGGGCACGCCGATGTCCTTTGTTCTGGGGCGGATCATCCTGGACGAAGCCGAAATTCTGACCCTTGCCACACACCCGGACAAGCACCGTTCGGGCCTTGCCCAAGAAACCCTGTCAGACTTTGAAACGGCCGCCGCAGCGAAGGGGGCGGCACATGTGTTTCTTGAGGTCGCCGAGGACAACAAAGCCGCCCGCGCGCTCTATGCCAAGGCAGGCTTTGCGATGGTCGGAAGGCGCGCCGGTTACTACGCTCGCCAAGGGTCCGCACCAGTCGCCGCGATGATTCTGCGAAAGACGATCTAACGAAGGTCGGCGGGACCGAATCGCTGCCGGGCTGTGGTGTTTCCCGGCCATCCTTCACAGATGTGACCAAGGCCCTGTCAGGCACAAACGAAATTGCATGTTTTTTCTGACTAATTGGTCAAATATTTGCATGCCGCGACGGAAATCCTGTTGACCGGGCAGATTCTTCCCGCGCTAAATTGACTCTGGCACGCAAGATGTCTGTTACTTGGCGACAGGGCCGGAACGGTTCCGGCTGGCTTTGCCAAGAAAAACAAAACTGGGAGATCCATATGAGCCTCATGCAGAAATTCCTCGGCGCGACCGCTGCCCTTGCCCTGACGACGGGCGCGGCGCTGGCCGACCCGGCGATCATTTTCGACCTTGGTGGCAAGTTCGACAAATCCTTCAACGAAGCCGCCTTCAACGGTGCGCAGCGTTGGGCCGATGAAACCGGCGGCAGCTATGCCGAGTTTGAAATCACGTCGGACGCGCAGCGCGAACAGGCGATCCGCCGCTTTGCCGAAGCCGGCAACAACCCGATCGTCATGGCCGGTTTCTCCTGGGCGACGTCGCTGGAAACCGTGGCCCAGGACTACCCCGACACCAAATTCGCCATCATCGACATGGTGGTGGATCAGCCGAACGTGCGGTCGATCGTGTTCAACGAACATGAAGGGTCCTACCTTGTGGGCATGATGGCCGCGATGGCCTCGGAAACCGGCACCGTCGGCTTTATCGGTGGCATGGACATCCCGCTCATCCGTCGCTTTGGCTGCGGCTATGCGCAGGGCGTGCTGGCCGTGAACCCCGATGCCACCGTCATCGCCAACATGACCGGCACCACCCCCGCAGCCTGGAACGACCCCGTGAAAGGAACCGAACTGACGCTGGCCCAGATCAGCCAGGGCGCTGATGTGGTCTATGCCGCGGCTGGCGGCACCGGCGTGGGCGTTCTGCAAGCCGCAGCGGACGAGGGCATTCTGTCGATCGGCGTCGACAGCAACCAGAACTACCTGCACCCGGGTCAGGTGCTGACCTCGATGATGAAGCGGGTCGACAATGCCGTCTATGAAAGCTTCACCGCGGGTATGGAGCTTGAGGCCGGCTTCAACGTGATGGGCATTGGAAACGGTGGCGTCGGCTATGCGCTGGACGACAACAACGCCAGCCTCGTGTCGGCCGAAATGCAGGCCGCCGTGGATGCCGCCGCTGCCCAGATCACCGCGGGCGAGCTGATGGTCCACGACTACATGTCCGACGAATCCTGCCCGGCCATCGACTTCTGATCGGCCCACCAGGTTCGACGTGAAAATGGGGCCGCGCTGAGAGATCGGCGCGGCCCTCATGCACCAAGGCCCCGGCAGAGGGCCGTCAGGGAGACACCAGTGATGAGCGAGACCGCACCCGCCATCGAACTGAAAGGCATTTCCAAAGCCTTCGGTCCGGTGCAGGCGAACAAGGATATTTCGATCCGGGTCATGCCGGGCACGATCCACGGGATCATCGGCGAAAACGGGGCCGGGAAATCGACGCTAATGTCGATCCTCTACGGGTTCTACAAGGCCGACTCGGGCGAGATCTTCATCAACGGAAAGAAAACCGTCATCCCCGACAGCCAGGCCGCGATTTCCGCAGGGATCGGCATGGTGTTCCAGCATTTCAAGCTGGTCGAGAATTTCAGCGTACTTGAAAACGTGGTCCTTGGGGCCGAAGACGGCGCCCTGTTGCGCCCTTCGCTGGCCAAGGCCCGCACCGAACTGAAGGCGCTGGCCGAAGAATATGGGCTGAATGTGGACCCCGATGCCAAGATCGAGGAAATCGGCGTCGGCATGCAGCAGCGCGTGGAAATCCTCAAGGCGCTTTACCGGCAGGCCGAGATCCTGATCCTTGACGAACCGACCGGCGTTCTGACCCCGGCCGAGGCGGACCAGCTGTTCCGCATCCTTGGCCGCCTGCGGGAAGAGGGCAAGACGATCATCCTGATCACCCACAAGCTGCGCGAGATCATGGATATCACCGACACCGTTTCGGTCATGCGGCGGGGCGAGATGACAGCCACCGTCAAGACCGCCGAAACCAGCCCGCCGGAACTGGCCGAGCTGATGGTTGGGCGCAAGGTACTGCTGCGGGTCGACAAGACCCCGGCCCAACCCGGCGACCCGATACTTGAAGTCAAGAACCTGAACGTCACCGACAGCACCGGGGTTCAGCGTCTAAAGGATGTGTCGCTGACCATTCGCGCCGGGGAGATCCTTGGCATCGCGGGGGTGGCAGGCAACGGGCAGTCCGAACTTCTGGAAGTTCTGGGCGGCTACCAAACTGCGACCGGCGAAATCAGGATGAACGGTGAACCAATCGACCTTTCAGGCCGGTTTGCCGACGGGCAGACGCGACGCAAACGCGGCATCGCCCATGTCCCCGAAGACCGGCAGCGTGAAGGGCTGATCATGGATTTCGCGGCTTGGGAAAACGTGGCCTTCGGCTATCACAACGACCCGAAATACCAAAAGAACGCCCTGCTCATGGACAACGCCGCGATCAAGGCGGACACCGAAAAGAAGATGGAAACATTCGACGTGCGCCCGCCCAACCCGATGCTGGCGGCCAAGTCGTTTTCCGGTGGCAACCAGCAAAAAATCGTGGTCGCCCGAGAGGTTGAACGCAATCCCGACCTTTTGCTTATCGGCCAACCGACCCGCGGGGTCGACATCGGCGCGATCGAACTGATCCACAAACAGATCATCGCGCTGCGTGATCAGGGGAAGGCGATACTGCTTGTGTCCGTTGAACTGGACGAAATCATGTCCCTGTCCGACCGGATCGTCGTGATGTTCGATGGCAAAATCATGGGCGAACAGTTGCCCGACCAGACAAACGAAAAAGAACTTGGGCTACTCATGGCCGGTGTGGAAGAGGAGGCTGTCTAATGGAACCGATGCCCCGCTGGGCGGACATTGTCCTTGTCCCGGCCATCTCTCTTGTCTTGGCTGCGATCATTTCGGTGATCATCTTCATGATCATCGGCCAGAACCCATGGGAGGCGCTGACCCTGATGGTCGGCGGCGCCTTCGGGTCGTCCGAGGACTTTGGCTACACACTGTTCTACACGACAAACTTCCTTTTTACCGGGCTTGCGGTGGCCGTTGCGTTCCATGCGTCACTCTTCAATATCGGCGGTGAAGGGCAGGTCCTGTTGGGCGGCCTTGGGGCCGCTCTGGTCATTCTATTCGTTCCTTGGCCCCACTGGACTCTTGCGCTGATCGGGGCCGGGGCAACCGCTGCGGTTTTCGGGGCCCTGTGGGCCGCGATTCCGGCATATCTTCAGGCGCGACGTGGAAGCCACATCGTTATCACGACGATCATGTTCAACTTCATGGCGTCCGGGCTTCTGGTCTACATGCTGGGCGAAGTCCTGCGCCCTGCCGGTGAAATGCAGACCGCGACGGCGGTCTTCCCCGAGGCAACTCACCTGCCGTCGCTGCAGGACATCTTTGGGGTATTCGGCATCGAGGCCTTTGGGCGGTCGCCTGCCAACATTTCGATCTTTCTTGGGCTGATTGCCGCGGCGGGGGTCTGGGCGCTGATCTGGCACACTCGACTGGGCTATGAAATCCGGTCGTTCGGAAAATCGCAAAGCGCGGCGGCCTATGCCGGTATCAGCCCGGTGCGGATCACCATGATCACCATGCTGATTTCAGGCGCGCTGGCCGGGTTCATGGCGATTAACAACTCGATGGGGATCAACACACCCCAACTGGTCGACAACGCCTCGGGCGGGGCCGGGTTCATCGGAATCGCCGTCGCCCTGATGGGGCGGAACCATCCAGTCGGGATCATCATCGCCGGCCTTCTGTTCGGTGCGCTTTGGCAGGGCGGGGCCGAACTTTCGGCTGCGACCAGTGTCCCGGTGCAGATGGTCGTCATCATTCAGGCGCTGGTCATCATGTTCACGGGGGCGCTCGACAACATGGTGCGCCGCCCCCTCGAAGGTCTGTTCCGGACCATGCAGAAGCAAGGATAAGCAGATGGATACCTATTTCACTCTGGTCCAGCTGGCCGACGCATCGGTCCGAATGGCAATCCCGCTGCTGCTGGCCTGTCTTGCCGGGTTGTTCTCGGAACGGGCAGGAATCTTCGACATCGGGCTTGAAGGCAAGATGCTGGCGTCCGCCTTCCTTTCGGCCGCAATCGCCTATGTCACAGGCTCGGTCTGGCTTGGGCTTGGCGCCGGGATTCTGGTGTCGGTCTTTCTGTCGGTCATTCACGGCCTTGCCTCGATCACCTTTCGGGGCAACCAGCTGATCTCGGGCGTGGCGATCAACTTTTTCGCGGCGGGGATCACCGTGGTTATCGCACAGGGCTGGTTCGCCCAGGGCGGCCGCACGCCGTCGCTGTCGGGCGATGCCCGGTTCAACGGCATTAACCTTCCCGGTGCCTTGACCCGCATTCGGGACAAAATGCAGGCCAGCCCCGGCATGCAATTCTATTCCGAATTCATCTCGGGCCATGCGATCCTTGTCTACATCTCATTGCTTATCGTGCCGCTCAGCTGGTGGGTGCTCTACCGGACGCGGTTTGGCCTGCGCCTGCGGGCGGTCGGTGAAAACCCGGCTGCGGTGGATACAGCCGGCATCTCTGTCACCCGGCTTCGGTTCTCGGCGGTGATCATCTGCGGCATCCTGTGCGGGATCGCCGGGGCCTACCTTTCGACGGCCGTTCAGGCCGGGTTTACCAAGGACATGACCGCCAACCGGGGCTTCATCGCGCTTGCCGCGCTGATCTTTGCGAAATGGCGCCCATGGCCAGCGCTATGGACCTGCCTGCTGTTCGGCCTGTTCTTCGCAATCGACACCCGGTTCCAGAATATCGAGGTCGATCTGTTCTGGATCGTTGCTCTCCTCCTGGGGGGCTCCGCGGCCCTTATCGGCTATGTTCTGCGCAAGGACCTGGTGGATAAGCTTGTCCTTGGCGGGCTGGCGGCCGTTCTGATCGCGGTCGCGTTGGGGGCTTGGGTTTCCAGCGGATCGGCTGAAGGCATGACACTTGGCAGTGCATTGTGGGAAACCGTGAAGGTTCCGTCCCAGTTCATCCAATCCCTGCCCTATATCCTTGTTGTGGTCGTGCTTGCCGGTTTCGTGGGCAAGGCCATCCCGCCGCGCGCGGGCGGAGAGCCCTATGTCAAAGAGCGCTGATATCGCCGACCTGATCCGGGAACGGGTCGGGTCGGAACCGGTTCGTCTTGGTCTGGTCCTCGGGTCCGGCCTTGGCCACCTTGCCGGCGCGGTCGAGGGGATTGCCATTCCCTATTCCGAGCTGCCCGGGTTCCCGCACGCGGGCGTCAGCGGCCACAACCCGAACCTTGTGATCGGCACGCTGGAAGGGGTGCGGGTCGCTGTGTTCGGTGGGCGGGCGCATTACTACGAAAAGGGTGACCCGTCGGCCATGCGCACCCCACTTGAAGTGCTGCGCGAACTGGGCGCGGAAATGATGATCGCCACCAATGCCGCAGGATCGCTGCGGCCCGACATGGCGACCGGGTCCATCATGTGCCTGTCCGACCACATAAACTTTTCCGGGCTGAACCCGCTGATTGGCGAGCCGACCGACAGCCGCTTTGTCCCGATGACCGAGGCCTACGATTCCGAAATGCGCGCAGGCCTGGTCGCGGCGGCTGCCGAGGACAAGGTGCCGATGGCACAGGGCATCTACGCCTGGTATTCCGGCCCGTCCTTCGAAACCCCGGCGGAAATCCGGGCGATCAAGATGCTGGGCGCGGATGCGGTGGGTATGTCCACCGTGCCAGAGGTGATCCTTGGCCGGTTCCTCGGGCTGCGCTGTGCGGCGATCTCGACCATCACCAACATGGCCGCCGGGATGAGCAGCGAAAAGATCAGCCACGAACATACCAAGGCAATGGCGCCGCTGGGCGCGGCCAAGCTGGAAAAGGTGCTGCGGCGTTACCTGCGGGGCCTGTCATAAGTCCAGATTCGCGCAACGGCACGGTCCAGCGCAGGGATTCACGGGGTTTTCCCCGACCCGTGACCGCCGGGCATTTGACACCGGCGGCGGAAAGGCGTTGTTTGGGACAAACCCCGCGTAGACAATTGACCTGACATGCAAATCTACCTCCCCATCGCCGAGGTTTCGGTCGATTTCTTCCTGATCCTTGGATTGGGGGGCTTGGTCGGCGTGCTGTCGGGGATGTTCGGCGTGGGCGGGGGGTTCCTGATTACGCCCTTGCTGTTCTTCGTCGGCATCCCACCGTCGGTCGCCGTTGCAACCTCGGCCAACCAGATCGTTGCGTCCTCCGTCTCCGGGTTGATGGCCCATGTCAAACGGCGCGGTGTGGATTTCTGGATGGGGGCGGTTCTGCTGGTGGGCGGCCTGATCGGGTCCGGACTGGGCGTCTGGCTGTTCAACATGCTCAAGGCGCTGGGGCAGGTCGACCTTCTGGTCAACCTTTGCTACGTCGTCTTCCTCGGCATCGTTGGTGCCCTGATGCTTGCCGAAAGCATCCGGGCGATGATCCGCGCATCGCGCTCGGGCGGCGCTCGGGCGAAACGGCACAAGCACAACTGGGTGCATAACCTGCCGCTCAAGGTAAAATTCCGGGTGTCAGGCCTTTATATCTCGGTCGTTCCCCCGCTGCTTGTCGGGATGCTCGTTGGGGTGCTGGCCGCCGTGATGGGGGTTGGCGGCGGGTTCATCATGGTCCCGGCGATGATCTATCTGCTTGGGATGCCGACCAAGGTCGTGGTCGGCACTTCGCTGTTCCAGATCATCTTTGTCGCGGCCTTCACCACCTTCCTGCATGCGGTCACGAACCATACCGTCGATATCGTCCTTGCGGTCATCCTGCTGATCGGGGGCGTGGTCGGGGCACAGATCGGCACCCGGATCGGTGTCAAGATGAAGGCGGAACAGCTTCGGATCCTTCTCGCCGCGCTAGTCCTTCTGGTCTGCCTCAAACTGGCTTTTGACCTGCTGATCACCCCGTCAGAGCTGTACTCTCTCGCCGACGCGGGAGAGCACTGATGGCCCGGCTTCTTGTCTTCCTTCTGCTTCTCGCCCTGCCCGCGCAGGCCGAGCGCGTTGTTCTGGGCCTCAGCCAAGACGAGGTGGCCATCACCGCGAATTTCACCGGATCCGAAATCCTGATTTTTGGCGCAGTTCGGCGCGAGACCCCGATGCCATCGGACAGCACGCTTGGGGTGATCGTCACCGTCTCCGGCCCGTCCCTGCCCGTCACCGTGCGGCGCAAGGAACGGCGGCTGGGGATCTGGGTCAATACCGACGCGGTCGAAGTGGACGCGGCGCCGTCTTTCTACGCCGTCGCAACCTCGGCCCCGCTGGAAGACATTCTGACCCATGTTGAAGACCTGCGCCATTCCGTGTCGATCCCCCGCGCCATCCGCTCCGTCGGGGCGGACATCAGCGGCACCGAAGACTTTACCGAAGCCCTGATCCGCATTCGCGCCGCATCCGACAGCTACCAGCTCTTGCAAGGCGCGGTCGATCTGGAGGAACAGACCCTGTTCCGGACCGAGGTTGTTCTACCGGCGAACCTGACGGAAGGTGACTATGCCACCCGGATATTCCTGACCCGCAACGGGAGGGTCATCGACGAATACCAGACCGTGATCCCGGTCAATAAGGTGGGGCTGGAACGCTGGCTTTATGAACTGTCGCGGGACAATGCCCCCGTCTACGGGGTCATGGCGCTTCTCATCGCGATCCTCGCGGGGTGGGGGGCTTCTGCCGCCTTCGCGCTGTTGCGGCGGTAGGGGCGACGGTGGGTCAAGACCCACCTTACGCTGGCGGTCGTGTTCAGCCTCGGCCTACATAGGGCATCTTCGTCGCCATGATCGTCTGGAACAGCGTGTTCGCCTCGGGCGGAAGCGCGGCCATTTGCCAGACCGCTTCGGCCACATGGGCCACGTCAAAGCTGGGCGGTTCCGGCTGGCCCTCGGCCCGGGCGCGTTCGGCGATCCCGGCCAGCAGGTCGGTCATGGCATTGCCGATGTCGATCTGGCCGCAGGCGATCCCAAAGGCCCGCCCGTCCAGCGCCAACTGCCGGGTCAGCCCGGTGATGCCGTGTTTCGTCACCGTATAGGTCACCGCCCCTTCTCGCGGCACGTGGGCCGAGATCGACCCATTGTTGATGATCCGCCCGCCCAGCGGGTCCTGTCGCCGCATCTGGCCAAAGGCCGCGCGGGCGCAATAGACCATGCCGCTCAGGTTCACGCGCACGGCCTTGTCCCAATCCGACAGGGGCACCTCGTCAATCGGGGCGGCGGGCGTGAAGATGCCCGCGTTGTTGAACAGGACGTCAATCCGGCCCGCCCGCGCGGCAAAGGTGTCAAAGGCAGCCTGCACCGCCGCCGGGTCGCCCACGTCGGCGGGCAGCACCACCGCCCCCTCCTGCCCCGCGGCCATCTCGTCCAGCACCTCGGCCCGACGAGCCAAAAGCCCCACCCGCCAACCGCCCGACAGAAACCGCTCCGCCACGGCCTGTCCAATCCCGGCGCTGGCCCCGGTGACGATGATGGATTTCATGCCTCAAGCTCCTCTGCCGTCAGTTCCAGCGCCGCTGCGGGCGCGCGCAGATCATCCACCCGCAGCGTATCGGTCGGGCGGGCCAGACGGTTGCGGACGACCCAGCGCAGTTGCGTTTCGGCCCGTGTGATCGCCACATAGGCCAGCCGTTTCCACAGCGGTTGGCCGGCTTCGACCCGGCCCATGCGGCTTGCGGCGTAAATGTCGGGGGCAAAAACCTGCACCGTGTCCCACTGCGACCCCTGCGCCTTGTGGATCGTCACCGCCGCGCCATGCAGGAACACCGCGCCCATGCGGGCGGCGAAGGGGATGAAGGGTTCCTCATCCTCTTCCTGGCTTTCGATCTTCACGATGGAGGCGGCCGAGACCTGCGGGTCTTCCGCGCCCATGACATGCAGCCGTGAAAAGCCCGGTTTGCGGCCCGGCCCGAGATAGACCACCTGCGCGCCCTTGATCAGGCCGCGCGCCTCAAGATCCAGCCGCTTCTTGCGGTGTTTCAGGGGCAGTTCGATCCCGTCGCAGATCAATGGTTCACCGGGCAGCAATTCATCTATCGGCGCGCCATAGGCGGCGCGGAAGGCGTGGATCAGGCGGATCCGCGTGGCATTGCGCCAGACCAGCACTGGCGACCGGGCCATCAGATCGCTCTTCACCCGTTCGGCCCAGACCACGCGATCGTCCGTCCGGGCAGCCTGTTGCACCATCTGTTCGAAACCGTGGAAATCCAGCTGCGGATCGGCCAGCGCATGGGCAAGGTCGAGAATCGGGTTGTCGGCCTCTTGCCGGTGGACCCGATGCAGTTCCAACCGCCGGTTCTCGGGCAGTTGCTCGAAGACCATCCCGCCTTCGGATTGGACCGGCGGCAACTGTGCCGGGTCGCCGAACAACAGAAGCGTCGGAAAAATTTCCTGAAGGTCCTCGAACTGGCGCTTGTCCAGCATCGAGCTTTCATCGACGAACCCGATATCCAAAGGATCTTCGCGTCGCTTCCATCCGGTGATGAAATCCGACCCGCGCAGCCCCGCCGCGGCAAGCGCCGCCGGGATCGACGTATGGGTCTGATAGCTTTCCCAGGCACGGTCCAGCGCCACATCGGTCAGCCCTTCGATGCTGGGTCGTTCCCCCTGCCCGGCCAGCCATTCCGCGACCTTTTCGTATTCTGGGTCATAGACCGGGGTATAGAGAATGCGATGGATGGTCGTTGCCGGAACGCCTCGGTTGCGCAACACGCTTGCCGCCTTGTTGGTCGGGGCAAGAATGGCCAATGTCCGGCGGTCCTTGCGGCGCTTGCCCTCCCAATCGCCCGACACGATGTCGACGCCCGCCTCTTTGAGCGCCTTGGTCAATTCGGCCAGAAGCAGCGTCTTGCCGGACCCGGCCTTGCCAATGACCGCCAAAACGGCCGTCTGATCGGATCGCGGTGGGGTCAGAAGACTGTCGTCCAGGTCCACGCCGCTGCCCCGCAACAGCTCGGCAATCGTGTCCCAGGCCTGTGCCTGATCGTCAGAAAATGTAAGTGCGGTCGCGGTCATGGCGCGACCCTACAGGGGCGCGCCAGACAGGACCAGATGCGTCACGCGGTTCTTGCCAGTTCGGGGCGGACCGAATGCCCAAACGACCGCGCGAACCAGGCCTCGGACAGGGCCGAGGACAGACCCGCCCGGCGGATGACCCGCGCCCGCGCCTCGGGCGAATAGGACCACAGGCCAAGGCTGATCCGGCCCATGCCTTCCCCCTCGGCTCCCAGAACCTCGGGCGAGGCGCCGATCATCCTGTAGATGCGCACCATGCGGGCGTCGAAAATGCCAAGGAAATGATCCACGGCAAAGGCCCGCATCAACTCGCCACCACCCAGCATCAGCGCCGCCGCCACCTTGCCATCCGCCTCGGGAGAGAGGCAGAACCGTGTGCATTCCCAGACATGAGGAGAGGCGATTTCCGCGCCTCCCAGATGCCCGAAATGATCGCGCGCCATCGTCCGCCCGGTGGTCGGCAGAAACCGCATGGACCCACCGTGGGTGCCGTCGGCCTTTTCCCACATGACATAAAGCGGGTTCAGAGCGTCATAGTCATCCCGCTCGAACCCCTGATCATCAACCGACACGTCCCACCCAAGGCGGTCCTGAAACTGGATAGCCCGGTCCCTGAACATCGAAGCGGCCAACCGAGGGTAGTTATCAAGGTCCGTTCCATAGACATACCGCAGCATCATCCAATCCTTTCGCCAGCCATCCCGAAGAACAGACTAAGGCGAAAATGGTTAACATCGGCCAACGGCGGCGTGACGGTTGGGTTAACGAAAGGCTACTCGGCGGCGTTTGCGGCGGGCCGGGCGGATGGGACACTGCCCCGTCCGGGCCAATCGCCGGTTGCCGCGCGGGCGCTGCCGCCTACGACGATAAACCCTTCGGTCAGGGCACGGGCAACAGCATGTGTGGTATTCAACGCATTCAGTTTGAACCGCGCGCTTTCGATATAGGCCCGCAGGGTGTGTTCCGAGATGTCCAGCATTTCCGCCACCTGTCCGCGCGCATATCCCATTGCCAAGAAAGTAAGCGCGTCGGTTTCACGGGGCGACAGCTGTTTTACCGGTGACGGTGAACGGTTCTTTTCGAACTCAAGGGCCTTCTGGTTGAAGAAATGCGCCACGAGGATCAAAGATCGCTGGTTTTCCTGTGTAAAATCAGCCCAGGTTTCATCATCGCAACTGTGGGAAACAGTGAACAGGGCGAATTGCCCATTCGGACCCCGAATTGGGATGGAATAGCCTTGGTTCCCGACCCCGTGGTCGATGGCGTCCTGACGAAGGGCGCGGGCGGCCTTGCCGCTCCAGTCAAGACGCTTCCAGTCGACAGGGTGGAACCGGCTGAAACACCCCAGAACAACCGGGTCGGTCCGCAGATAGTCCCGGTCGACATAACGTTGCACCCATTCCGGGCTATAGGTTCCGCAACCGTATTGTTCACCATCGGCACTGACCCAATGATATACGATATGGTCAACGGCGAACTTGTCGCGCAAATCGACGATCAGCCCCTGTAAATCGTCAAGCCCCGCGGCCTGTTCCAAGCTGCGCAGGAAATCGTCCAAATCTGTTCCCATCACCCACCACCTTTAGCGGCGCCCCCATCGTGGTGGTCTCAATCTCGGTTCGGGCGACTTCGGTGGTTTCGTCCAGTTGATCGGCCAAAGTGTCCAGGCCATTCATCCGGGCGAATGTCTTCAGGTCTTCCAGAACGTCGATGATCCACTCATTTCCCATGGGATAGCCTCGTGAGTAAGGGTTAACGTTTCCTTAACAACCCATGGTAGCACGCCAAAGGTAAAAGAAATATTCGCCAATCTTATCCCCCCAGAAATGGGGGGAGGGCGAATTCTCAAGCATTTGATTCAAAAAGGGGCGCGGTCCTCGTGAACCGCGCCCCCAATTCGCTGTCTGCCGGTCGCTACTGCCGCGATTCGGCGATCACATCCTCGAAGGTGCGGATGCCCGGACGCGGGCTTTGGACCAGCACCGCCATGTTGCCCGGCTTGTGTTCGTTGCGCAGCATCTTGGTATGCGCCTGTGGGATCTCATCCCAGCCGAAGACCTCGGACATGCAAGGGTCCAGACGACGCTCGACCATCAGACGATTGGCGCTTGCGGCCTGCTTGAGGTTGGCAAAGTGCGATCCCTGAAGGCGCTTCTGGTGCATCCACATATAGCGGACATCGAAGGTGCAGTTGAACCCGCTGGTTCCGGCGCAGATCACGACGATCCCGCCCTTCTTCACGACCAGCGTCGAGACCGGGAAAGTTGCCTCGCCCGGATGTTCGAACACCATGTCGACGTTGATGCCCTTGCCGGTGATGTCCCAGATCGCCTTGCCGAACTTGCGGGCCTCTTTCAGCCATTCATTGTATTCGGGGCTGTTCACCGTCGGCAGTTGGCCCCAGCAGTTGAAGTCCTTGCGGTTGATGACCCCCTTGGCCCCCTGATCCATGACGAACTGGCGCTTGGATTCATCGGAGATCACCCCGATTGCATTGGCGCCGGCGGTATTCGCCAGTTGGATCGCATAGGACCCGAGCCCGCCCGACGCGCCCCAGACCAGAACGTTCTGACCGGGCTTCAGCTCGTGCGGGTGATGGCCGAACAGCATCCGGTATGCGGTGGCAAGCGTCAGCGTGTAGCAGGCGCTTTCTTCCCAGGTCAGGTGCTTGGGGCGCGGCATCAGCTGCTGCGCCTGCACGCGGGTGAACTGCGCGAAAGACCCGTCCCCGGTCTCATAGCCCCAGATGCGCTGGGTCGGGCTGAACATCGGGTCGCCGCCGTTGCATTCCTCGTCGTCACCATCGTCCTGGTTACAATGGATGACGACCTCATCCCCGACCTTCCAGGTCTTCACCTTGTCGCCCACGGCCCAGACGATGCCCGACGCATCGGACCCCGCGATGTGATAATCCTGCTTGTGCACGTCAAAGGGGCTGATCGGTTTGCCAAGGCCCGCCCAGACGCCGTTATAATTGACGCCGGCGGCCATCACGAGAACCAGCACCTCGTGGCTGTCGATCATCCAGGTGTCGACAACCTCTTTCTGGAACGAAGCCTCAGGCTCGCCATGACGTTCGCGCCGGATGGCCCAGGCGTACATCTTTTCCGGCACATGGCCGAGCGGCGGGATTTCCCCGATCTCATAGAGGTCCTTTTTCGGCGCGCTGTAGGTCGCAGCGGGGGTCGTTTCGTCGAGGGCCATCTGTTTCTCCATCGGCTTTCGGGCACCATTTTGCCGCGCCGCAGAATCGGCGCTACACCGCAGAGATATTATTCATCGCGAAACAATGCAATCGCGAATACCTGCATTTTTGTAATTTTATTACTGCCGCACCGCAGCGTCACTTTCCGCGGCCTTCGGGACTTTCCCCGTCCCTGACTTGAAGTGATGCGCGATCGAGGCCGCGTAATAGGCCAACACGTCCTCGGCCCCGTCCTCCACAAGGATGCGCCCGTCTTCTTCGCGAACAAGGCCCCTTTGAAACAGGATTTCCAGCGCGTCATGGGTCACCGTGCGGGCGTCCCGGCGCGGCACCGTGACCCCATTGGACCGGAACATATCAATTGCGCTTTGGGCCGCGACCTTTAGCGCCCCGCGCTCGGTCACGCCCTGAAGGATCATCCGGGCCACCAGCGGCACCGGCATCACCGGCACCACCGCCCGGATCCGGTCCATCAATTCGGCGGCAACGGCCGATGTCACCTCCTCCGGTTTCCCGGCCCCCGCAAAGGTCGACAGACGCAAGGGCTGCCCAAACCCGACCGAGGCCGTGCCAAATCCCTTGAACCGGAAGGTGACCCGCTGCCACAGATGGCCCAGAACCGCCCGCACCACGGTGCCAAGCGGCGGCCGGAACCGGCGCACCCCGGTCTTGTCCGCCTTGATCAGAAACCGGTCTTCCAGAACCCGGTCATAGTTCAGCGCCACGGGGACAAAGATCACCTCGCGCCCACCGGGCGACCAGGATTCAACAATGTAGCTTAGCAAGCCCAGCTTTGGCTCCATCACCCGTCCGGTGACCGACAACCCGCCCTCGGGGAACATGGCCTGCGTCACCCCGCCCTGCGTGGACAGTTGGACATAACGGGCCAACACCCGGCGATACAGCGCGCCCCGCGATTTGCGACGGATAAAGTAGGCGCCCATGGACCGGATCACCGCCGACAGCGGCCAGACCCGCGCCCATTCGCCAACCGCATAGGACAGGGCCGACGCCCGCGACACCAGATAGGTCACCAGAACGTAGTCCATGTTCGACCGGTGGTTCATCACAAAGACCACGGCGGCATCCGCGTCGATGTCTTCCAGCGCATCCCGGTCAAACGCCCCCAGTCGAATGCGGTAAAGCGACCGGGACAGCCAGCGTGCCAACCGCGTGCCCACGGTGAAATAGGCGGTCGCGGAAAACCCCGGCACGATCTCGCGTGCGTAGCGGCGGGCCTTTTCGAAGGCGACGTTCTCGGGAACCCCTTCCTCGGCAGCATAATCCACAATGGCCTGACTGACCTCGGGGTCATAGATCAGCCGCTGGATCATGTCATAGCGGCGGGCCAGCTTGAACGGTTCGATCGGGCGAGCCAGCCGTTCGTTCAGCCGCGCGATGACCTTCTCTGCCCGGCGGCGAAAGAACCAACGGACCGACGGAAACAGGAAATGCGATGCGAAGGTCACCCCGGCGAACAGCAGGATCAGCAGAAAGAACCAAAGGGGCAAGGTGATCGTCTGGGACATGCACCGCGACCTTGGCAGGCTTCGCAAGAATGGTAAATCCCGTCATGCCGCAACGCAGCGAATTGACAGCGCCACAAAATGTCCGCTAGACCTTCGCTTGCGAAATAAAATTACCGAACCTGATTCACGAGGCCCGCCCATGTCGCAGATGCAGAAAGACCGCCCCTGGCTTTTCAGAACCTACGCCGGGCATTCGACGGCCTCTGCCTCTAACGCGTTATATCGCGGCAACCTTGCCAAGGGGCAGACGGGCCTTTCGGTGGCTTTCGATCTGCCCACGCAGACAGGATATGACAGCGACCACACGCTCGCACGGGGCGAGGTCGGCAAGGTCGGCGTTCCGGTTTGTCATCTGGGGGACATGCGGGCGCTGTTCGATCAGATCCCGCTGGAACAGATGAACACCTCGATGACGATCAACGCGACCGCGCCCTGGCTTCTGGCGCTCTATATCGCTGTGGCCGAGGAACAGGGCGCCGACATTTCCGCGCTTCAGGGCACGGTTCAGAACGACATCATCAAGGAATACCTGTCGCGGGGCACCTATATCTGCCCGCCAGAACCGTCCCTGCGAATGATCACGGATGTCGCGGCCTACACCCGAGAACACCTGCCCAAATGGAACCCGATGAACGTCTGTTCCTACCACTTGCAAGAGGCGGGCGCGACGCCAGAGGAAGAACTTGCTTTCGCCCTTGCCACTGCCATTGCTGTTCTGGACGACCTGAAACAGAAAGTCCCGGCAGAGGCGTTTCCGGCCATGGTCGGACGCATTTCCTTCTTCGTGAACGCGGGCATTCGGTTTGTCACCGAACTGTGCAAGATGCGCGCCTTTGTCGAATTGTGGGATGAAATCTGCCGCGACCGCTATGGCGTGGAAGAAGAGAAGTTCCGCCGCTTCCGATATGGGGTGCAGGTCAATTCCCTTGGGTTGACCGAACAGCAGCCCGAAAACAACGTCTACCGCATCCTTCTGGAAACGCTGGCCGTGACCCTGTCGAAAAACGCCCGCGCCCGCGCCGTTCAATTGCCAGCCTGGAACGAAGCGCTTGGCCTGCCCCGCCCGTGGGACCAGCAATGGTCGCTGCGGATGCAACAGATCCTCGCTTATGAAACCGACCTGTTGGAATTCGGCGACCTGTTCGACGGCAACCCCGCCGTCACCGCCAAGGTCGAAGCGCTGAAGGACGGCGCGCGCGCCGAACTGGCCCAGATCGACGCGATGGGCGGCGCGGTCAAGGCAATTGACTACATGAAATCGCGGCTGGTGGACTCGAACGCCGCACGCATCGCCAATATCGAATCTGGCGAAACCACCGTTGTCGGCGTCAACAAATGGCAGCAGGGCGAACCCTCGCCACTGACTGCGGGCGACGACGCGATCATGACCGTCGACGCGGCAGCCGAGGCGGATCAGCTCGCCCGCCTTGCCGCGTGGAAGGCCGGTCGGGATGCGGGCGCGGTCGCCCGGGCACTGGCCGATCTGCGCGCCGCTGCCCTATCGGGCGAAAACGTCATGCCCGCCTCGATCGCCTGCGCCAAGGCAGGCGTCACGACCGGCGAATGGGCCGAAGAAGTGCGCAGTGCGTTTGGCCAGTACCGTGCGCCAACCGGCGTGTCCCCGAACCCATCGAACCGGACCGAGGGGCTGGACGACATCCGCGCCCGCGTGGACGAGGTTAGCCGCAAGCTGGGCCGCAAGCTGAAGTTCCTTGTCGGCAAGCCGGGTCTGGACGGCCATTCCAACGGCGCTGAACAGATTGCCGCCCGCGCCCGCGACGTGGGCATGGACATCACCTATCAGGGCATCCGCCTGACCCCGGACGAAATCGTAGCCCAAGCGGCAGAGGATGACGCGCACGTGGTCGGCCTGTCGATCCTGTCCGGATCGCACCTGCCGCTGATCGCCGAAGTTCTGGAAAAGATGAAAGCCGCCGGGCTGGGGCATGTCCCGGTCATCGCGGGCGGGATCATTCCCGAAGATGACGCCGCCAAACTGCGCGCGATGGGGGTGGACCGGGTCTACACACCGAAGGATTTCGAATTGAACCGGATCATGGCCGATATTGCCGATCTCGCCGAACCAAAGGCCGTAGCTGCCGAATAGCGGCATTCTTCACTGTATTTTCAGCCCTGAATTGCAAAATTCAGGGTTTCACGGCATTTTTGTTTTTGGTTGGTGATTTCTGTGGCACGAGTTCCGAATGGATTTCCAAGGAGCGAGAATATGAAATTCAATCTGAAATCACTCAGCCGCAAGGAGCTTGAGAAGCTTCGGGCCGACGTGGACAAGGCCCTTGCGAAAGTGGCCGACCGGGAAAAGAAACTGGCGCTGGAAGCCGCCGAGAAGGCCGCGCGCGATTTCGGTTTTTCCCTTGAGGACCTGACCGGCGCGGAAGCACCGAAAAAGCGGGGCCGCAAACCCAAAGGCACCAAGGCCCCGAAGGTCGCCGGTGTGGCAAAATACGCCAACCCTGCCGACGCCAGCCAAACCTGGACCGGCAAGGGACGACAGCCGCAATGGTTCAAGGACGCGATCGCAGGCGGGACCGACCCGTCGACGATGGAACTTTAATCCTCCATCAAGCGCATCAATTCCTCGACCGAATAGACCTCCTGAATTTCCCCGTTGAGCCCCTTGTAAAACCCGGGCGCAACGGGGAGACAGGCGACCCCGCAAATCTGGCGCACCTCGCGATTGCGGGTATCAACGTACCAAAGCCGCCCACCGGGGGTGGACACGTATCCATTCAGGTAAAGGGCCGCATCGCTGCGATAGTCAGTATCGCTGGGGACCTCGTTGATATAGCCCACATCGAATGCCCCGTGGGTATGATAGGATGCGACCGGGGCGAAATTCTCGGGTATTTCCGAATAACAGGTGGCCTGCGTCCCGGGTGACGGATCGGTCGCCGTCAGGACGCCCCGCGCATCATATCCGATAAACCCGCAATACTCGCGCCGCTTGGCAAAAGACGGGGCCTGCAACGCCCGCAGCGTTTCCCGGGCAAGCTCCATTTCCGCAAGATCCTGCGCCCAGAGATTTGCTGGAAACAACAAAAGGACCCACAAGAATCTAGTCATTGGCATTTCCCTGACTTGGCCTTACCCCTGTCAGGATAATCAAAATAACAAAGGAGTCATCCCAATGACCGTTCATATCGGGGCACAGCCCGGCCAGATCGCAGAAACCGTCCTGATGCCCGGCGACCCCTATCGCGCCAAATGGATCGCCGAGACATTCTTGCAGGACGCCGAATGCATCAATCAGGTGCGCGGAATGCTGGGGTTCACCGGAACATGGAACGGCAACCGCGTGACCGTGCAGGGATCGGGCATGGGGATGCCCTCCTTTTCCATCTACGCCAACGAATTGATCCGTGACTACGGCGCCAAGACCCTGATCCGGATCGGGTCCTGTGGCGGGATGCAGCACCACGTCAAGGTCCGGGACGTGATCATCGCCATGACCTGCACCACCATGTCGACCCCATCCCGCGGCATCCTACGTGACCTGAATTTCGCCCCCTGCGCCGACTACGGTCTTCTGGCCGCCGCGGTCGAGGCGGCGAAATCCGTCGATGTGACGACCCATGTCGGCAACATCTATTCCTCGGACACCTTCTATGACGAACGCAACGATCTTCAGGAACAGATGATCCGACACGGGGTTTTGGGGGTCGAAATGGAAGCGGCAGAGCTTTACATCCTCGCCGCCCGCCACAAGGCCCGCGCGCTGGCCGTCTTCACCGTGTCCGACCACCTTCTGACGCATGAGGCCCTGCCCAGTGAAGACCGCGAAAAGACCTTTGGCGATATGGTCGAGATCGCCCTAGAGGCCGCCTTCGCCTGACGAGCGCAGCCAATCCGCAACCCGCGCCACGGCAGACCCCGGGCGCGGGGGGCGGGCAAAGCCCAGCCGCAAATCCCGATCCAGCCGCACACGGCCCGGCAAGGGCGCGACAAGGGCGCCGCTGTCCAGATGCCGTTCGACCAACGCCCCATGCGCCATCAGCACCCCCGCCCCGTTCACAGCCTCTTCGACCGCAAGCGCGAACAGAGAATGCACAGGCCCGCGCGGCACCAGACCGGGCGCATGTTTGGCGGCCCAGATCTGCCAATCCCGGGACCAGACCGCATCGGACAAGCAGGGCACTGACGACAGGTCGGACGCCGCCCTAATGTGCCCGGCCAGGGATGGGGCGCAGACGGGAAATATCTCGTCCCGCGCGACCACGACACCGCCCGCGGACCCATAGAACAATGTCATGTCATAGGGCGCCCGTTTCAGGTTCGGCGGCCGCTCCATCGCGGTGATCGACACCGACAGGCCGGGGAAAGCCGCCCGCAGACCCGGCAGGCGCGGCGACAGCCAAAGCTGCGCCACCGCCGGCAGGGCCGCAATCTGGACAACCTGTGGCGCCGCCTCGGCCCGCAAGGTCTGCACCACGACACCCAAACTGTCGAAAGCTTCGGACAGCGCGGGCAAGCAGCGCGCGCCCAACGCGGTCAGCTGCACCCCCTTGGCCTGCCGCTCGAACAGGGACGCGCCCAGATCGGCCTCCAAGCCCTTGATATGGGCGGTGACGGCGCCGGGGGTCACGCCCAATTCCTCGGCTGCCGCCGCGAACCCGCCCAGCCGCGCCGCCGCCTCGAAGGCGCGCAGGGCATTCAGCGCGGGCAAGCGCATGGGGGGCGGGGCAAGGGTCATGGCATAGCCTTAATTTTTCTAACCCTAAATTTTCAGAAAACTGATTTGCGGGCAAGCCCTCCCCCGCCGATCCTGTCCCCAACGAAAAGGAGCCCGCCATGATCCACCTTGCCCGCCGCCCCTGGGTGCCCGCCAAATGCGAAACCCGCGTTCAGGACATCGCCGCCACCGCCTCTGCCCCCTCTGCCACCGTCGCAGACCGGATCGAGGCGCTGATCTCCGAAAACGACCGAATCCACACCAAGGCCTGCTTCAACCTCAACCCCGCCACGAACGTGATGAACCCCAAGGCAGAGGCGGTTCTGGCGCGTGGTCTGGGGTCGCGACCCTCGCTCGGCTATCCGGGCGACAAATACGAAATGGGCCTGCAAGCGATCGAAGAGATCGAGGTGCTGGCCGCCGAGCTGGCCTGCGAGATCTTCGGCGCGCGCTATGCCGAAATCCGGGTGCCGTCGGGGGCCATCGCCAATCTCTATGGCTTCATGGCGCTGGCCAAACCCGGCGACGTAATCATCGCGCCGCCCGCCGCGGTCGGCGGCCATGTCACCCACCACGCCGACGGCTGCGCCGGTCTTTACGGGCTGCAAACCCACCCCGCCCCGGTAAACGCGGACGGCTACACCGTCGATCTGGCGGCACTGGAAAAGCTGGCGGTGGAGGTGAAGCCCAAGATCATCACCATCGGCGGCTCGCTCAACCTCTTCCCCCATCCGGTGCGCGAAATCCGGGCCATCGCCGACAAGGTCGGGGCCAAGGTCCTGTTCGACGCGGCCCACCAATGCGGGATCATCGCGGGCGGGGCATGGGCCAACCCGCTGGCCGAAGGTGCGCATCTGATGACGATGAGCACCTATAAATCCCTCGGCGGCCCGGCTGGCGGGCTGATCGTGACCAACGACGCCGACATCGCCCAGCGGCTGGACAGCATCGCCTTTCCGGGGATGACCGCAAATTTCGACGCCGCGAAATCGGCCGCGCTGGCGCTCAGCCTGCTGGATTGGCGGGATCATGGCCGGGCCTATGCCCGGGCGATGATCGACACCGCGCAAGCCTTCGCGGCAGAGCTGGACCGGCTGGGTATCCCCGTTTTCCGGGGCGCAGGCGGCTTTACAACCTCGCACCAATTCGCGGTTCTGGCCGCCCCCTATGGCGGCGGGCAAGCGGCGTCAAAGACCCTCGAAAGGGCGGGGTTCCTTGCCTGCGGCATCGGCCTGCCAGTCGAGGAGGTTCAGGGCGACATGAACGGGCTGCGGATCGGCACGCCGGAACTGGTGCGCTGGGGTGTCACGGTCAAGGATATCCCCGCCATCGCGGCGCTGGTGGCCGAGGCACTTCAGGCCAACGACTCGGCCGCCATTGCCCCCCGCACTGCAGAACTGCGCGGCTGGTTCGACCGGCTGCACTACGTCAACGGCTAGAGCATGTCGTGTTCAATTGAATTCACCTGCCCGGGCGAACGCGTTGCGCTGTGCAAACGCTGCCTCGCCCGGGTTGGTGAATGCTTGAACCCGTTTACCGCGACACGCTATAGAATCTACCGCCCGTGGCTGCGGTCATAACCGTTGACCGCGGGCGGCTCCCACCCCTCCAGCGCGGCGGGGTCCGGTGTCCAGACCTCCATCTTCAGAGGATAGCAGGCCGCCGTGTCCGACGAATGTTCCGACGAACAATCGCCACCGGGACAGGCGCTCTGAACCGCCAGAAGGTCGATCTCGGCGAAGAACTCGATATGGTCGCCCGGGCGGACCGGGCTGGCCTTCATGAAATATTGCCCCGTGTCGCGGGTGAACCCGGTGCACATGAACACGTTCAGCACGTCATGCACATGGGCCTCCGCCTCGGACAGGGTCAGCCCCCGCGCATCAGCCAGCGCGCGGGTCAGGTTGGAATGGCAGCAGTAGTGGTATTGGGTGCCCGACAAAAGGTTTCCGGTATAGGGGTCGCAGCGGGTGCCGATCACATCATGCACCGACCCGCCAAAGGCATCGATCCCATACCAGCCCAAACTGTCCGCCGTCACCGTCGCCATCGGACGCAGGGTCGGAAAGTTGGACCAAAGCCGATCGCCCGTGGTGACATGAGTGCCATGCAGCGCACGGGTCTTGCCGGAATAGAACCGCTCTGACAGGTCGTGCAGATTAAACAGGTTCAGGTCGCCGACCTGCGGGCCCTCCACGCTTTCGATGCGCAGGAACGACCCGGCGGGCACCTCGATACTGGCGGCATCGCGGGCGGGAACGATCACCTCATCCAGCTTCCGCGCCGTGGCGCGGGCCACCGCGTAAAGACCCATCTCCGGCACTGGCAGCGTGTCGGTCGGATAGCAGATCACCGGGGCAACGGCCCGGCGGGCTGCGGCATCAGCGGGTTCGGTCATGGGTTCGGGCCTCCGGTCTTGGGCGCGGCCAGATCACCCCGGCACGGCAGATTTGGCAAGGGCGAACACCCCCTTCTTTGGGTCCATAAATATCCCCGCCGGAGGCACCCGCCAAATGCAGAAGCGACGCCGCCGGGGTCCGGGGCGTCGCTGTGCCGATTTCAGAATAGAAACGCGCGGAAGCGCACCTCTTAACAGCCGCTCCTAGACGTGACGCTCCACCATCATCTTCTTGATGTGCGAAATGGCCTTGGCCGGGTTCAGACCCTTCGGGCAGGTCTTGGCGCAGTTCATGATCGTGTGGCAGCGGTACAGCTTGAACGGGTCTTCCAGCTGATCCAGCCGTTCGCCCGTCGCCTCGTCCCGGCTGTCGATCAGCCAGCGGTAGGCGTGCAGCAGCGCGGCCGGCCCAAGATACTTGTCGCCGTTCCACCAATAGGACGGGCAAGAGGTCGAGCACGAGGCGCACATGACGCATTCATACAGACCGTCCAGCTTCTTTCGGTCCTCGATCGACTGGCGCCATTCCTTGGCGGGGCGGTTGGTCTTGGTTTCCAGCCAGGGCATGATGCTGGCATGCTGGGCGTAGAAATGGGTCAGGTCGGGGATCAGGTCCTTGACCACCGGCATATGCGGTAGCGGGTAGATCTTGATATCGCCCCGGATCTCGTCCGTGCCGAAGATACAGGCCAGCGTGTTGCGCCCGTCGATGTTCATCGCGCAGGAGCCGCAGATGCCTTCCCGGCAGGACCGGCGGAAGGTCAGGGTCGGGTCGATCTCGTTCTTGATCTTGATCAGCACGTCCAGAACCATCGGGCCGCAGCTGTCCATATCCACCCAGTAGGTATCCAGACGCGGGTTCTTTCCGTCGTCGGGGTTCCAGCGGTAAATCTGCACCTTGCGCAGGTTCTTCGCCCCTTCGGGTTTCGGCCATGTCTTGCCCACCGTCATCCGGCTGTTCTTGGGAAGCGTCAGTTGGACCATGTCTCAGGCTCCTGCCTTGGTTCGTTCGTTCAGGTCAGCGCCGCGGTGGCGCAGGCAATGGTGGCGTCGCTGTTCAACAGCGACTGGGTCAGCGCCAGCGTGGCGTCCGGGTCTTCGTTCGCCGCCAAGGTGGCAAGTTCGGCCTCCGAAGCGCTGTCGATGATGCAGCCGGTCAGGGCCTCGCCCACCGGGCCGGGGGCCTGCGCCTGCACCAGCGGCGACACCACCGCGCGGGCCTGATCATCGACAGAGGCGTTGGCCTCGCCATCAAGCGGTGCGGCGGCGACCTCCGCCGGCGCCTCGAATGCCGCGGTGTCCACCGCCGGGGCCGCATCCTCGGCCCCATCCTGCATCGCGCAGCCCGCGACGGTAGCGGCAAGGGCTATGGACAAGAACAAACGCATCGGAACTCTCCTTACAGGTCTGGTTGGCGGGTCGGGATCTGCCCGCCGGTCCGGCTTTGGTAGCATTCGGCGTAGACCGCCACCGGATCACGCCCGGCAAGGTAATCCGCGCTCAGCCCGATCTCGGCCCCGACGAAGGGGCCGGAATTGGAATTCGCGCCGATCGTCACGCGGCCGGTCGGCCCGGCGGCCTCGCGGGCCCGCTCGGAACAAACTTCATGGGCGCGTTCCGGCGACATCGGCTGCGGGGTGCAGGCGGCGGCCAGCAGCGGCAGGGCAAGAATGACAACCAGCCCGCGCATCAGAAGGTCCGCGCCTTGGGGGCGATGGTCTTCAGGCTGATCCCACCCTGATCCTCGGTGGTCAGCGGGTCGGTGATCACCGGACGATAGGACAGGTCCACCTTGTTCCCCTCAACACGGGAAATCGTATGGACGCGCCATTTCTTGTCGTCGCGTTCGGCGTAATCCTCATGCGCATGGGCGCCCCGGCTTTCCTTGCGGGCCTCGGCGCCCACGATGGTGGCCAGCGCGTTCGGCATCAGGTTGGTCAGTTCCAGCGTTTCCATCAGGTCACTGTTCCAGACCAGCGACCGGTCGGTGACCTTCAGGTCATCCAGCTTGGCCGCCACGGCGGTCATCTTCTCGACCCCCTCCTTCAGCGTCTTGTCGGTGCGGAAGACGGCAGCATCGGCCTGCATGGTCTTCTGCATCTCAAGGCGCAGTTCGGCGGTGGGCACGGTGCCATTGGCATGGCGCAGCCCGTCGAACCGATCAAACGCCTTGTCGACGCTGGCGGTGTTCGCGGTCGGGACGGCGCTGGACCGGTCCACCACGGCCCCGGCGCGGATCGCGGCGGCGCGGCCAAAGACCACAAGGTCGATCAGGCTGTTGGACCCAAGGCGGTTCGCCCCGTGAACCGACGCGCAGCCCGCCTCGCCCACGGCCATCAGGCCCGGGACCACGGCATTGGGGTCTTTCTTGGTCGGGTTCAGAACCTCACCGTAATAGTTCGTCGGCACCCCGCCCATGTTGTAATGCACGGTCGGCAGAACCGGGATCGGTTCCTTGGTCACGTCGACGCCCGCGAAAATCTTCGCGCTTTCCGAAATCCCCGGCAGGCGTTCGGCCAGCGCCTCGGCGGGCAGGTGGTTCAGGTTCAGGTGAATGTGGTCGCCATTGGCACCCACGCCCCTGCCCTCGCGGATTTCCATGGTCATGCAGCGGCTGACATAATCACGCGGGGCAAGGTCCTTGTAGTTGGGCGCATAGCGCTCCATGAACCGTTCGCCTTCCGAGTTGGTCAGATAGCCGCCCTCGCCGCGCGCGCCTTCGGTGATCAGGCAGCCCGCGCCATAAATGCCGGTCGGGTGGAACTGGACGAATTCCATGTCCTGAAGCGGCAGACCCGCCCGCGCCACCATCCCGCCGCCGTCGCCGGTGCAGGTGTGGGCGCTGGTCGCGCTGAAATAGGCGCGGCCATAGCCGCCGGTCGCCAGCACCACCATCTTGGCATTGAAGACATGCATGGTGCCATCGTCCAGCTTCCAGCAGACGACACCCTGACACACGCCATCGTCCGACATGATCAGGTCGATGGCGAAGTATTCGATGAAGAACTCGGCCTTTTCCTTCAGGGACTGGCCATAAAGCGTATGCAGGATCGCGTGGCCGGTCCGGTCGGCGGCGGCGCAGGTGCGCTGCACCGGCGGGCCTTCGCCGAACTCGGTCGTGTGGCCGCCGAACGGGCGCTGATAGATCTTGCCCTCTTCGGTCCGGCTGAACGGCACGCCGTAATGCTCCAGCTCGTAAACCGCCTTGGGTGCCTCGCGGGCAAGGTATTCCATCGCGTCGGTGTCGCCCAGCCAGTCGGACCCCTTCACGGTGTCATACATGTGCCATTGCCAGCTGTCCGGGCCCATGTTGCCAAGGCTGGCGGCGATGCCGCCCTGTGCCGCAACGGTGTGCGACCGGGTCGGGAAGACCTTGGTCACGCAGGCCGTGCGCAGCCCCTGTTCGGCCATGCCGAGGGTGGCGCGCAGACCGGCCCCGCCGGCCCCCACAACGACCACGTCGTATTCGTGCGTCTCGTATTCGTAAGCTGCCATCGGTCGTCTTCCTTACAGCGCCATTTTCGCCAGCGCGAACAGCCCGGTCGCGATCAGGCCATAGGTGAATGCGGTCGTGAACATCAGCGCCGCCTTGCGGGTGGTGCCGCGCCAGTAATCTTCGATCATGATCTGCGCGCCGTTCTTGAAGTGCAGCAGGCCGAAGACCAGAACCAGCCCGGTCAGGATCGCCGGGATCGGGCGGGCAAAAGTGGCCAGAACCTCGTCATGGGTACCGCCAAGGGCCGAACCAAAGACATAAAGGAAGGTCGGCACGATCAGGGCCAGCCCCACCGCGCTGACCTGCATGTGCCAGTGATGTTCGGTTCCGCTGTGGCCTGCGCCCTTGCCTTCGGCGCGCTTGCGGTCTGTCAGATAACGCATCTCGGCCCCCTTAGATGATGATGATCGTCAGGACGGTCAGGACGACCGAGCCGATCAGCAGGCCCCAGCCCAGCTTTTCCGCCGTCGGAATGTCCAGCCCGTGGCCCGCGTCGTAGTACAGATGCCGCAACCCGGCGAGGAAGTGATACCAGATCCCCCAAAGCGACAGGGTCATCACGATATCCCCCAGCCAGCTTGTGATCACGGCGTCGGCCACGGCGTAATATTCCGGGCTGGTTGCCGCCGCCAGAAGCCACCAGACGACCAGAACGGCGCTGACGATCAGCGCATTGCCCGTGATCCGGGTCAGGATCGAGGTCAGCATGGGAATGTGCCAGCGGTAAATCTGGATGTGGGGGGAAAGCGGGCGCTCTACCCCGCCCGGCCCCGAAGTCTGCTCAGCCATGTCGGTTTCCTTCTCGGCTTCGTCGCAGGCGACACGCAGGCCGCCCACCGTCTTCCCGTTTCTGAAGGATTTTCCCACCCGAGTCACGCACGGAGTCGGGCGAAATCCCACGAATTCGACGGGCGATAGCGATAAAATACCGCCTTGTGATCACATTTTTCCAGAGTGTGATCACAGAAGTTGGCGCGTTTGGATTCTACTTGGGGAGCCGACCAGTCACGACCGCCCAAAGAGTGCCCCAGCCTGTAAACGACTTTGCACCTGTCCCAAAGGCATAGTGGTCGGGGCGGTCCTCAGCCATGATTTCCCGGGTCATGGTCCAGCCCGCCTGGTCATCGAAGAGCCCTTGGCCAAGTGTTGGGAACTTTGCACGCCGGGGGCGGTGCCAGACCGAACTGCCGCAGTCCGGGCAAAATCCACGGCTGGCAATCCGTGTGGATTTCCAAACCTTGAGGGGGCCGGTCACCTCCGGCTCGCTTTCGCACACCACGCCCATCCAGACCCCACCGGTCCAGCGGCGGCACATTTCGCAATGGCAGGCGCCATAGGTCTTTGGCGCCTCAACGGAAAAGGTGACGGCACCACAGGCGCATCTTCCTGTCAGGTCGGGCATTACAGGCCTCCGGCAACTACGCCGGCATCAAGGCCCAGTAATCGAGATCAAGCAAGACCTCGGGCAGATATTTTCCGTCCTCGTCCTTCAGCGCCCCGGCCGCCCCCTTCGTCGCCACCAGCCGCAGCCGGATCGCGCCGACGCCCGGCGCGCCGGTTTCGGCCTTGTCCAGAACTTCGGTCCAGGCGCGCACCGTATCGCCCGCGAAACAGGGGTTCGCATGCGCCCCCCCGTTCAGCCCGACAATCACCTGCGCATTGGCCAACCCGTTGAAGGACAAGGCCCGCGCCAGCGAAATCACATGCCCACCATAGATCAGCCGCCGCCCATCCTCGCGGTTGGTGGCGTCGAAATGCACCTTGGCGGTATTCTGCCACAGGCGGGTGGCCATCATGTGTTCGGCCTCTTCCAGGGTGACACCGTCCACATGGTCGATGACCTCGCCAACGGCATAATCGCCCCAACGATGCGCCTCACCGGCCAGTTCGAAATCATAGGTGGCAAAGTTCAGACCGGCGGGAATGATCAGATCCTCGGCCCTCACAACATCAGCCAGTTCCGGGATCACGGTGTCAGGGGCCGGAGCGTCCGCGTCGCGCTTGCGCACCATCACCCAGCGCACATAGGACAGCACATCGCGCCCATGCTGGTTGCTGCCGGTGGTCCGCACCCAGACAACGCCCGATTTGCCGTTGGAATTCTGCTTCAGCCCGATCACCTCGGACCGGGCGGTCAGCGTGTCACCGGGATAGACCGGATGCAGCCAGCGCCCTTCGGCATAACCTAGGTTCGCCACCGCGTTCAGCGACACATCAGGAACCGTCTTGCCGAACACCGTATGAAAGGTGATCAGATCATCCAGCGGCGCCCGGTCCAGCCCGCAGGCCAGCGCGAAGGCGTCCGAGGAATGAAGCGCATGCCGGGCCGGATAAAGCGCGTGATACAGCGCCCGTTCGCCCCCTGACACGGTCCGTGGCACCGCGTGCCGAATCACCTGCCCAACGTGATAATCTTCGAAAAAACGGCCCGGATTGGTCTTGGTCATTGCTGCCCCAGTTTCAGATCGGGATGGTAGTCGCCCGGCACTTCTTTCACCACGGCCTGGCCGCAGCGCATGACGCCCTTGGCCTGATCAAAGGCATAGGTCGGGTCGCCATACAGCTCCCAGCCCTTCGACAGTGCCTCGGACACCTTGTGGCAAAACGCCGAGGTGTCCTCTTCCGTCAGAAGCCGATAGAGTTTCATTCCGGTCACCCCCCGAAGGCTTGCAGGTTGAACAGGTAGTGAAGGCCGCCAATTGCCCCGGTGACCAGCACCGCGCCGACAACCGGGCCCAGTTCCTTGGCTATCGACCCGGTGGCGACACGGACGGGGCGCGGTTCGGACCGGTTGATCAGGATCACCGACACCACCGCCCAGGCCAGAAGCCCGCCGAATAGCACGACCGAGGCAAGATCGCCGTTGACCAGCAGGTGCGCCAGCGCCCAGATCTTCACCGCCGTCAGTTGCGGGTGCCGGATCGCGGCCCAGGCCCGCGTCTTCATCCCGTCGGCGGCAAACAGATAGACCGTCACCAACATCAGCAGGTTGTTCACATGGGTCAGGAAAGCCGGCGGATACCAGAGTTGCGCGCTATCCCAGCCCCGATAGCCGATCACCATCAGGATCAGCCCGGCCAGAAGCACGAGCGCGATCGGTCCCTTGCCCTTGTCGCCCATGCGGGCACGGGCCGCTGGGGCCAGCCGTTTGAACAGATGCGCGCCGGACCAAAGGGCCAGCCCGAGAAGAAGTAGTGTCATTGCGTCTCCAGTTCCGCGATTGCCGCTGCCTTGGCCAGCGTCGCGCGGGCGGTGACGATATGCAAGTTCTCGACGATCCGACCATCCACGACAGCCACGCCCAGCCCTTGCGCCTCTGCCTCTTCAAAGGCGGCGATCTGGCGGTTGGCCAGGTCAATCTCGGCCTCGGTCGGAGCGAAGGCGCGGTTGGTGATCTCGACCTGCGCAGGGTGGATCAGGGATTTCCCGTCGAACCCCATGTCGCGGCCCTGTTCGCATTCCTCGATCAGCCCGTCGTCGTCCTTGAAGGCGTTATAGACCCCGTCGATGGCGATCACCCCATGCGCCTTGGCCGCCATCAGGCAGGCCTGAAGCGCGAACAACAGCGGTTCGCGCCGGGGCGCCTTGCGGGTGTTCAGATCCTTGGCAAGGTCGTTGGTGCCCAGAACGAAACCTTCGATCCGGGGATGGGCGGCGATTGCGGCGGCATTCAACACACCCAGCGGGCTTTCCATCATCGCCCAGATCGGCTTGTCCGGCACCAGCGCGGCCAGCGCGTCCACATCCGCCGGGCCATTCACCTTGGGCAGCAGCACAGCGTCGCAATCCATCGCGGCCACGGCGGCAGCATCGTCGCGGCCCCAGTCCGTATCCAGCGCGTTGATCCGCACGATCCGGTAACGGCTGCCATAGCCCCCGTCGGCCAGTGCGGCCGCAAGGGTCGCGCGGGCGTTGGCCTTTTCATCGGGTGCAACCGCATCCTCCAGATCAAACAGGATCGCATCGACAGGCAGGCCCCGCGCCTTTTCCAGCGCCCGGTCCTTGGAACCGGGAATATAAAGGGCTGATCGGAACGGCCGGATCGACATGACATCCTCCTTGAAACTTTGTTGCGCGCAAAAGGCCAGAATTTTTCGGATCGTTCAACCGGAAAATCGCCGCAGCGCAGCAAAATCGCGGGAGGACCTCTGTTGCAGAGCCACCGTAACGGGCGATTTACCTTAATTTGCGATGCTCGGGGGACAGTCAATGCATCTTCCGGCGCATCGGCATCAGGCCATCAGGCGTCCGGACCGAACCATATGACACAGAGGCGCCCAGATGAACCGGACCTTGATGACCCTCTCCCTCGGCCTTGGCATCGCGGCCCTTGCCGCACTGCCCGCCCCCGCCCAATCCGCGCGCTGCGCCGACCACGAAAGGGTCGTAACCTTCCTTGCCGAAAGCTATGGGGAAAGCAGGCAGTCGATCGGGCTGGCCTCAAACAACATGGTGGTCGAGGTCTTTGCCAACCTCGATAGCGGCACCTGGACGATCACCATGACCGCGCCCGGCGGCCCGACCTGTCTTGTCGCCTCGGGCGAGGGGCATCAACAGATCGCCGAAGGTCTGCCCAACACCGACGCCCCGGCCTGACAACGGTCCCGGCGGATGGGTGGCCGGACAGGCCGGCCACCCGTGGTTCGAACTGTTGAACTAGAACTCGAACTCCACAAGGAACTCGGCCCCGACGCTTTCATAGGCATCGTCGCCAAGACCATCCAGATAGGCCCGCAGCGATGTGCGAACGCCCGTGTCCGATGCATGGACAAACCCGATATCCAGACGGCCCCGGGTATCTTCGGTGACCACGCCGTCCAGATTGGTCCGCGACAGGATCGCATTGATCCCACCGGTCAGGGTCAGGTCGCCTGTCCCCACCGCCACCGGCATTGCGAAATGCAGCCCGGCCATGGCTTCGGTCATCGCCAGCGATTGGGCGGAGATCGGGTTCAGCGCCCCGTCGATATAGGCGGGTTGGCTTTCCGTTAGATGGGCCAGATCAAGGCTCGGCAGGATCGTCACCGCCCCCGCGTCGTATTCCCCCATCACTCCCAGCGTCAGAAGAGACCGGTCGGTTGTGACCCGATCCGTATAGGTGCCCAGCGGGCTGATCGACAGATCGGCCTGCCCCACCATGTATGACCCGGAGAAGACCAGCGGTTGCCCGGATGCGCGCGCCACAAAATAGGGCCCCGCCAGCCAGCCATCCGCATCAATCGACGCATCACCATCCGTCGACCGGCTCCGGTCCAGCTGGACCATTGCCCCGATCACCAGATCGTCGCGGTTGATGATGTGCCCCCCGAAGGCCCCGTGCAGGTATTGGCTCTCGGCCGATCCCGTCTCGCTCCATGCGCCTTGCAGGTAGGCCCAAACCGGGCGGCTGCCATCGGTCGACAGGCTGAAGGTGCCCGCACCGCGCGTCACCTGCGCCTGAAACCCGCCGTTCCGACCGGCAAGGAAACCCGCAAGGTTGGGCTGCGACGCCATCAGGTTGCGGGCCCGCGTCTGCGCATCGGCGCGCAGCATCGCTTCGGTTTCCGACGGGGTCGCATTCGACGCAACCTCGACCGAGGACGCAAGGTTGTCGTTCCCGGCAAGGTCCGTCGCCACCCCGGCCGCGACCGAGACAGAGACATTGCCGGTGCCGCTTGGCGTGATAGTTGCACCGAAGCTTGCCTGTCCGCCGGTCAGGGCCGATGCCGCACCGTTGACCACCGTGATGTCGCCGATGTCGAACCCGGTCATATCCTCGGTGAATTCGATGGTGATATCGAATGCGGTGGTTCCGGTGAATGTCGCCGGAACCCCGGAGATGGTCACTCCCGGCGGTGTGGTGTCGACGATCACGTTCGCCACCGCAGCCGGCGAGGTATTGCCAAGGCTGTCCGCCGCCGTCACCGAAACTGTCCCGCTTTGCATACCCGCCGCAGAGGTCGCCGAATATGCGCCCCCGGTCGCCGTAACCTCGACAAAGGACCCGCCGGGGAAAGTGACGCGCACCGTGCTGTCCGCCTCGGCGGTGCCCTGCACGGTGATTGACTGATCCCCGTTCACGGTCGTGGATACGATGACAGGCATCGCCGGGGCCACCGCAGGCGTCACGACGACATCGAAGGCCTCTTGCGCTGCTATGTTTCCTGCCGCGTCCTGCGCACTGATCAGGACGGTATTCGCCCCGACCGGGAAATCATGCGGGCTGGTGATGGTAACCCCGTTCAGCGTGTAGACGGGCGTTACAACCGTGTCGTGATTGTCCGTCACCAGCGCCGCGAAGGTAAAGCTCCGGGTGCCAGTCGGCCCTGCCTCACCCACCAAGTCGGCGGGGCGCGTGATGACCGGTGCTTCTGTATCCAACGGTGCTTCGACAGTGATCTGGACGGAACTGGCACCAGAGGTGTCAAAGGTGTCGTCAACGATCAGCTCGAATGTCAGTACCGCATCCGCATCCCCGATGTTCAACGACGGCGCGGTGAACGTCGGCTGTGCAGCCGAGGCGCTGGACAGGCTAACCGTCGTTCCCCCGGTCTGCGACCAAGCATAGGTCAGCGATTGACCAACGTCATTCGCGTCCGACCCGGTCCCGTCCAGCATCACACTTGCCCCTGCGGCGACCGTCTGGTTCGGTCCCGCATTCGCGGTCGGGGCCGTGTTGGCCGGGGAATCGACGGTGATCTGCACGGTCGACGCGATCGAACTGTCAATTCCGTCATTCACGATCAACTCGAAGGTCAGGACCGCATCCGAGTCCCCAATACTCAGCGTCGGCGCGGTGAACGTTGGCTGCGCGGCAGTCGTGCTGGACAGGCTGACCGTCGTTCCGCCCGTCTGCGACCACGCATAGGTCAGCGATTGACCAGCGTCGTTCGCATCCGACCCGGTCCCGTCCAGGGTGACAGATGCGGCAGAGGCCACCAACTGGTCCACCCCAGCATTCGCAGTCGGGGCCGTGTTGGTCGGCGCATCAACGGTGATCGTCACCGAAGACGCAGCGGAATCATCGACCCCGTCATTCACGACCAGTTCGAAGGTCAGGACCGCATCCGCATCCCCGATGTTCAGCGTCGGCGCGGTGAACGTAGGCTGCGCGGCCGAGGCGCTGGAAAGGCTGACCGTGGTTCCGCCCGTCTGCGACCACGCATAGGTCAGCGATTGACCCGTGTCATTCGGGTCAGACGCCGTGCCATCCAGCGTCACCGAGGCGGCAGAGGCAACCAACTGGTCCGGTCCCGCATCAGCGGTGGGGGCCGTATTCGCCGGCGCGTTTACGAATACCTGAACGGTCGACGCGGCCGATGGCGCAAACCCGTCATTCACGATCAACTGGAACGTCAGCACATCGCCCGGCCCGCCTATGGCAAGGGGCGGCGCCGTAAAGGTCGGCTGCGCCGCGGTCGTGCTGGACAAGGTGACGCTATTGACCCCGCCGATCTGCGACCACGCATAGGTCAGCGACTGGCCCGCATCATTCGGGTCCGACGCCGTGCCATCCAGCGTCACCGACGCCCCCGACAGCACAACCTGATCCGACCCGGCATTCGCTGTGGGGACAGTGTTCCCCGGAGCGTTGACAGTGATCTGGACAGTGTCTGTCGACGATAGGCCATAGGGGTCTGTGACCGTCACCTGGAACGACAGGATCTTGGACGGGTCACCAATGTTCAGTGTCGGCGCAGTAAAGGTCGGACCGGCGGTGGCCGCCCCGGTCAGCGTCACACCTTCCGAACTCAGCTCAACCCAGGCATAGGTCAGGGTCTGGCCCGGCTCCGCATCGGTAGAGGCGCTGGCGGTCAAGGTCACGTTCGACCCGCTTGCAACGGATTGATCCGTTCCAGCATCTGCGGTCGGCCCGGCGTTCAGCGATTTCTGGACATTGATGACAACGGAATCGCCCGATGAATCGTCCGTCCCGTCATTCACTACCAGCGTGAAAATCAGGCTGTCGTCCGGGTCTGCCGCCCCAAGGACCGGCGCGGTAAAGGTCGGCTGTGACGCCGTGGTGCTGGACAGGGTAACCGAATTGGTGCCGCCGGTCTGGCTCCATGAATAGGTCAGGGTCTGGCCCACGTCGTTAGGGTCCGATGCGGTCCCGTCGAGCGTCACCGCAGCGCCTGGCGCAACAGATTGGTTCGTGCCCGCCTCGGCGGTGGGGATCGTGTTGCTGGCGACCTGTGTCTTGGTATTGATGACGGTCGTGTTCGTCGCCCCGCTGATCGCGATTTCATAACGATAGCGGTTGCCGTCCGTGTGGTCGGCCTCAAAAACGATCCCGTGGTAATCCTCGTTCACAAAACCTGCGTTGGACTCGTTCGCCGGCTCGATTCCGTCAGAGGTGATCATGACGACATTCGACAGGTCCCCACATCTGGTGTCGATTGTCGCTGCCGTAATGGGATCGCGCGTCGCCTGATAATTCCCGATGTAAAAGGCCTCACCCTCGACCCAATAGCCGGTCGTTCCGCCCGAACTCAGCCCAATCTCGGCATCGACTGTCGTTCCGTTGTAGTAGACCAGCCAACGGTTGGGGCAATCGTCATCCACCCCTGTCCCCGGAACGTTGCCGTAGGTCAGCATCTCTACCGGGGTTCCCCCGCCAAAGGCCTGTGCCTGCTGCCCGGCAAAACCGCCGATCAACGCTGCCCCAAGCACCGCAGCCTGTCCAAATTTACCAAGCATCGTCCAACTCCCCTGACAACGATCCCGTGGCGCCGCACGATCGGGCGCACCTCGGGCTTTGCCTTTCTGGGTAGGGTGGGCAGCCGTTCAGGTCTGTGCGGTTTGACACAATGGCCCCCGGTGCAGACTGGCCTTAACCCTGTTTTTTCTCGCCGCAGGGAAAAGTCATGCTTTGTGCGGTGGAACACAGAATCTCACCGCGACCCCGGACAACAGTGGCAGCAGGAAAACTGGACCCGGCAGGCGGGCCCGTGAACAAGATAGGAGAGGTCATGGAACCGTTTATTGCACAGATCATGTTGTTTGGTGGAAACTTCGCGCCGCGCGGTTGGGCGTTCTGCGATGGGCAACTGTTGCCGATTGCGCAGTATTCGGCCCTGTTCAGCCTGCTGGGAACGACCTACGGCGGCGACGGGCGGACCACTTTCGCCCTTCCTGACCTGCGCGGCCGGGTTCCCTGCCATGCGGGCACTGGCCCCGGCCTGACGCCGCGCCAAATCGGCCAGCGGTTCGGCGAGGAGCACGTGACGCTGACCGCTGCCAACTTGCCGCCCCACAGCCACAGCCTGAACGCGGCATCGACCGGCACCCCCGGCGCCCGCGCGCAGAACGGCGGCAGCCTTGGCCCGGCGGACATCTACGTGCCCGGCAGCGAAACGCCGAACGTCGCCATGAACCCTGCCAGTATCGGCAGCACCGGCGGCGGCACCTCGCATGACAACATGCAGCCGACCCTTTGCATCAACTACATCATCGCGCTCGAAGGTGTCTTCCCGTCGCGCAGCTGATCTCTCTGGCGCGGCGTTCTCGCTCCACTCTCCGCCGCCCGGCGAGTTTCGGCCCACCGCCCCCAGCGGTGGGCCGAAATCATGACCGCCAATGTGTCGAGAGTCACAAACGCCGCCCGCGCCAGCGGCTACCCTCGTCCTGCCCTCCTCCGGGCCAGGGGTCGCCTTTTGTTTCTCCCGTCATGGCGGCCCCTGGACAGGCCATCAGGCGCTGGGAGGCCGGACAAAGGTAGGTTTTGATGATCGCACCCGACATCGAACAGATCGAAGTTGCGCTTTCTCGCGCCGCTGCCGTGGGCGAAACGGTTTCCGTCTACGCGGGGGTGATTGGTCACGTGGTTCCGGTCCTCCTTGCGGGGGTTCAGCATCACGACCTGACCGGACCGCAGGTTCAGGCTCTGCGACAGGCAATTGCGACCGGACAGGACTGGACCGCCACGGTTTGCGAAACCCTTGCACAGGATCTGGTGCCGCTGGTCACGGCGCATCATCGACAATTCCTATACAGAGTCGATGCGCTGCGGGCTCTCCGGTCCGACGTCGCGCGGTCCGGCACCGCTGCGACTCCACAGCATCGCCAGCGGGCGATCAACCTGTTTGAGGAACTCAAGGCCCTCGTGGAGGACATGGAAGACCGCCTGCGACGCGGCAACCGAAAGGTCATCAAACTTATCGCCACCGCCGCCCTTGACCGCGCCGCTCTCGAGGCGCTGTCGAACGGCGCGTCCGGCTCGGCACTCGGTCCCGATGATTTTCTGACCCGGCAGATCGGGTTCTGCAAAGTGCCTGTCGCGCTGCGACCGGAGGTTGAGGCCAGGCTAGCAGTCACGACAGCCAGCGACGTCTATGCGCTTGCCGTCTCCGCCTCGACCTCAGCCCGGGTTGGGGCCGACAAGACCGTCGCCGAAATGGGCCAGCTTCCGGGCATCTGGGGCTATGCACTGGGGCTTCTTCGCGCCCAGATCGAAGACCTGACCGCCGGACCAACGCGGGATATCGCGCGGATCATCGACCTTGCCGAACTGGACAATGCCAGCGCCGCATGGTCCGCAATGGTCACGACGATCCAGGAACGATGCCCACCGCGGGAAACCCTGGATGGCCCCGGCGCCAATGTGCTTCGACTGGCCGTGCCAAATCGACAGGCCCTGCCATGACACCTGGACCAGCATCCACCGTTCAGCCACAGAGATGGGCTGCCACCTGCGCGACCGCGATCATGGCGGGGAAGCCCCGGTTGGGCCGGGCGATCAACACCACAAATATCTTGGTTTTACTACGGAAAACCGGCACTCTGACAGGCGACACCTGCCCGACGGGGCAGACAATGGACACCGCGTCGGATGGGGCAGCGGAACAGCGGGGCCTGCGTCTGCGCGGGGCCGGTTGCCGTGTTCCGCCCACATCGATCGAACCGAAATCGCCGCAAGACCGGCCCGGCCGCACGGCACAACAACGATAAACCGGCGACGCCAGAACAGGGGCGACACGCCGGACCAATGACAACAGGGATGGGGACACATCATGGGGAAGACACCGAAGAAGATCGCCGTAATCGGCGGGGGCGTCGGCGCGATCACTGCGACCTATGCAATCACGCAATTGCCGAACTGGCAGGATGACTACGACATCACCCTCTACCAGATGGGCTGGCGTCTAGGTGGCAAGGGGGCCAGCGGCAGGAACGCCAAGAAGGGTGGCCGGATCGAAGAACACGGGCTGCATATCTGGGCCGGATTCTACGACAACGGGTTTCGCCTTATGCGCGACTGTTACGAGCAATTGAACAAGACCGGCCTGCGGTCCCCCGACGCCCCGCTTGGAACGCTGGAAAAGGCCTTCACCGGGCTGAACCATTTCATGCTGGCCGAGGAGGTCCCTGCGGCGGACGGGACATCCGAACTCCACCCCTGGCGGGTCGATTTCTACGGCAACGGCGCCACCCCCGGCGACGGTGGGGTCATCCCGACCCCGTTCGAATTCTTCATCGAACTGTTGAATTTCATCAAGGGCGAGATGGAAAAGATGCTCGACGAGGTCGGGCACGACATGCTCCATCAGGTGCCGGACCGGTTCCACACCTCGCTGAAGGCGGTCGGGGCCAGCCATTCCGCCCGGTCCCCGTTCCATACCCTGCACGCCTTTGCCACCAAGATCCCGCGCAACGCCTTTGACCACAGCCTGTCGCATCAGGCGACAATGGCCGACCTTGCCCGCCACACCCAGACATGGTTTCACGAACAGGGGCTGGATGCCCGAACCACCAGCGACTGGTCCCGGCGCCTGCACATCATGATAAGCCTGTCGACCGCCTTCTTCCGGGGGACAATCGACAGCGGGCTGTTCCGCGCCGGGTTCGACGCGATCGACGATTGGGAAATCAGCCAATGGCTGTTGCACTACGGCGCGCCCAAGGACGCGGTCTATTCCGCGGTATTCCGGGGCTGCTATGACTATGTGTTCGGCTATCCGGGCGGCGTGACCGACGACCGCAGCGTCGGGGCCGGTACCGCGATCCGCGGGTTGTTGCGGCTGGCCTTCTGCTTCAAGGGGGCGCTGTTTTACAAGATGATGGCCGGGATGGGCGACACCATCTTTGGCCCTTACTATCAGATCCTCAAGCATCGGGGCGTGAAGTTCAAATTCTTTAACGCGGCGACCAACCTGAGCCTTGATGACAGCGGCAACTACATCGAAGCCATCGACATGGTCGAACAGGCCGAGGTGACAAGCGGCGATTATGATCCGCTCTTCGACGTGAAGGGGTTGCCCTGCTGGCCGTCAGAGCCGTTCTGGGATCAGTTGAAGAACGGCAAGAAACTGGAAAAGGACGGGGTCGATTTTGAATGCGAAAAATCCGCGCCGACCGGACGGAGCTATACCCTGAAACGGGGCGAGGATTTTGACGATGTGATCCTCGGGGCCTCGCTCGGATCGCTGCACTATATGACGCCGGAACTTGCCGTGGCCTCTCCCCGCTGGCGCGCCATGCTGGACCGGGTTCAGACCGTTTCGACCCATGCCGCCCAATTCTGGATGGACACCACGCCCGAAGACATGGGCTGGAACGACCTCGTCCGGAAATACAACGACGGCGACCAGATCGACCTGCGGACTGTGATGACCAGCTTTGCCGAACCGCTGGACACATGGGCCGATATGACCGACCTGATCGGGCGCGAGGACTGGGCCGACCCGCCGCCGAAATCCATCGCCTATTTCTGCTCTCCCGCCGAAGACGCGGGCGTGGCCGACGGCACCATGCAGGAACGGACAAAGGCCTGGGCCAACGAACAGCTTGTCCGGCTGTGGCCCAAGGCGAAAAAGGGGGGCAAGTTCGACTTTTCCCTGTTGCACGACAACGACGCCAAGACCCCGGCCCAGAAATTCGAAAACCAGTATTTCCGTGAAAACTTCTATGGCTCCGAACGCTATGTGATGTCGGTGCCGAACTCGGTTCAATACCGGCTGCCCCCCGATGGATCGGGCTTTGCCAACCTTTATCTGGCCGGGGACTGGACCCGCTGCGGGATCAACGCGGGCTGTGTCGAGGCCGCGACGATTTCCGGCCTTGGCTGCGCCCGGGGCCTTACCGGGGCCGATATCGAAATCGTCGGCGAAGGGGACCTTGGCCCCGATGCCGGGCCGACCGATGCGCCGAAACTGGCAAGCCCTTATGCGCAGGTCGCGCCCTGGCCACTCACGCCGGTCTTTGCCACCGGCCAAATCGACGGGTTCTTCAGCTTCCACGCGGTCGATGCCAAGGCGCTTCAGGCGGTATTGCCCAAGGGGATGAGCCTGCATCCGCAGGCCCTGACCCCCGATGGCACCCACCCGGTCGCCATGCTCGCCAACCAGCAGATGGGCGTCCGGCTGTCGCTTCTGCCGAAGCTCTTGGGCTACCGGAACTATTTCGAGGCGATTATCGCCATCAACTATGTCCAGATCGAAGGGCAGGAAGGGGTGTTCAGCTATCTGCCGAACCTCTACCTCAACAACCGGCTGGCGCAGCTGACCGGGGTCTGGTGCTACGGCTACAACAAACGGATGGGCCAGTTGGACATGGGGCACAACAGCTACAAGGTGGCTGGCCCCGACGGGACGCCGATCTGGTCCGGCCGCTACAATCAGCGCGACTTTGCCCGGCCCCTGACGGACTTTCCAACCGCGGGCCATGTTCAGGCGCTGGCCGAACAGGTCGTGGTAACCCAAAGCAAATTCGGCGGCTGGCAATATTCTGCCTTCGACTTCAACCTGACTTCCGCCTATGTTGCGGGCGTCCATGCCGAAATCGACGTGCTGGATGGGGAAAACGCAAATCTTCCGGCAGGGCGCATGGCGGCAGATCCGATCCGGCTTGATGGACATCAGGCCAATCCGGATAACCACCTGCCCGGCGCCTTCCGGATCTGGACCAGCTGGACGCTGTCAAATCCCTTTGACAGCGGGCGGTTGGCCCGATTGGCCAAGGCGCAGTCCAGACTGCCCTAGGCCGGTGTATCGTAGGGGGGACGATGTGACCGAAAACCTGGGAAGTGTGAAAGCGACATCTGGCGAACGGCGCCAGATTACGGTGGTTTTCGTCGACATCGTCGGCTTTAGCCAACTGGCCAACACCACGGACGCGGAAGACCTGCAGAACTGGCTGGAGGCCTATTACGACCGGACCCGCGACATCGTCGAATCCCGTGGCGGCACGATCACGGAATACCTTGGCGACGGGGTCGTGGCCTGTTTCGGCCTACACGCGGCGGATGAACTCGCCGCCTCCCGCGCGGTCGATGCCGCACTTGCCGCGATTGCGCCCATAGCGCCCCCGACCGGCCAGCAATCTATGGTCAGGCTCCGGGCCGGCGTTGCCACCGGCGAAGTCGCAACCCGCCACGAAAGCGACCTGACCGGACGCCCGGCAGTCACCGGTCTTGTCACCACCCTCGCGGGACGCATTCAGGAAAAAGGATCGCCCGGCGATGTCTTGATTGCGGAAGAAACGCGCGCCCTTCTGCGCGACACATTCCAGATCGAACCCCTGCCCCCGCAGCCGCTCAAGGGGTTTTCCGAAGCTCATGCGATTTACCGGGCAAGCCCCAAGCGGAACCTGACGCGATGGTCCCGCAAGGCCGATTTCGTTGGCCGGACCGACCAGCTATCGAAATTGCGCGGGACCGACCGGCCCTGCCTAATCATCGGCGAAGCGGGAATCGGGAAATCGGCCCTGACCCGCGCGATCGGGACCGAAGCGACACAAGTCTGTGTCATCAGCGGCGACGGGCTGCACCCGAATTCCAACCATTTCCCTTTCCGCCAATGGCTCGCCGAAACGCTGGATGACAACGGCCAAGGCCTTGCCGGCCTGGAGGCACGTTTTCCATCCCTTGATGCCGAGGACCGGCTTGCGCTTGCGCTGGTACTTGGCGTGGCCGATGGGCAGCGGCTTCTGGTGGAAAAGGCCAATACGGCCGTGAAAGCCTTGATCGAACAAAGCATCTGGCGGGCGATCCGATCCAGCCTGCCGGTCAGTGGTGGGATGATCATCGTCGAAGACCTGCATTGGTTCGACAACGCCTCGTTCGGGGTGCTTCAGGCGATCCTTGGTGCACCGGACCGGGATGGTATCCGCCTTGTCCTGACCAGCCGGGAAAGCACCCGGATCGAAAACCTCATCGACCCGGAAACTCTTCAGATCATCACGCTGCCACCCCTGACTGAAACCGAATCGCGTCAGTTCCTGTCGGTACTCGGAAACGGAAAGCTTGACGAAAACACGGCCGACCGACTGATCGAGATGGCGGGGGGCGTCCCGCTGTTTCTGGAACAGCTGTTCAAGCGTGGAACATCTGCTGGCGATACCAGCGTGCCCGCGACCCTCTCCGACCTTCTGGTCGAAAGGATTGATAACACCGGCCCTGAACGGGGACTGCTGCAATCCGGCGCGATCATCGGGCGGCGGTTCCGGTCCGATATCCTTGGGCTACTTGCAGACGATGATGGCGATATCGAAACCCGGCTTGAACATGTGTCCGATCAGGGGGTCATCGACAGGATCGGGCCCAATGAATGGATGTTTTCGCATGCGCTGCTGCATCAGGCGGCCTATCATGGTATCCTGCGGCGCAGACGAGAAGAGCTTCACGCCCGGCTTGCCGGAATCTTCGAAAACAGCTTCCCGGACATTGCCGCCCGCGACCCCGCCATGGTCGCCGCGCACCATGCAAAGGCCCGGGCCTTTGCCCCTGCAATCCTCGGATTCCTGCAGGCCAGTCAGGCAGCACTTCTGCAAGGCGCCATGGCCGACGCACAGGCCCACACCGAAATGGCGCTGGACCTGTGCCGCACGTCCCCGCCCGACCTTGACACCACTGACCTTGAAATCGCCTGCCAGACCTCGCTCGGGTCGATATTGATGCAGATGCAGGGGTTCGCCGCGGCACCTGTGCGCCAGGCCTTTGAATCAGTGCTCAACATCGCGCGCGCCTCTGGCCGGCCGTCGCAAACCAGCGCCCCGGCGCTGTTCGGCAGCTTTTCGCACGCGATTATCGCAGGCGACATGGACCGGTCGGAATCCTTTTGCGACCTCCTTGATGACGTCGCAAAAGGCCGGTCGAACGAAACTGACATGACCGAGGTGCAGCTTGCGTCGCTTGCGGCAAAGAACTGCAAATGCTTCTACGCCGTTGATTTCGCGGAACAATTCACGCATATCGCCGCCATACGGGACATCTACGACCTGCCGCGCCACGGGATCATGATCGCCCGCTACGGGATGGATATCTTTGCCGCCGCGCAGATGTTCGAACCGGTGGCGCGCGCTATCTGCGGCACCCCCGACATTGTCCCGGACCTGATCGAGGAAACCGACAGGCACCAGGACCTTCTGAACATTCCGGTGATGCGACCCTATGCGCTGATCTGGGGGGCGGTGCCGCTATTCTATATCGGCGAAACGGAAAAGGCGCTTGCCCGACTGCAACAGGGCATTGCCGAGGCCGACGCGCAAGGCGCGCTGTTCTGGCAGGTCATCGGCCGGGTCTGGCAGGGGATCATGGATGAAACCCTTCAGGACAGCGCCGAAGGCCGCGCCGCGATGAAGGCGCAGATGGATACGCTCGATGCGATCGGGTCCGGTATCGGCGCCTCTTACTTCAGTGCGGTCTACGCACAGGCCCTGTCCCGCGCGGGCGAAATCGAAACCGCCTGCGACATGTCTCGCAAAGCCGCCGAGGATTGCGCCGCGTCGCGCCTTCTGTGCTGGTATCCGGAAATCCTGCGGCTTCATGCCCGCAACTGCGACGCTGCCGGCCACACCGACGAAGCGGCCGAGACGCGGGCCAAGGGGCTGGACGCGGCGCGGGCTCAGGGCGCCCGGCTCTGGGAACAACGGCTTTTGGCCGATCAGCAGGAGAGCGCGGCGTGAACGGGCAAAAGCTTCTGTCCTACGATCTGCCGCTCCTACGGGGGATCGACGCAGCCGATCTTGACCGGCTCGATCTGGGGTGGAGCGAACAGTCCTTCAGCGCCGGACAAACCATCTTCGGACAGGAAGACGACAGTCACGATGTCTATTTCCTGATCTCGGGTGCTCTTCTGGCCGTCTACTGGGCCGAAGACGGACGCGAAATCGTCTTTACCCGCTTTCCCGTCGGGTCGATGTTGGGCGAGCTGTCTGCTTTCGACAATCGGCCCCGGTCTCTGGCCGCCTTCGCCAAGGCCCCGACCCGGGTTCTCCACCTGCCACAGGCGTCGTTCCTTGCTCTGCTGGATGGTGTGCCCCAAGTCAGACAGCGGGTCATTCACGACCTTGTCGCCCGGATCCGGACACTGACCGAAAAGACCCAGGAACTGACAACCTATTCCATTGAACAACGGGTCTGTTCCTATCTGATCCGGCTGGCTCTGCAATGCGACTGCCTGCGCCCCGGCGCGGTGATCGAAGGGGCGCCGACCCATGCGGAAATCGCGGCGTCCATTGGGGCCAACCGGGAAATGGTCAGCCGGACCATGACCAAGCTGACCAAGCGCGGCGCCATCAAATCCGCGCGTCAGAAAATTGAAATCCGGAATCCAGACCTTTTGTCAGAGGTGCTTTAGCGTTTAGGGGATGCAGGTATTCTGTAACGCCTTAGCCGTCGCGCAGATGGTCAAGCGCCCTCGCCACATGCGGGTCGTCGCCAAGCGCCAGCACCGCCTCGGCAGCCTTGCGGGCCCGTGACTTTGGCCCGACGGCGGCAAGGCGGCTGACCAGTCGCCGCAGATATGCAACAGAGGTGCGGCGCGCCCGATACAGCCGCGCCATCGCCAGATCGTCCAGTGATCCATCCATCGCCGCGGCGATCATCGGTTGCAGGATGCCCATCGTTTCCAACGTGTGGGCGGTAAAGGCACCCAACCGCCGCAAAGGCAGCCGCGCGACATGCCGGGCCCGGAACAGCGCCACATGCATCGCGTCGAACTGTTCCACCGGATCAACAGCGATCCAGGCCTGCCGCGCCCCTTCCAACATATCCGGGGCATAGCCGTAGCGGTCGGTAAAACAGGCCCGCCGCAGCGGTTTCAGCCGCGAATCCCAGCCAGTCACAGACGGGTCGGCCGACGCGACGGGACGCAGCGCCAGAACCCGGCACCCCGGCGCCGCGACAGAATAGGCCGCCGCCGCATAGCCCGCCAGATGTTCGCCGAAGAACAGAACATCCTCGAAGTCCTCAAAGAACCCATCGTCTACAAGCCGGTCGAAATACCGGTAAAGACGATCTTCGCGATAAGGGGTATCAGTATCCGACAGGATCGTCAGAACCGACCAGCCTTCGGTTTGGGCAAAGGTAAACCCAAGCGGAACCAGCGCCTTGTTCGTGCGCCCGATCCGCTCGTAGTTTTCGAATGTGACCAGCAGCTTTGGGCCCGCGTCGATGAACGCAGCGCCCAGCTTCGCGCCAAGGGGCTCGAAATAGCCCAGTTCTTCGGCCCGGTCGTCGACGGCCTCAAACCAGTCTTCAACACCAAGGCCGGCGAACCCGTCGCCAATGGCTGTCATCACTTCGCTCATACTGCTCACCAATCCAGGCCACATACGGCCCTTTGCACCAGCCATAGATAGACTTTGGGGCGAAATTTGGCGAATCAAAAGCCCGTTTTGCGACAGCGATCAGAAGAAGGCCTGAAGCCCCGTCTGCGACCGTCCAAGGATCAGCGCATGCACGTCATGGGTGCCCTCGTAGGTGTTCACCGTCTCAAGGTTGACCATGTGGCGGATCACCTGGAATTCCTCCGAAATTCCGTTGCCGCCATGCATGTCCCGCGCCATCCGCGCGATATCCAGCGCCTTGCCGCAGTTGTTGCGCTTCATCAGGCTGATGCCCTCGGGGGCGGCGCTGCCATCGTCCATCATCCGGCCCAGACGCAGCGCGCCCTGAAGGCCCAGTGCGATCTCGGTCTGCATATTCGCCAGTTTCAGCTGGAAAATCTGGGTTTGCGCCAGCGGCTTGCCGAATTGCTTGCGGTCCAGCCCGTATTGCAGCGCCGCGTGCCAGCAGAATTCCGCCGCGCCCATCACGCCCCAGGCAATGCCAAAACGGGCGCGGTTCAAACAACCGAACGGCCCCTTCAGCCCCTCGATCTCGGGGAACATGGCGCTTTCCGGCACTTCCACGTTGTCCATCACGATCTCGCCGGTGACAGAGGCCCGCAGCGACAGCTTGCCGCCGATCTTCGGCGCCGACAGGCCCTTCATCCCCTTTTCAAGGACAAAGCCGCGGATCTTGCCACCATGCGCCTCTGACTTGGCCCAGACCACGAAAACATCTGCGATCGGCGCGTTGGAAATCCACATCTTGGACCCGTTCAGCACATAGCCGCCATCGACCTTCTTCGCTGTGGTCTTCATGCCCGCCGGATCAGACCCCGCATCGGGTTCGGTCAGGCCGAAACAGCCGATCAGCGTCCCGGCAGCCAGTCCCGGCAGGTACTTCTGCTTCTGCGCGTCGGTGCCATAGGCATGAATCGGATACATGACCAGCGAGGATTGTACCGACATCATCGACCGGTATCCGCTGTCGACCCGTTCCACCTCGCGGGCGATCAGCCCATAGGTGACATATCCGGCACCCAGCCCGCCGAATTCTTCGGGGATGGTGGCACCCAACAGCCCCGCCGCGCCCATCTCCTGAAACACGCCGGGATCGACGGTTTCGTTGCGATAGGCCTCGATCACCTTGGGTTGCAGGGTCGATTGGGCAAATTCCTTGGCCGCATCGCGCAGCATCCGCTCGTCTTCGGTCAGCTGCGCCTCAAGCAGGAACGGATCTTCCCACGAGAAGGTCGACAGGGCGGGGGCATCATTGGCCATGGGGTCACTCCATTTTCGCAGGTTTGCGCATGAATACGCGCCAAGGGGACCAATTTCAAATGATAAGGGTTTACGGGTTGATGAGTATTGCTCATGATTTATCCCATCATGCGACACGCCTACACCCCCACCCTGCCCGAGCTTGAGGCCTTCACCGCCGCCGCCCGCAGCGGCAGCGCCACGCAGGCCGCGCAGGGGCTTGGGTTGACCCAAAGCGCGATCTCCCGGTCCCTCTCGACGCTCGAGGCACGGTTGGGCGTCGCGCTGTTTCACCGGGTGCGGCGGCGACTGGTGCTCTCGGACGCCGGGCGGGCCCTGTTGCGCGATGCCGAACGTATCCTTGCCGATCTCGACCAGACCGCCCTGACCGTCATGTCCTTCGGCGGTCATCGCGACGTTCTGCGGCTGGCCAGCCTGCCCACCTTTGGCGCGGTCTGGCTGATGCCCCGGCTGGCCGAATTCGCGCAGGTCGCGCCCGAGGTGACATTCGACATGTCCACCGCACTGGGTGCTGTCGATTTCACCACCGCGCCGCAGGACTTCGCGATTCACCGGGGGCGGCCCGGCCTCCGCGCCCGGATGCTGGCCGAAGAACGGCTGGTCACGGTCGCCGCTCCCCGCCTCCTGCCCGATGGACCGCTCAGCGACACCGCGCTGGCCCGGCTGCCTCTCTTGCAGCAGGCGACCCGGCCCAACCTGTGGCGGGACTGGTTCCTTGACGCGGGGCTGGACCCGATCACCATCGCCCGCGGCGCCCGGTTCGAACAGTTCGGCATGGTGCTGGCCGCGGCGCGGGCGGGCATGGGGGTGGCGCTGGTGCCCGAGGTCCTGATCGGCGAGGACCTGTCTGCCGGGACACTCGCCCGCGCCTCGGCCCGGTCGCTCTTGACCGAAACCCCTTATGTGCTGTCCTGGCCCGACCGCAGCGAAGACATTCCCGCCTTCCGCACCTTCCGCGACTGGATCTGCGACTTTCGCCTCACTTGACCGCGCGGGCGGCAGATGCAGCATCAACCGGGCCAGACAAAGGGACCGCCATGACCATCGACAGCATCGACGACGTGCAAAACCTCCTCGCCGGGCAGGGCTATGTCTGCGGGCGGGCGCTGGCCACCGTGGGGTTCCTGTCGCTGAAACTCGGGCGGCCGCTGTTTCTGGAGGGCGAGGCAGGCACCGGCAAGACCGAGATCGCCAAGGCCATCGCCACCGCGCTGGGACGGCGTCTGATCCGGCTGCAATGCTACGAAGGGCTGGATGCGGCCAGCGCGGTCTACGAATGGAACTTCGCCGAACAGATGATCGCGATCCGCACGGCAGAGGCAGCTGGCGGCGCCGACCGCGACCTGCTCAGGGCCGAGCTGTTCACCGAAGACTACCTGATCGAACGCCCCCTGTTGCAGGCCATGCGCCCGCAGCCCGGCGGCGCCCCCGTCCTGCTGATCGACGAGATCGACCGCACCGACGAACCGTTCGAGGCGTTCCTCTTGGAAGCCCTATCCGATTTTCAGGTCACCATCCCCGAACTGGGCACCATTAGGGCCCCCGAGCCGCCCATCGTCATCCTCACCTCAAACCGCACGCGAGAGGTGCACGATGCGCTGAAACGGCGCTGCCTGTATCACTGGGTCGACTATCCCACTTTTGACCGCGAGATGGAGATCCTGCACGCCCGCGTCCCCGAAGCGGCCGATGCATTGACGCGCGAGGTCGTGGCCTTTGTCCAGCGGCTGCGCGGCGAGGACCTGTTCAAACGGCCCGGCGTGGCTGAGACCATCGACTGGGCCAAATGCCTTCTGGCGCTCGACGTGGTCGCCCTCTCGCCCGAGGTCATTGCCGACACGCTGGGCGCGGTGCTGAAATATCAGGACGACATTCAACGCCTGCAAGGAACCGAGGCGCAGCGCATTCTGGACGAGGCACGCGCCGGTCTTGAAGGCGCATGACGGCAGCCGACGCCCCCCTGCCCGAAACCGACGGCCGCCTGCCAGACAACATCACCCATTTCGCGCGGGCGTTGCGGCGGGCGGGCCTGCCTGTCGGGCCGGGGCGGGTGGCCGATGCGATCCGGGCGGTTCAGGTTGCGGGCTTTACCGAACGGGCGGATTTCTACTGGACCCTGCACGCCTGTTTCGTGTCGCGCCCCGAACACCGGCAGGTCTTTGCCCAGACCTTTCGCCTGTTCTGGCGCGATCCGGCCTTTCTTGAACATATGATGGCCTTCCTGCGGCCCGCCGTGCGCGGCGTGCAGGACGAGGAACAGGCCAACCCCGGCGCGAAACGCGCGGCAGAGGCGCTGCTGGACGGGCAGGAACGCGAGGTGCCCAAACCCCGTGACACGCCCGAAACCGAAGCGGTTGAGATCGACATCGACGCCAGCCTGACCGCCTCTGCCGAAGAGCGGCTGCGCACGTTGGATTTCGAACAGATGACCGGCGCCGAAATGGCCGAGGCGAAACGGATGCTGGCCCGGATGACCCTTCCGATCCGCCCGATCCAGTCGCGGCGGACGATGGCCCGGCCCGGCCCCCTGCCCGACTGGCGGCGGACCCTGCGCGCCAGCCTGCGGCGCGGTGGAGAGATCACCGAATTCGTCACCCGCAAGCGGCGGGAACGGCCCCCGAACCTTGTGGTGCTCTGCGATATCTCGGGGTCGATGTCCGCCTATTCCCGCGCGGTGCTGCATTTCGTCCACGCCGTCAGTAATGCCAAGGGGCAGGGCTGGGCACGGGTCCATGCCTTTACCTTTGGCACCCGGCTGACCAACATCACCCGCCACATGGACCGGCGCGACGTGGACGCCGCCCTGCGCGCCGCCGGGGCCGAGGCGCAGGATTGGGAGGGCGGCACCCGCATCGCCGGGGCGATCCGCGCCTTTAACCGGGATTGGTCGCGCCGGGTGCTGGGGCAAGGCGCGGTGGTCATCCTGATCACCGACGGGCTGGACCGCGACCCCGACGGCGGGCTGGACAAGGCGATGGAACGGCTGTCTCTCTCGGCGCGGCAGGTGATCTGGCTGAACCCGCTGTTGCGCTGGGATGGGTTTGCGCCCAAGGCTTCCGGCATCCGCGCCATGCTGCCGCATGTGACCAGCTTCCGGGCGGGGCACAACATTGCCTCGCTTCAGGGGCTGGCACAGGCGATCGGATCAGCGCGGGACGCCGGGGACAAGCCGCGCTATATGGCGGCGTTGCGCGATCAGGGGTGATTTGCCGTCGCTTTTGCCCTGATGGGCGGCGATTCCCGGCAAAAACGCCCCAAAGCCGCTCACACCCCAATTTTGTGATCACACTTTCAAAAACTGTGATCACAAATGTCGGATTTTACCGCTCACAGGAAAAATAACCGTTCTTTGCAACCGAATCTTATGCTTTGGCTGGATGAAACCGAAGCCTAGCGAGGGACGTTAGATGAATATCCACGAATATCAGGCCAAGGCGCTGCTGCGATCCTATGGCGCCCCCGTCTCGGACGGCCGCGTTGTTCTGCGCGCCGAAGAGGCAAAATCCGCCGCCGGCGAACTGGATGGTCCGCTTTGGGTCGTCAAGGCGCAGATCCACGCAGGTGGCCGCGGCAAGGGCAGCTTCAAGGAAGCGGACGCCGGTGAAAAAGGCGGCGTGCGTTTGGCCAAATCCGTGGAAGAAGCCGCCGAGGAAGCCAAGAAGATGCTGGGCCGCACCCTTGTGACCAAGCAGACCGGCCCGGCGGGCAAGCAGGTCAACCGCATTTATATCGAGGACGGCTCGGGCATCGAGCGCGAACTCTATCTCGCCCTTCTCGTCGACCGCGCCACGTCGCGCGTGTCCTTCGTCGCCTCGACCGAGGGCGGCATGGACATCGAAGAAGTCGCCGAAAGCACCCCGGAAAAGATCCTGTCGTTCAGCGTCGACCCGGCCACCGGCTATCAGGCCTTCCACGGCCGCCGCATCGCCTTTGGCCTTGGCCTCGAAGGGCCGCAGGTCAAGCAGTGCGTCGCGCTGATGGGCACGCTTTACAAGCTGTTCACCGAAAAAGACATGGAGATGCTGGAAATCAACCCGCTGATCGTCACCGACAAGGGCGACCTGAAGTGCCTTGACGCCAAGATGGGGTTTGACGGCAACGCCATGTATCGGCACCGCGACATCGCCGAGTTGCGCGACACGACCGAGGAAGACCCCAAGGAACTGGAAGCCTCCAAATACGACCTCAACTATATCGCGCTGGACGGCGAGATCGGCTGCATGGTCAACGGCGCGGGCCTGGCCATGGCGACGATGGACATCATCAAGCTTTACGGCGCGGAACCGGCCAACTTCCTTGACGTTGGCGGTGGCGCCACCAAGGAAAAGGTGACCGAAGCCTTCAAGATCATCACCTCGGACCCGAACGTGAAGGGCATCCTTGTGAACATCTTCGGCGGCATCATGCGCTGTGACGTGATCGCCGAAGGCGTGGTCGCCGCGGTGAAAGAGGTCGGCCTGCAAGTGCCGCTGGTCGTCCGTCTGGAAGGAACCAACGTCGAGAAAGGCAAGGAGATCATCAACACCTCCGGCCTGAACGTGATCGCCGCCGACAACCTGTCGGACGGGGCAGAGAAAATCGTGAAAGCCGTGAAGGGATGATCGCGCGTCTCGGTATTCCGGCGCTCGTTGCGCTTGCCGCGCTTGGCGGCTGCGTAGAGCCGGGCGCAAACCCGCCTGCGCAGCCGGTATCAGCGGCCAGCGCCGCTGGCCCGGTTGTGCCGGGTGAAACACCTGCCGACGCGATTTTCGCGGCCGCCCTATTTGGCCAAATCTGTGCCGAGAATGCGCCGACTTTCCGGAACGCAGGTGCGACGCTGGGTGGGTTGCCGTTCCGGCAGCATCCCCAAACCGGCACCTACTACCACAGCAATGTGAACCTGTCGGTGAAAATCTTCCCACCGTCTTCGGGCACGACGGCCTGTTCAATGGTCTTCGTTTCGCGCGACGACGCAATGACCATTGGTTTGGCAATTGCCGCGCAAGTCTCGGACGATGGGCAAATCGGGGTCAATCCTGACACTGGCGCAACGATGGCACAGGGCCCGGGTGGGACTGTGCTGATTGTTGAACCGACGATCCGGCAAGGCCGGGACCAATTCTACCGCGCCGTTTTGCGCGCGGGAAACTAAGATAAGGGAGCGCCGAAAATGGCCATTCTCGTAGACGAAAACACCAGGGTTATCTGTCAGGGCTTCACCGGCTCGCAGGGGACCTTCCACTCTGAACAGGCCATCGCCTATGGCACCAAGATGGTCGGCGGCGTGACCCCCGGCAAGGGCGGGCAGACCCACCTTGACCTGCCGGTCTTCAACTCGGTTCACGAAGCCAAGGCCAGGACCGAAGCCAACGCATCGGTGATCTACGTGCCGCCGCCCTTCGCCGCGGATTCGATCCTCGAGGCGATCGACGCCGAGATGGAGCTGATCGTCTGCATCACCGAAGGCATCCCGGTGCTGGACATGATGAAGGTGAAGCGGGCGCTGGAAGACAGCAAAAGCCGCCTGATCGGCCCGAACTGCCCCGGCATCATCACCCCCGACGCCTGCAAGATCGGCATCATGCCCGGCCACATCCACAAGCGTGGTTCGGTCGGCGTCGTGTCCCGCTCGGGCACGCTGACCTATGAGGCCGTCAAGCAGACCGCCGACATCGGTCTGGGCCAGTCCACCGCCGTGGGCATCGGCGGCGACCCGATCAAGGGGACCGAACATATCGACGTGCTGGACATGTTCCTTGACGACGACGAGACCCAGTCGATCATCATGATTGGCGAGATCGGCGGCACGGCGGAAGAAGAAGCCGCCGAATTCCTTGCCGAACAGAAGAAGAAAGGCCGCTGGAAACCGGTCGCCGGTTTCATCGCTGGCCGCACCGCCCCTCCGGGCCGCCGCATGGGCCACGCCGGCGCGATCGTGTCGGGCGGCAAGGGCGACGCGGAATCGAAGATCGAAGCCATGCGCAGCGCAGGCATCATCGTCGCCGACAGCCCCGCCACGCTGGGCGAAGCCGTGCTGAAGGCAATCGGCTGATGAACACGTGGTCGGGCACGCCCTTTGGCTGCTGTGCCCGACCCCATCACGACGGCACCAATACGGTGCAAATTCTTCGTCCAAGATAACCAGCACCGAACCGTTTTCGCACTTACGAGGCCCCGTAATGACCGAACATCCCTCCAACGACGTCTTCCACGCCTCCAGCTTCCTGCAAGGCCACAACGCGGATTATATCGAGCAGCTTTATGCCCGATATGCCGCCGACCCTTCGGCCGTGGACGAAGCGTGGCGCGATTTCTTCTCGTCCCTCGGGGATGCCCCCGCCGATGCGCGGGCAGAGGCGACCGGTCCCTCTTGGGCGCGGGCCGACTGGCCGCCGGTGCCGAACGACGATCTGACCGCCGCGCTGGATGGGCAATGGGCCGAAGACCCCAAGGCCGCAGGCGACAAGATCAAGGCGAAAGCCGCAGAAAAGGGCGTCGGCCTGTCCGAGGAACAGGTCCGCGCCGCCGTTCTGGACAGCATCCGCGCCCTGATGATCATCCGCGCCTACCGGATCCGGGGCCACCTGGTGGCCGATCTGGACCCGCTGGGGATGCGTGACCAGACCCCGCACCCGGAACTTGATCCGGCCTCCTACGGGTTCACCGACAAGGACATGGACCGTCCGATCTTCATCGACAACGTGCTTGGTCTTGAAATCGCGACCATGCGCCAGATCATCGACATCGTGCGCCGGACCTACTGCGGCACCTTCGCGCTGCAATACATGCATATTTCCAACCCGGAAGAGGCCGCCTGGCTGAAGGAACGGATCGAAGGCTACGGCAAGGAAATCCAGTTCACCAAGAACGGCCGCAAGGCGATCCTGAACAAGCTGGTTGAGGCCGAGGGCTTCGAGAAATTCCTGCACGTGAAATACATGGGCACCAAGCGGTTCGGCCTTGATGGGGGCGAGGCGCTGATCCCGGCGATGGAACAGATCATCAAGCGCGGCGGCGCGCTTGGGGTCGAGGAGATCGTCATCGGCATGCCCCACAGGGGACGCCTGTCGGTTCTGGCCAACGTGATGGGCAAGCCCTATCGCGCCATCTTCAACGAATTCCAGGGCGGCAGCTTCAAACCCGAGGACGTGGACGGTTCGGGCGATGTGAAATACCACCTTGGCGCCTCCTCCGACCGCGAATTCGACGGCAACAAGGTGCACCTGTCGCTGACCGCCAACCCCTCGCACCTCGAGGCGGTGAACCCGGTGGTTCTGGGCAAGGTCCGCGCCAAGCAGGACCAGAAGAACGACGTCGACCGGATCAAGGTTCTGCCGATCCTGTTGCATGGCGACGCGGCATTCGCCGGTCAGGGCGTCGTGGCGGAAGGCTTTGGCCTGTCGGGCCTGAAAGGACACAAGACCGGCGGCACAATGCATATCGTCGTCAACAACCAGATCGGGTTCACGACCGCGCCGCACTTCTCGCGCTCGTCCCCCTATCCGACCGACATCGCCCTGATGGTCGAAGCGCCGATCTTCCATGTCAACGGCGACGACCCGGAAGCGGTCGTCCACGCCGCCCGCGTGGCGACGGAATTCCGCCAGAAGTTCCACAAGGACGTGGTGCTCGACATCTTCTGCTATCGCCGCTTTGGGCATAACGAAGGCGACGAGCCGATGTTCACCAACCCGGTGATGTACAAGCGGATCAAGACCCACAAGACCACGCTGACGCTCTACACCGAACGGCTGGTGGCCGACGGGTTGATCCCCGAGGGCGAGATCGAGGATATGAAGGCCGCGTTCCAGGCCCACCTGAACGAGGAATTCGAAGCCGGCAAGAACTACAAGCCGAACAAGGCCGACTGGCTGGACGGGCGCTGGTCGCACCTCGACAAGCGGGATGCCGACAACTACGAGCGCGGCACCACCGCCATTTCGCCCGAAGCGATGAAGGACATCGGCCGCGCGCTGACCACCGCGCCCGAAGGCTGGAACATGCACCGCACCGTCGAACGGCTTCTGGCAGCCAAATCCGAGATGTTCGAAAGCGGCACCGGCTTCGACTGGGCCACGGGCGAGGCACTGGCCTTCGGCTCTCTGATGCTCGAAGGCTATCCCGTGCGCCTGTCCGGTCAGGATGCGACCCGCGGCACCTTCAGCCAGCGGCACTCGGGCTTCATCGACCAGGTGACCGAAGACCGCTACTACCCGCTCAACCACATCCGCGAGGGGCAGGCCCAGTACGAGGTCATCGACTCCATGCTGTCGGAATACGCGGTTCTGGGCTTTGAATACGGCTACAGCCTTGCCGAACCCAACGCGCTGACCCTTTGGGAAGCGCAGTTCGGCGATTTCGCCAACGGCGCCCAGATCATGTTCGACCAGTTCATCAGCTCTGGCGAATCCAAATGGCTGCGGATGTCCGGTCTGACCGTCCTTCTGCCGCATGGCTTCGAAGGGCAAGGGCCGGAACACTCTTCGGCCCGGCTGGAACGGTTCCTGCAAATGTGCGGCGGCGACAACTGGATCGTGGCCAATTGCACGACGCCCGCGAACTACTTCCACATCCTGCGGCGGCAGCTGCACCGGACCTACCGCAAACCGCTTATCCTGATGACGCCGAAATCGCTTCTGCGGCACAAGATGGCGATCTCGGACGCCGAGGATTTCACCACCGGATCGTCCTTCCACCGCGTCCTCTGGGACGATGCGCAGAAAGGCCATTCCGACACGAAACTGGTGGCCGATGACAAGATCAAGCGGGTCGTCCTGTGTTCCGGCAAGGTTTACTACGACCTGCTGGAAGAACGCGACGCGCGCGGCATCGACGACATCTACCTGATGCGGATCGAACAGTATTACCCCTTCCCCGCCCTGTCGATGGTGAAGGAACTGGAACGGTTCAAAGGGGCCGAAATGGTCTGGTGTCAGGAAGAACCGAAGAACCAGGGCGCCTGGTCCTTCATCGAACCGAATATCGAATGGGTGCTGACCCGGATCGATGCCAAGCACAAGCGGCCAACCTACGCTGGCCGCCCTGCCTCGGCCTCGCCCGCCACCGGTCTCGCCTCTCAGCACAAAGCACAACAAACGGCGCTCGTGAACGATGCGCTGACCATCGAAGGGAATTAAGCCATGAGCATCGAAGTCCGCGTGCCCACCCTTGGCGAAAGCGTCACCGAAGCCACTGTCGCCACCTGGTTCAAGAAGCCCGGCGACGCCGTCGCAGCCGATGAAATGCTGTGCGAACTGGAAACCGACAAAGTAACCGTCGAAGTGCCCGCGCCCGCCGCTGGCGTCCTGTCCGAGATCGTGGCCGCCGAAGGCGAAACCGTCGGTGTCGACGCGCTTCTGGCCCAGATCACCGAAGGCGAAGGTGCCGCCCCGGCGCCGAAGGCAGAGCCCAAGGCCGAAGCCGCCGCCCCGGCCCCCGCGGCCACCGCGCCCGCCAAGGACGTGGAAGACGCCCCCAGCGCCAAGAAGCTGATGGCCGACAACAACCTGTCCGACGGCAGCGTTCAGGGCACCGGGAAGGACGGTCGGGTGATGAAAGAGGACGTGCTGAACGCACTTTCTGCCCCGAAACCCGCCGCATCGGCCCCCGCCGCCGCCCCGGCAGCGCCCCGCTCCGCACCCGACGCCGCGCGCGAGGAACGGGTCAAGATGACCCGCCTGCGCCAGACCATCGCCCGCCGCCTGAAAGAGGCGCAGAACACCGCCGCGATGCTGACGACCTATAACGAGGCCGACATGTCCGGCATCATGGCGCTGCGCAACGAATACAAGGACCTGTTCCTGAAGAAGCACGGCGTGAAACTCGGCTTCATGTCCTTTTTCGTGAAGGCCTGCTGCCACGCGCTGAAAGAGGTGCCGGACGTGAACGCCGAGATCGACGGCGATCACGTGGTCTACAAGAACTACGTCCACATGGGCGTGGCCGTCGGCACCCCGACGGGCCTCGTGGTGCCGGTGGTCCGCGACGCCGATCAGAAAAGCTTTGCCGATATCGAAAAGGAAATCGGTGAACTGGGCGCCAAGGGCCGCGATGGCAAGCTGACCATGGCCGAAATGCAGGGCGGCTCCTTCACCATCTCCAACGGTGGTGTCTATGGCTCGCTCATGTCCTCGCCCATCCTGAACCCCCCGCAATCGGGGATCCTCGGGATGCACAAGATCCAGGACCGGGTGATGGTCGAAAACGGGCAGATGGTGATCCGGCCGATGATGTATCTGGCCCTGTCCTACGACCACCGGATCGTCGACGGCAAAGGCGCCGTGACCTTCCTCGTGCGGGTCAAGGAAGCGCTGGAAGACCCGCGCCGGTTGCTGATGGATTTGTGATGCAAGGCGAAAACGCCTTTGCCTTCCGCGTCGCCGTGATCGGAGCGTATCTGATCGCGGCGGTGCTGATGTTCTTCCCGATTGCCCTCACGATCCATGCATTTGGGGCAGGTGAACTTGGTTCTGGTATCGAGACTTTCCTGTTGAAGTCCTTGATACCCTTGTCATGGGCGTTTTTCGCTGAAGGGCTGCGACGGCGTAGCAGACTTGCACTGCTGCCACTGGCCATCATCATCGGAAATCTCGTTTGGATCGCCATCGATACCTTTTTCGCAAATGCCAACATGGAAATGGTCAGTTCCCCGTTTATCGGGGGCCTGATGCAAATGGCGATCGCTCTGTTCGTCGCTCAGTTCGTGATTGTTGGCGGCTACGCAGAGTTCACCGTGAGACAATGGTGGCAAGGACGCTTGAACTGATGAATCTTTGCAATTCCATGCGCCTCCGAAATCCCATTGCTTTTCTCACAGGCAACATAGGGCAGCGCCCGACCCTGGGTGGGCGCAAGGCGCCCTCCCGTGGGGAGGGTCGGGCGCTGCCCGTGTCGCAAGCGACCCGGGCCAAGTGACATGACCCCCGAACTCACCATCCTTGCCCTCGCCGCCCTCCTGCAGGGCGTCCAGTTCTGCATCTATTCGGTGCTTGCCAATATTCAGGTCACCCCCCGCTATGCCCTGTCCCCGCGCGATGAACCCCGGCAGTTGACCGGCATCGCGGGCCGGTCCCAGCGGGCGCTGAATAATCATTTTGAGAGTCTTGCCCTCTTTACCCCTGCGGTTCTGGTGATAACCCTCTCGGGCAATGAATCCAGTTTCACCGCCTCCTGCGCGGGCCTCTACCTTGGCGCCCGCCTTCTCTACGTCCCCGCCTACCTGTTCGGCTGGTCCCCCTGGCGGACCGTCATCTGGTTTGCGGGCTTCCTTGCAACCATGGCCCTGCTTCTGGCAGCATTGGTCTGACCTGACAGGCCAAACCGACCGAATAACGAAGGAACTCTCCCATGTCCTATGACGTCATCATCATCGGCGCCGGTCCCGGCGGATATGTCTGCGCGATCCGTTGCGCACAGCTGGGCCTGAAGACCGCCGTGGTCGAAGGGCGCGAAACGTTGGGCGGCACCTGCCTGAACGTGGGCTGTATCCCATCCAAGGCCCTGCTCCACGCCTCGCACCAGTTGCACGAGGCAGAGCATAACTTTGCCAAGATGGGCCTGAAGGGCAAAGCCCCCTCGGTCGACTGGGCGCAGATGCTGACCTACAAACAAGAGGTCATCGACGGCAACACCAAGGGCATCGAATTCCTGTTCAAGAAGAACAAGGTCGACTGGATCAAGGGCTGGGCCAGCATCCCCGCCCCCGGCAAGGTCAAGGTCGGCGACACCGTGCACGAGACGAAGAACATCGTCATCGCCTCCGGCTCCGAAGTATCGCCGCTGAAAGGCGTCGAGGTTGACGAGAAAACCGTCGTCACCTCCACCGGCGCGCTGGAACTGGGCAAGGTGCCGAAATCCATGATCGTCATCGGGGCCGGCGTGATCGGCCTTGAACTGGGCAGCGTCTACAAACGGCTGGGCGCCGACGTGACCGTGATCGAATTCCTAGACCAGATCACCCCGGGCATGGATGGTGAAATTCAGAAGACCTTCCAACGGACCCTGAAGAAACAGGGTATGACCTTTGTCATGGGCGCCGCAGTGCAATCCGCTGCGAAAAAGGGCAAGGGGGCCGAGGTCACCTATAAGCTGCGCAAGGACGACAGCGAACACACGGTGCAGGCCGATGTGGTGCTGCTGGCAACCGGGCGGCGGCCCTTCGTCGAAGGGCTGGGGCTGGACGCGCTTGGTGTCACCCTGACCGACCGCGGGCAGATCGCCGTGGACGGCCGCTATGCCACCAACATTCAGGGCGTCTATGCCATCGGCGACGCGACCCCTGGCCCGATGCTGGCTCACAAGGCCGAAGACGAAGGCATGGCCGTGGCCGAGGTTCTGGCCGGTCAGCATGGCCACGTGAACTATGACGTGATCCCCGGCGTGATCTACACCCACCCCGAAGTCGCCAGCGTCGGCAAGACCGAGGAACAGCTGAAGGAAGAAGGCCGCGCCTATAAGGTCGGCAAGTTCAACTTCATGGGCAATGGCCGCGCCAAGGCGATGAACGCGGGCGAAGGTTTCGTGAAGATCCTCGCCGACAAGGAAACCGACCGGGTGCTGGGCTGCCACATCCTCGGGCCGGGGGCTGGCGAACTAATCCACGAGATCTGCGTCGGCATGGAATTCGGTGCCGCGGCCGAGGATATCGCCCGCACCTGCCACGCCCACCCCACCCTCTCCGAAGCCGTGCGCGAGGCTGCACTGGCGTGCGGCGACGGTCCGATCCACTCCTGATCGGGAACTGGTTGAAAGCGGCGGCGCGGCCCGGGTCACGGGCCGCGCCGTTTGTGTTTTGAAGCACTGAACTCTGAAATCACAGCGCGTATTGATCCCTCACGTATCAACTTAAAGAGGATCATTCGTCATGACCAAGACCTTTCTGTCCGCCCTGTCCCTTGCCGCCCTGCTCCCCCTGTCTGCCGTGGCCGACAGCATTTCGGGCACCTATGACAACACGCTCGACACGCTTTACGCCGTGTCCCAGCCTGGTAGCCGCGCCCCTGATGGCGACAGCTATTGCAAGGAAACCTTCGGCAAATTCGTCGGCAGCACCGTCAGCGGCACCTACGACATCAACACCACGACCCTGATGATGTCGGCCACCGCCACCTTCGAAGGGTCCGAGGCGTCGATGTTCCCGCTGGGCATTTCCGGGCGCTATGCCTTCATGACCGATGGCGTTCCGGCGCCCCTCTCCGACATGGGTGTGAACCGGATCATCCTGAACCTGTCCACCGATTTCTCGGACAAGGAAAGCGATGTGCTGTTCAATGGCAACGCCGACTACAACTGCCTCCTGTCCAACCGGGCCGCGAACTAACCCGTGCTGCGGGTCGGCCCCGGCTGGCCCGCAATTCTTCCCAAGGTTGCGAAACATTCGCCCTATTTTGGCCCGATTATCCCGTCAGACCGGACAAGGTTAAATTGTTCAGGTCTACACAGATGATCAAAAAGTTCATTGCACCCTCGACTCTGGCCATCGCCCTGACGATGGGCATGCCCAGCACCGCCAACGCCGGCGTCCCCTATGGTTATTTCGGGGATCTGCGGTTTGTCGCGGAAACCTCGCTTCCCGGCGGGGTCGCGCTTTGCCACTACACCACGAAATACCATGTCGGCTATCTGGGGTTTTGGCGCAGCAGCAACGGATACGTCCTGTCGCCATCAGGCTGCGAAGGGGACAGCTTTCGCGCTATCAGCTATGACCAGATGCAAAGCTTCCAGAAGCTCGGGATGATTTCGCCTGATCTGCCGACCGCCCCCTCCATGAACGGCAAGGAACTGCTATCCGGCTTTGCGGGCACCGCACTGTTTGGCACCCTTGCGCTGATGAACCTGATCTCGACACTGCGCCACAACCGACCCGGCAAGCGGCGGCGCAAGGCCGCACCGCAATGCGCGGTCGCCACCCTTGCCGCCATGTGCCACGTCGCCAAGGCAGACGGCCATGTGGACGAAACCGAAATCACCGCGATCGGCGTCCGGGTCAGCGAATTGACCGGCCACAGCTTCAGCCGGGAACGGATCGCCGAGATGATTCATATGGCCGACGACCACCTGTCGCCCCATGAATACAGCCAGTTCGGCGCGGGCCTGTCCGAGGCAGACCGTCGGATCGTTTTGGAAGGGGCGCTTGGCGTTGCGGTTGCGGATGGGGAAATCCATCAGGCCGAACACGCCTTCATCACCAACCTTGCACAGGCGCTTGGCGTGCAGGGGGATGAATTCCGCCTTTTGCTGGGGCGGCTTGCCGCCGGTCTTGGCGGCGGCGGCAGGGCTATGGCCTAGCCCTTCAGCATCCGCAGACCCTGCGTCACATCTGTGCGCACCGCAAGCCGTAGGCCGGGTTCATCCCCGGCCTTCAGCGCGGCTAGGATCAGCTTGTGGTGATAGGGCGGTTCCTTGCGGTTCAGCCGCCCATAAAGCGCCCGCATCGTCGGCCCAAGTTGAAGCCAGACCGTTTCCGTCATCGCCAGCATCGCCGGGGCCTGTGCCCGCAGATACAGGGTGCGGTGAAATTCAAGGTTCATCCGGATATAGCCCGGCGCGTCATGGCGGGCGACCATCTGGCTGACCCCCTGATTGATCGCCTCCAGACGCTCGATCAGGGCGAAATGGGCGCGCGGCAGGGCCCGTGTCGCCAGCTCCGGCTCCATCATCGCGCGGATCGTCGCCAGCTCTTCGATCCGTTCATTGGTCAATTCCGGCGTCGATACCCGGCCCGAGGACGACAGAAACAACGCGCCTTCCGCGACAAGCCGCCGGATCGCCTCGCGCGCGGGGGTCATGGAGACATCGAATTCCTTGCCGATGCCGCGCAGGGTCAGGGCCTGCCCCGGCATCACCTCGCCATGCATGATCCGGGTACGCAACGCGCGATAGACCCGTTCATGGGCGGCTGAATTCGGATCGATGGGGCGGGACTGGATCAGCATGGGCGCAATGTGATCACAAATCCACCGGCGGTCAATCGGTGAACCGGACCCGGTGCAGCGCGTCACCTTCGGTGCGCAGCCAGCGGCGGCAACGGTCGTGGTCCGGGAACAGGCGGGCGACGACCGCCCAGAAGGCGGCAGAGTGGTTCATCTCGACCAGATGCGCCAACTCATGCGCGGCGACATAGTCCAGCACGTCGGGCGGGGCCATGATCAGCCGCCAGGAATACATCAGGTCGCCCGCCGATGTGCACGACCCCCAGCGCGACCGGGTATCGCGCAGGGTGATCCGGCCATAGCTGCGACCCAGCGCAGCGGCATATCGGTCCGAGGCGGCGGCCAGCGCGTCCCGCGCCTGTGCCTTTAGAAAGATCTGCACCCGCGTGCCGGCAGTTGCCGGATCATCCGGCACCCACAGCACCCCGTCCCGCAGGGCCGCGCCGCGCTGCCGGTCAGCGGCCCGCACCGGCAGCGCCTGCCCCCGAAACGGCACAACCCCGCCAAGCCGGACCGCATGTTCATCCCGCATCGCGCCCAGATGGTCACGCAACCACCCCTCGCGCGAGGCGATGAACGCAACGCCTTCGCGCTCTGGCACCCCATGCGGCAGGGTCAGGGTCACGCGGCCATCCAGCCGCGACACCCGCAGCGACAGCCGCCGCGCGCGGGCCGACCGGCGCAGTTCCACCGTGATCGGGGGGTTGCCATCCAACACATGCCGGGCCATATGCAGCTTCTCGTTTCCAAAACGTGCCAAAGCCTTTGACACCATTGCTGGCTTATGGCAGGTGGCGGCGATCTGCTGCAAGTGCACGACAAGAATTTGAAGGGATAGCCATGCCCAAGGAAGAATGGGGTACCAAGCGTATCTGCCCGACGACCGGCAAACGCTTCTACGACCTGAACGCAAACCCGATCATCAGCCCCTATACGGGCGAGACGGTCGAGATCGACACCAACAAGAACCGAACCATGGTCGCGGACGCCGAAGACGCGCAGACCAAGAAGCTGAAGGCTGCCGCCGCCACCGAGGATGACGATCTGATTCTCGATGACGACGACGCTGACGACGTGGATCTGGGCGACGACGTGCTGGAAGAAGACGACGATGACGACAACGTCTCGTTCGACGACCTTGGCGATGTCGCCGCAAACGACGACGACTAAAAATTTTCCTTCGGGCGGGAATTTCACTCTTGATCTCGCCCGAAGCGCCGCATAGTTAGCGGCCACGCGAACGGAAACGTCGCACAGTGGGGCCTTAGCTCAGTTGGGAGAGCGCTTGCATGGCATGCAAGAGGTCAGGGGTTCGACCCCCCTAGGCTCCACCAAATTCCCTTCTTTTGCAGAATAGATGCAGCCGGAACGGTGCGTTCTATGGTGCCGTTACGCTGCTCCAGCGGCCTCGTTGGAACCGCGCTGCACAAATGAAAAGGCACCCCGCGGGGTGCCTTTCTGTTGCGCGGTCGTGGCGGGGCGGATCAGTGCCCGCCGATGATTCCCGTGCGCACGCTGTAATCCGCCGCGATCTCGTAATCCGGGTCATCGTCGCTATCGACCATCAGGTGCCCGGCCTTGGTCAGCAGGCGATGACAATCGCGGCTCAGGTGGCGCAGCATGATCCGCTTGCCCGCCTCTTCGTACTTCGCGGCCAGCGCCTCGATCGCCTGTAGCGCGGACTGGTCCGCCACCCGGCTGCCGGCGAAATCGACGATCACCGTATCCGGGTCGTTCTCCACGTCGAAGATCTCGGCAAAGCCATCGGTGGACCCGAAGAACAGCGGCCCCTGAATTTCATAAACCTTGGCGCCCTTTTCGGTGTGCGATTCGCGGGTGACCGCGTGGATACGCTTGGCATTGGTCCAGGCATAGGCCAGCGCCGACACGATCACCCCTACGACCACGGCAGTGGCGAGGTCGGTCGCCACGGTCACGACGGTCACAAGGACGGTGACGAAGGCATCGGTCAGCGGCACCTTGGCAAGGATGCGCAGCGAATTCCACGCGAAGGTCCCGATCACCACCATGAACATCACACCCACAAGCGCGGCCAGCGGGATCTGTTCGATCAGCGGCGAGGCGAACAGGATGAAGGATAGGAGGAACAGCGCCGCCACTGTGCCCGATACGCGGCTGCGCCCGCCGGACTTCACGTTGATCATCGACTGGCCGATCATCGCACAGCCGCCCATGCCGCCGAAGAACCCGGTCACGGTATTGGCCACGCCCTGCGCCACGCATTCCTGACTGGCGCCACCTTTGCGGCCGGTAATCTCGCCCACGAGGTTCAGGGTCAGCAGGCTTTCGATAAGGCCCACGGCGGCAAGGATCACGGAATAGGGCAGGATGATCTGAAGCGTCTCCCAGGTCAGCGGCACCATCGGAATATGGAACGGCGGCAGCCCGCCTTCGATCGAGGCCATGTCGCCCACACGTGGCACATCCAGCCCCAGCCCGATCACGATGGCGGCGGTCAGGCCGATCCCCGCCAGCGGCGCTGGAATGGCGTTGGTCAGCTTCGGCAGGCCCCAGATCACCAACATCGTAAAGGCGACCAGCGCCAGCATCAGCACCAAGGGCATCCCCGACAGCCACTCGCCCCCCGACATGCCATGCCCCGACGCCTCGGCGCTGCCGGGCACCTGGAACTGCGACAACTGGGCAAGGAAGATCACGATGGCCAGCCCGTTCACAAAGCCCAGCATCACCGGATGTGGCACAAGCCGGATGAATTTGCCCCAGCGCAGGAAGCCCACGGTGATCTGGATGAGCCCCATCAGGACGACGGCGGCAAACAGGTATTCCACCCCATGCTGGGCAACAAGGCTGACCATGACCACGGCCAGCGCCCCTGTCGCGCCGGAAATCATGCCCGGCCGCCCCCCGATCAGCGCGGTGATCAGCCCGACGATGAAGGCCGCATACAGGCCCACCAGCGGATGCACCCCGGCGACAAAGGCAAAGGCCACCGCCTCGGGCACCAGCGCCAGCGCCACCGTCAGCCCGGACAGAACCTCTGTCTTCAGGCGGGCGGGATGCATGTCGCCCGGTTCAGGGGCAAAGGACAGCCGGTCGGCGAAGGCCGCGAATGTGGATCGGGTCATGGGGGAAACCTGTGGATTGCTCTGGTCGCGTTGGCAGCCCCCTACAGGGTCCGGGCCGGATTGTCACCCCCGGCGGGTCTTGCCAGCCCCCCGGCGCTCTGGTCTTCTCAACCTGCGGCAGAAGGGGAAAGGGAACCCATGCAAACCAGGCTTGGCGTGATCGGCGGATCGGGGGTCTATGACATCGACGGGTTGCAGGACGCCCGCTGGCAGGCGGTGGACACCCCCTGGGGCGCGCCCTCGGACGAGATCCTGACCGGCACGCTGGATGGGCTGCCCATGGCCTTTCTGCCCCGACACGGGCGCGGACACGTCCATTCGCCCTCCACCGTGCCCTACCGGGCCAACATCGACGCGCTGAAGCGGCTGGGGGTGACGGATATCGTCGCCGTCTCCGCCTGCGGCTCGTTCCGCGAAGACCTCGCGCCCGGCGACTTCGTGATCGTGGACCAGTTCATCGACCGGACCATCGCCCGCGACAAAAGCTTTTTCGGCACCGGCTGTGTCGCCCATGTCAGTGTCGCGCACCCCACCTGCGCCCGGTTGTCCGACGCGGTGGAACGGGCCGCCCGCGCCGCCGGGGTCACCACCCACCGGGGCGGCACCTATCTGGCAATGGAAGGGCCGCAGTTCTCCTCGCTCGCTGAAAGCAGGCTGTACCGCGAGGTCTGGGGCTGCGACGTGATCGGCATGACCAACATGCCCGAGGCGAAATTGGCGCGCGAGGCCGAGATCTGCTATGCGCCCGTCGCCATGATCACCGATTATGACAGCTGGCACCCCGACCACGGGTCGGTCGACATCTCCGCCATCCTCGCCACGCTTCAGGGCAACGCCGCCCACGCCCGCGCCACCGTCGCCGGAACCGCGGCCACGCTGGACCGGACCCGCGCGCCCTGCCCCTGTGGCTGCGACCGGGCACTGGATTTCGCGGTGATGACCGCCCCCGACAAACGCGACCCGGCGCTGGTGGCAAAGCTTGACGCCGTGGCGGGGCGCGTGCTGCGCTGACTTGCCCCGGGGCCCCATGCCCGCCATTCTGCCGCCAACCGAAACCCCAATACGGGACCGCCCATGAAAACCGTCAAGGACTACATCCGCACCATCCCCGACTTCCCGCACGCGGGGATTATGTTCCGCGACGTGACCACGCTCTTCGGGGATGCGCGCGGGTTCCGGATGGCCGTGGACCAACTTCTGCACCCCTACGCCGGCCAACCTATCGACAAGGTCGCCGGGCTCGAGGCGCGGGGCTTCATCCTTGGCGGGGCCGTGGCGCACCAATTGGGCAAGGGCTTCGTGCCTATCCGCAAAAAGGGCAAACTGCCCGGCGCCGTGATCTCGCAGGACTACCTGCTGGAATACGGCTCGGCCACGGTGGAACTTCACGACGACGCGCTGGAAGCCGGGGACAAGGTGCTGCTGGTCGATGACCTTCTGGCCACCGGCGGCACCGCCGAGGCCGGGATCAAGCTGATCGAAATGCTGGGGGCGCAGGTGATCGGCTGCGCCTTCGTCATCAACCTGCCCGAACTGGGCGGACGCAAACGGCTCGAAGCCATGGGCATGGAAGTCCACACCCTCTGCGAATTCGACGGGGCCTAACCCCACGCGTTCCACTCCGCACCAAGCCAACCGAGCGTGGCGCGAGATCTATCGACAAGCTGGGAAACATCATTGTTGTTTGAATTAAGATGACGTTTACTATGTCTTCGCATGATAAGCCTCAAATGATTGGCACTCCGGGCTAGACCTCGCATAGATGTGGTTGCTTCGCACATCGCGTTCGCCATATGCTGTGCCGAACGGAGGGATCTTATGATATCGGTTGAATTCTGCGCGGGCGCTGGCGGTCAGGCACTCGGCCTTGAACTGGCAGGGTTCAAGCATGCCCTGCTGGTGGACAACGATCCGGACTGTTGTCGAACACTCCGTCACAATCGCCCGGAATGGGACGTGCGTTGTGAGGACATGTCAGTTTTTGACCCGCCTTCGATACAACGTCCGGACCTTTTTGCTGCTGGTCTGCCATGCCCCCCTTTTTCCGTCGCAGGTAAGCAACTTGGCAAGCTGGATGAAAGAGACCTGTTCCCTGCCGCGTTGAGGCTGATCGCCAAGCTTCAGCCGAAAGCAATCTTGATTGAGAACGTTCGCGGATTCATGTCCAAGTCATTCGCTGGCTATCGCTCTGAGTTGAAGCGAAAGTTCTCCAAGTTGGGCTACGAAATGGACTGGTGTCTCTTCAATGCTCAGAATTTTGGCGTCCCACAAAGCAGAACCCGTGTTGCTATTGTCGCTGCCAAACCGAATGTCTGGCGACACTTTCGCTTTCCAGTCCCTCAAGAGACTACGGCACCATTCGTCGGTGATGTACTTTCTGATCTAATGGCAAAGAATGGCTGGCTTGAAATTGAAACATGGCGAACAAGGGCCCAGGGAATCGCCCCTACGGTTGTCGGTGGCTCGAAGAAACATGGGGGACCCGACTTGGGTCCAACTCGCGCGAGAGAGGCGTGGCGAAAACTGGGCGTGAACGGCGGCTCCATTGCTGAAGATGCGCCCGAGAAAGGCTTTTCCGGTGATCCCAGGCTGACCGTCGAAATGGTCGCACGCATTCAAGGTTTTCCGGACGATTGGAAGTTCACTGGACGCAAGACCGCCGCCTACCGACAAGTGGGAAATGCGTTCCCGCCACCGGTCGCCAAGGCCCTCGGGCTTTCAATCCGCGAAGCAATTGAACGTTCTGAAGAAGTGTCCTCTGACTATACGGTGGCTGCGGAATGACAATGGGGTCAGGCGGCGCACGGGGGCGGCTACGACAGCATTTCTTGGCAAATATCGGCCGTGTAATGGATGCCGAAGAACTCCGGGAGGTGGGCGCAATTTCTGAATGGGCGCGCCGGGTCAGGGAATTGCGAACCGAAGAAGGCTACCAAATCCTGACAAACAACGATTTGTCCACATTGAAACCCGGACAATACCTCCTCAAGGACCCGAAACCTCAGCCAGCCTTTGAGCGGAATATCTCCAAGGAAACGAGGGCCTATGTTCTCGATCGTAACGGGTTCACTTGCCAACAATGTGGCGCAGTTGCGGGCGAACCACATCCTTATGACGAAAGTCGCAAGACCCGGCTTCACATCGGCCATGTCATCGACAAATCGCAAGGCGGGTCCGACGAAGCCAGCAACCTCCGTGCACTCTGCTCCGTCTGCAATGAAGGTGCCGCCAATCTTACACTGGATCGGCCATCACTTCACAAACTGCTAGTTCAGGTTCGACGCGCAACTGCCGCCGACCAGAAAGGAGTACTGGAGTGGTTGAAGGCGAAGTTCGAACCTTAGGCCATCTAGTACAGAAAGCTTGGGGCGGAACCGTCGGCACCTTGTCTGCTACACAATACATCCCCCACCCTCCCCCTTGCAAATCTGCCCCTTTCCGGCCATTGACAGCGCCTGAACCCCGTATCCGGACGCCTGAACATGACCGACCTGTCGCACATCCGCAATTTCTCGATCGTGGCCCATATCGACCACGGCAAATCGACCCTGGCCGACCGGTTGATTCAGGAAACCAAGACCGTCGCGGATCGGGATATGAAGGCCCAGATGCTCGACAGCATGGATATCGAGCGCGAGCGCGGGATCACCATCAAGGCCAACACCGTGCGCATCGAATATCCCGCGCAGGATGGCCAGACCTATATCCTGAACCTGATCGACACCCCCGGCCACGTGGACTTTGCCTATGAGGTCAGCCGCTCGATGCGCGCCGTCGAAGGCTCGCTTCTGGTGGTGGACAGCACCCAAGGGGTCGAGGCGCAGACGCTCGCCAACGTCTATCAGGCGATCGACGCGGACCACGAGGTCGTGCCGATCCTCAACAAGATCGACCTGCCCGCCTCGGACTGTGACCGGGTCGCGGCCCAGATCGAGGATGTGATCGGCATTGACGCCTCGGGCGCGATCCGGGTCAGCGCCAAGACCGGCGAGGGGATCATCGAAACGCTCGAGGCGATCGTGCACCACCTGCCCGCGCCCAAGGGCGACCGGGACGCGCCGCTGAAGGCGATGCTGGTCGACAGCTGGTATGACAGCTACCTCGGCGTCGTGGTGATGATCCGGGTGATGGACGGGGTGATCCGCAAGGGCGACCGGATCAAGATGATGCAGACTGGCGCGGTCTACGGCGTTGACAAGCTGGCCGTGATGAAACCCAAGATGGTCGACATCAAGGAATTGGGGCCGGGCGAGATCGGCATCTTCACCGCCTCGATCAAACAGGTGCGCGACACCAAGGTGGGCGACACGATCACGACCGAGAAGAAGGGCACCGACAAACCCCTGCCGGGCTTCAAACCCTCGGTCCCGGTGGTGTTCTGCGGGCTGTTCCCGGTGGACAGCGCCGAATTCGACGACTTGCGCGACGCGATCGAGAAACTGGCGCTGAACGACGCCTCCTTCAGCTTCGAAATGGAAACCTCCGCCGCGCTTGGGTTCGGGTTCCGCTGCGGCTTCCTGGGGCTCTTGCACCTCGAAGTGATCCGCGACCGGATCGAACGGGAATACGATATCGAGCTGATCACCACCGCGCCCTCGGTGGTCTACCACATCTTCATGAAGGACGGCACCCAGCGGGACCTGCACAACCCCGCCGACATGCCCGACCTGACCCATGTCGACCATATCGAGGAGCCGCGGATCAAGGCGACGATCATGGTGCCCGACGAATACCTCGGCGACGTGCTGAAGCTGTGCCAGGACCGGCGCGGCATCCAGATGGACCTGACCTATGCGGGCAGCCGGGCGATGGCCGTCTACGACCTGCCCCTGAACGAGGTGGTCTTCGACTTCTACGACCGGCTGAAATCGGTGACCAAGGGCTATGCCTCTTTCGATTACCAGCTGACCGGCTACCGCGAGGATAACCTCGTGAAGATGTCGATCCTCGTGAATGACGAGCCGGTCGATGCGCTGTCGATGATGGTGCACCGGGACCGGGCGGAACTGCGCGGGCGGGCGATGGTGGAAAAGCTCAAGGACCTGATCCCGCGCCACATGTTCAAGATCCCGATCCAGGCGGCCATCGGCGGCAAGGTGATCGCGCGGGAAACCCTGTCGGCACTGCGCAAGGACGTGACCGCGAAATGCTACGGCGGCGACGCCACGCGGAAACGGAAACTGCTTGACAAGCAGAAGGCTGGCAAAAAGAAGATGCGGCAGTTCGGGAAGGTGGATATCCCGCAGGAGGCTTTCATCAGCGCGCTGAAGATGGACAGCTAGTCAGGTCGGACCACTAATTAGGACTATCTCGACGATGAATCTCGTGGCATTCGTGGCCTCCACGATAGCTAGGCCAAACGTGTATTCGTAGACTCGCTTGCCGTTGAACCAAAATTTTCCTTCATGCCCGTGATTGTTGTCCACTCGGATCGAGAACAAGCAGTCGTGACCAAATAATATTGATTTCTTTGGATCTTTTTCAGCCAACTCCAGTATCGTTAGCAGCTCCTCGGCAGCATCGCTCGGGAGTTCCATTTCGTCCACCAACAATTTTACTGCGGCATCAAGATCATCGTCCATGGCAACCTACCATCACAAGCAAGCATATATGTCGCACAAAGTGAACCATATTGCAACACTATTGGCGCATAATGTTAATACCTCAGTAATATTTTCATTGCAAGCTACGGCACAAAGAACTACATAACATAGGCACAGATGATGGCGACGTAACCGCCGAGTCTTCCAGGAGAGAAGTATGTCCAAGAACTCAAAACGTCTGAGCGTAATTATTAGCGACGACCTCGATGAACTGATCGATGAACTGGCGGAAGATACTGGGACTTCCCGCACTGACATCGTTCGCCGAGCGCTTGCCGTTATGAAAGCGTTCAAGCAACAGAAGGCACGGGGCCGCACACACATAGGCTTTGTTGACGACGCATCCAAGTTGGATGCCGAAATCATCAATGTTCTATGATTTTCGACCTTGATAGGTAAACAATGGCTACCAATGATCTCAATACATCGAAAGCCTCCAACAAGAGCATTTTGGATGCCGAGCGGCTGCTTGATGTTAACAAGTTGGTAGCCATCAACAAAGTCCAGCCGCCATATCCTGAAAGGAAAGACGGCTGGATAACAAAGACTGCGCTGGCCATAGTCGCCGGCACAGCTTTGGCTTCTATCCTTGCACTAGTCTTGTATCCTATGCTGTGGCAAATGTGCGATGAAAGTGGAACATGCCAACCTGCGGAGCCACCAGCATGGGCTGCAGAAATGCTACGTCTTACGCTTGTCTCGTCGCTGGCGTTCGTAATGGGCGCATCAACGAATTCCAACAATAGCTAACTAAATCAAGGCGACGACATTTGGACGCCACCCCTACCGCCTGAACCGCCCCAGCCCCCACCATTTGCGCTGTTTCGCCCAAAGCTCCACCGCCCAGGCGGGGCGTTCTTCCATCAGTTCTCCGCCCGGCACCGGCTCCAGCCCGCCCTTCTGCAGGATGCGCCGTTCCTCGGCCCGGGTCAGTTGCAGCGTCCGCAATTCCCGCGCGGCTTCCTCGGCCGTCACCATCTTGCCCCGCCGCCCGATTTCCCAACCGGGGAACCCGCTGCCGCTCCCGTTTTGCCAGATGTCATAGAGCGGGTGGCGGATGTGCCCCGTCTCGTCCTGATCCTCGGCCACCTGAATCCGTTTCAGGCTTACCATGCTGACCACGGCGGCGATGGGTTTGCCGTGCCGCAGCAGCACGACATAGTTGCGCGGGTCCTGCACATGGGTGCAGATCCAGCCGATCCGTTTGCGCGCGTTGCTGATGGTCATCCGTCCGATCATCTGGGCCTCCTGAGATTGCTCCGGCGCTGTACAAACCGCGCCTTGTCAGCGGGCAGTCTTGTACAAACCGGTAAATTTCAGGCGGCCCTACCGTGCGGTGGCCGGATCACGGGCAGTCGGCTTCGTCCCAGAACAGGGCCTCAGTCTCGCGCACGGTGCCGCGAATGGTTAACAGCGTGCCCAGCCCGAACCGTTCGTCATCGCCCACGGCCAGCACGTATTTACCCGTGTTCCCCTCGTTGAACACCCGGACGTAGTAGGTTCCCGCCGGGTAGCGGGTGGTTGACGCGAAATCCGCGCCGATTTCCGGGCCGACCCAATACCATTGCTCGCCGAACTCCTCGAACCAGGGCCACCAGTCAAAGCTGCTGCCGTCGCGGCTGTCGATCACCTGCATATTCGCGTCAAGCACTTCGAAACTAAAGGTATTTTGCAGGTCGCAGCCCTCCAGCTTGGCCGCTGTGATGCCGACGTAAAAGTCGAATTCCTCGGTCTCTTCGATCCGGTAGTAATCCGCGTCGCCGTCAAGGATCGCATAGATCGCCTTCGAATGTTCGGCGTCGTCGATCACATAGGGGGCGTCGGCGGTTTTGGGGTCGATGTCCAGCACGGGGACATAGGCCAGCGCGGGCGTGGCCAGGGCAATCAGGGCTAGGGTCGTCTTGAACATGGCGCTCTCCTTTTAACGGAATACGCAGGGCGGGGCCAATTGGATGCGACGGAACCGGGGGCCCCGGACGTTTGGTACAAAAGGAGCCAACCATGTCCCACCTCATCCCCCACACCTTCATCACCCTCACCAGCGCCCTGTCTCTTGCCGTTTTCTTAACTTCTCCGGTGTTCTGACAGGTCGCTTTCTGCAACCAGATTTCGCAAACCTGCATGATTCCGGGCCTGTCATTGCGGATGATCCTTGTCGAAGGAGACCCCCAATGACCCAAGCCATCCGAAGCCGCGCAGGCGGTCGTGCCGCCCGCCGTGCGATCCGCACCGCCCCAAACCGCACCATGTTGCCCGGCCTGACCGGCGCGCTACCCCTGTGCGAGGTGATGGATGGCGCGCAGGTTGAGAAGATCGACGATGCCTCGATGTCGATCCTCGAAAACGTCGGCGTTCAGTTCCGCGACCCGATTGCCATCGATGACTGGAAACGGGCCGGTGCCAAGGTCGAGGGCGAACGTGTCTATCTTGACCGGGGTCTCGTGCGCGAATTGATTGCGACGATCCCATCGGAATTCACCTATCACGCCCGCGATCCGCAAAAGAATCTGCGGCTTGGGGGGCGGCATTCGGTCTTCGTTCCGATGACGGGCGCGCCCTATCTGCGCGATCTGGACGATGTGCGGCGGAACCCGACGCTGGACGATCTGGCGATGTTCCACAAACTGTCGCACATGCTGCCCGCGCTGCATTCGTCGGCGCATCACATTGTCGAACCCTATGACCACCCGATCAGCCAGCGTCACCTGCGGATCACCTATTCGTCGATGAAGCATTCGGACAAGATGTTCATGGGCATGACCACCAGCCCCAAGAACGCCGAGGACGTGATGGAGATGTGCGCCATCCTGTTCGGCGCTGAGTTCATGGAAACCCATCCGGTCACCACCGGGAATTGCAACGGCAACAGCCCGCTGGTCTGGGATGAAACAATGCTGGGCGCGATGCGGGCCTTCTGCCGCCGCAACCAGCCCGTTCTGTGCTCGCCCTTCGTTCTGGGCGGGGCGAACACCCCCGCCAACGTCCCCGCCACGGTCGCCCAGCTGAACGCCGAGGCCCTGTCGGCGCTGGCCTATACGCAGGTGATCCGCAAGGGCGCGCCTGCGATCTATGGCCACTACCTGTCTACGGTCAGCATGAAGTCTGGCGCCCCCATGGCCGGCACGCCGGAAATCAGCCTGATGAACTTCATGATCGGTCAGATGGCGCGCTTCTACGGGGTGCCGTGGCGCACCTCGAACACTCTCGGCGGGGCCAAGACCTTTGACGCGCAGGCAGGCTATGAAAGCGCCACAACCCTTTCGGCGGTGATCCATTCCGGGGCCAATTACATCTGGCACAGCGCGGGATGGAACGAGGCAGGGATGCATTGTTCGGTCGCCAAATTCGTCGTCGACGCCGAACAATGCGCCATGGCCCACCGGATGGGCAGCGGCCCCCAGTGGGACGGCTTTGACGACGCGATCGCGGCAGTTGCGGATGTGGGCCCCGGCGGCCACTACCTTGGCCATCCGCATACGCAGGAAAACTTCCAGACCGCATATTTCATGCCGGAACTGTTCGACAACAATTCCATCGAACAATGGGTTGCCGAAGGATCGCAGGACATCACCGAACGCGCCTTGAAGTACGCCCGCAAATTGCTGTCGGAGTACGAAGAACCGAAACTCGACCCGGCCAAGAACGACGCGCTCTTGGACTATATCGCCCGGCGGGAACGGGAAATCCCAGCGGCGGATGAGTTGAACCAAAGCTACTAGCGGTCAGCCATGGTGGGTTGAAACCCACCTTACATTTGGACGTGTTCTGTAAGATGGGTTTCAACCCACCTTCCCTAGCGTCGCGTCCGTTTCACCTTGCGCTTGATCGCCTTGGCCTTGTGTTTGGCCGCACCCGCCTTGCGCCGGGGCGGCTTTCCGCCCTTGCCTTTGCGCCCATACCGCGAGGGTTTGGGCATGGCGTAGTCGTCCAGTTTCACCAGTTCCACGATCAGCCCCCCGGTAACCGGCGCAGCCTCGGCCAGTTTGACCGTGACCCGCTGACCCAACCCGATGACCAGCCCGGTGTCTGACCCGGTCAAAGTTTGGGTTTCCGCGTCGTAGTGGAAGAACTCGCGCCCCAGCTCTCGGATCGGGATCATCCCGTCGGCCCCGGTTTCATCCAGCTTCACGAAGACGCCAAACCGGGCGATGCCGCTGATCCGGCCGGTCATCTCGGCTCCGATCCGGTCGGACAGATAGGCGGCAAGATAGCGGTCGGTGGTGTCCCGTTCGGCCATCATTGACCGGCGTTCGGTGTCGCTGATCTTTTGCCCGGTGTCTTCCAGCAGCTCGATCTCGGCGTCGGTCAGCCCGTCATCGCCCCAACGGTGCGCCCGGATCAAAGCCCGGTGCACGATCAGGTCGGAATACCGCCGGATGGGCGAGGTGAAATGCGCATAGTTGCGCAGCGCCAAACCGAAATGGCCAAAGTTCGTCGGGCTGTAATAGGCCTGCGTCATCGACCGCAGAGTTTGCAGGTTGATCAGCTCCTGATTCTCCGTCCCCTCGGCCTGTTTCAACAGGTTGTTCAGGTGCTGGGTCTTCAGCACTTGCCCCTTGGCAAGCGTCAGGCCCGACGCCTGCACAACCTCGCGCAGCGCATCAAGCTTGTCGGGGTTCGGTTCCTCGTGCACCCGGAACAGAAGCGGCGTGCGCAGGCGGATCAGTTCCTCGGCGGCGGCCACATTGGCCAGCACCATGAATTCCTCGATCAGCTTGTGCGCCTCCAGCCGCTCCTTGAAATCCACGCTGGTGACATGGCCATCTTCGTTGATGACGATCTGGCGTTCGGGCAGGTCCAGTTCCAGCGGCTGCCGCGCCGCCCGCGCCCGTTTGAGCGCATCATGGGCCGCAAACAGCGGGCGGATCACCTCCTCCATCAGGGGGGCGACCTTGTCATTCGGCTGCCCGTCCATGCCCGCCTGAACCTCCATATAGTTCAGCGAGGCCACGGATTTCATCAGCCCACGGGTGAACCGGTGGTCGATCTTGTGCCCGGCACTGTCGATCCGCATCCGCACGGCCATGCAGGCGCGGGGTACGTTTTCATGCAGCGAACACAGGTCGCCTGACAGGCGGTCGGGCAACATCGGCACCACGCGATCCGGGAAATAGGTGGAATTGCCGCGATGTTTCGCCTCGCGATCCAGGGCCGATCCGGGGCGGACGTAATGAGCCACATCGGCAATCGCCACCCACAGGATGAATCCGCCCTCGTTCTTCGGGTCGTCGTCGGGAATGGCCAGCACCGCATCGTCCCGGTCGCGGGCATCGAAGGGGTCGATGGTAAGCAGCGGCAGGTCGCGCAGGTCTTCGCGCCCCTTCAGACCGGCGGGCTTGGCGCGGTCAGCCTCGGCCACGACCTCGTCGGGGAAGGCATCGGGGATGCCATGCTGATGGATCGCGATCAGGCTGACGGCCTTGGGCGCGGTCGGATCGCCCAGCCGGGCCACGATGCGCGCCTTGGGCAGGCCCAGCCGGCCCTTCGGCCCGCTTTGTTCCGCCTCGACCAGCTCGCCGTCCTTCGCGCCCTCTTCGGCCCCGGCGGGCACCACCCATTGCTTGTCCGCGCCCTTGTCGATCGGCACGATCCGCCCCCCTTCGGACCCCTTGCGATAGACCCCAAGGATGCGCTGCGGGTTGGTGCCGATCTTGCGGATCAACCGGCCTTCATAGGCATGGGCCTCGCCCCCGACCTCGGTCAATCGGGCCAGCACCCTGTCGCCGTCGCCAAGGGGCGGGTCCGAGGATTTCAGTAGCATCAGGATGGCGGGCTCTTCGCCCGTGCCCTCCCACTCCAGCGGGCGGGCAAAGACATCGCCCGCAGCATCCGGCGCGGAAATGCGCAGCACCGCCACCGGCGGCAGCTTGTCCGCCTCGCGATAGGACGACTTGCGCTTGCGCAGGACGCCCTCGTCCTCCAGCTCGCGCAGGATACGCTTGAGGTCGATGCGGGCCGCGCCCTTGATGCCAAAGGCCTTGGCGATGTCGCGCTTGGCGGTGAGGGTCGGATTGTCCGAAATCCACTGAAGGATTTCATCCTTGGAAGGAATACGTGTCATACCCTCGCCCTAGCATGGGCAAGGCGCAGCGTCACCGGGAAAGAGATGCCTACCCCAGACGTGCGGGCAGGGTCATGCCGCGCAAAACCTCTTCGGCGGGCATGGCGCGTTTGCCCTCGCGCTGCACGCGGGTGATCTCGACCGCACCCGCGCCACAGGCCACGGTGAACCCGCCCAGAACCGCCCCCGGCGCGCCCTGTCCCGGCACCACGCGGGCGCCGTGGAATTTGACCCGTTCGCCGTTGATCAGGGTCCAGGCGCCGGGGAAGGGCGACAGCCCCCGGATGAGACGGCTGACCTCCTCCGCCGGTCGGGTCCAGTCGATCGCTGCCTCGGCCTTGTCGATTTTCGCGGCATAGGTGACGCCTGCCTCCGGCTGCGGCTCTGGCGTCAGATCTGGCAGGCGCTCCAGCGCCTCGACAATCGCCGTGGCCCCAAGCGCCGACAGGCGGTCATGCAATTCGCCGGTGGTTTCCTCGGGCCCGATGGGGGTCGCCTTGCGCAGCAGGACCGGGCCGGTGTCCAGCCCTGCCTCCATCTGCATGATGCAAACCCCGGTTTCCGCATCGCCCGCCATGATCGCCCGGTGGATCGGCGCCGCCCCCCGCCAACGCGGCAGGAGCGAGGCGTGAATGTTCAGGCACCCCCGCGCGGGCGCGTTCAACACGGCCTGCGGCAGGATCAGCCCATAAGCCACAACAACGGCCAAGTCGGCCCGCAAGGCGGCAAAGGCCTGCACCTCCGCCGGGTCCTTGAAATTCAGCGGATGGCGGACAGGAAGGCCCAGCGCCTCGGCCCGGGCCTGAACCGGCGACGGGCGGTCCTTCTTGCCACGGCCCGCCGGGCGGGGCGGCTGGGAATAGACACAGACCACATCGTGCCCGGCATCGACCAATGCCTCCAGCACCGGGACCGAAAACTCTGGCGTTCCCATGAAGACGACGCGCATCACTCTAGCCCTTCAGCTTCTTTGCCTTGCGCAACAGCATGTCGCGCTTGGTCTTGGACAGGTGGTCGAAATACATCTGTCCGTTCAGGTGGTCGATCTGGTGTTGAACGGAGGTCGCCCAAAGCCCGACGAAATCGCGGTCTTCCTGTTCCCCTGCCTCGTTCAGAAACCGAACCGTCACCGCGCGGGGGCGGCTGATCTTGGCGGACACGCCCGGCAGATTGGGCGAGGCCTCCTCGTGGTCACGAAACTCGATTGACGCGTGAAGCACCTCGGGGTTGGCCATGCGCACCGCACGGCCCCGTTCGTTCGACGCATCGACCACGGCAAGGCGCAACGGAATGCCCAGCTGCACGGCGGCAAGGCCCACGCCCGGCATCTCCTCCATCGCCGTGATCATCTCGTCCCAGATGGCGCGAATGTCGTCGGTGATCTCGCCCACCGGGTCGGCAGGGGTGCGCAGCCCCTTGTGCGGCCACATCAGGAACGGGCGATGGGGCATTGAGGCTCCTCCGGACGGGTTGGACGAAACGCGGGTCAGCCGCGCGCCTGTTCCCGCTTCAGTTTCTGCATCTTGCGGGTGATCATCTGCCGTTTGAGCGGTTTCAGATAGTCGATGAACAGCTTGCCGTTCAGATGGTCGATCTCGTGTTGGACGCAAGTGGCCCACAGCCCGCTGAACCGCTCGGCATAGGTATTTCCGTCCAGACCAAGCCAGGTCACGTCGACTTCGGCGGGGCGGGTCACGTCGGCGTATTGTTCGGGGATCGACAGGCAGCCTTCTTCGTAGACATTGGTCTCCTCTGAGACCCAGGTGATTTCCGGGTTGATCAGGACCATCGGCTGCGGCGCCGCACCCTCTTCCTTGACGCAATCCATGGTCAGCATCCGCGACATAACACCCACCTGCGGCGCGGCAAGGCCGACGCCCGGCGCGTCATACATGGTTTCCAGCATATCATCGGCCAGCCGGCGAATATCGTCGGACAGCTCGGTCACCGGATCGCACACCTTTTTCAGGCGCGGATCGGGATGGATCAGGATCGGTCTCAGGCTCATGACAGGCCATGTAAGCGATGCAATGCCGCTGCGCAACATGGGCTTGCGCCTGACAGCGGCTGCGCTAGCGTGGCGCCAAGCAAGGAGACCTGTGATGAGTTTTGATGACCCCATAGACCGCCGCGGCAGCCAAAGCACCAAGTGGGACAAGATGGACGCCCTTTTCGGTGTCTCCCCCGATGATGGGTTGGCGATGTGGACCGCCGATTCCGACTATCCCACCGCCGATTGCGTGCGCGACGCGATACGCGCCGCCGCCGATCATGGGGTCTTTGGCTATTCCTGGGAATATCCCGCGTACCGAAATGCGATCCAATGGTGGATGAAGAACCGGCACAACTGGGACATCGACACCAACTGGATCGTGACATCGCAAGGGCTAGGCAATGCGATTGCCCTGTCCTTGCAGACCTATTCCAATCCCGGCGACGCCGCTGTGGTCTTCTCGCCTGTGTATCACGAATTCGCGCATAAGATTCGCAAGAACGACCGGGTGATGACGGAATGCCCGCTGCGTCGGGATGGCGACCGCTATGAACTGGACCTCGACGATGCGCAGTCCCGCCTGACCGGCAAGGAGAAAATCCTGATCTGGTGTTCGCCACAAAACCCCACAGGAAGGCTCTGGACTGCGGACGAGTTGCGCGCAGTTGCCGATTTCGCGGCCCGGAATGACCTGCTGATCCTGTCGGACGAAATCCACCACGACCTTGTCTATCCCGGCGAGACCTTTGTGCCGATGCATGTGGCCGCGCCCGACCATCAGGACCGGATGGTGATCCTGACCGCCGCATCCAAGACCTTCAACATCGCGGGACAGCGGACCGGCAACCTGATCATCCCGGACAACGGGCTGCGCGCAGCGCTGGTCAATCGTCTGTCACAACTGGACTATGGCCCCGGTGTCATTGCCATGAAGATGATCGAGGCCGCCTATTCCCCGGAAGGCGCCAAATGGGTCGACGAACAGATGGCCTATCTTGATCAGAACCGAAAGATCTTTGACGCGGGCGTGAATGCCATTCCCGGTGTGCGGTCGCTGCCGCTGCAATCCACCTACCTGGCCTGGGTCGATTTCGCCGACACCGGCATGACCTACGAGGAAGTGGACAAACGGGTGCGCGAAACGGCGAAGATCGCGGCCAGCCCCGGGCCGGGTTTCGGCGCGGGCGGGGAAACCTTCCTGCGGTTCAACCTCGCCACCCGGCGCGACATCGTGGAAGAGGCGGTCGCCCGCCTGCAATCCGCGTTTTCCGATTTGCAGTAGCGCCTAGCGTGCGGTGATCAAGGCGACCGGCGCGTCCTGTTCCCGCACGAAATCCGCGGCGGGGCGATCGGACACGGCCGTGTTCCACTTGAATTCGAACACCATTTCATCGCCCTGCTGTTCCGAGGCGACGACGAGGCAGGACGACAGGTGGCGCATGCCATCGTAGAGGTCGACATAGCCGCGCAGATGCGGCGCGTCTTCGGCATCCGTGCTGAACCCGCCATCCCAAAGCCGAAGCACGCGATAGACCTTGTCATCCACGTGCACGCACAGCCGGGACGACCGGCGTAGCGCCGCCTTGCGGGCGTCTTCCAGTCCCTTGCGGACCGCTTCGGGCAAGAAATCGGACATTGTCAGTCTCCTCCATCCGGGGTGGATCATGGCGCATATTGGATTGAAATCAAGTTAACCTTTTGTATCACAAAGGTTCTTCCACGCCTGACACAGCATATGGTGGGTCGCCGCCTTTGGACCACTACCAGCCCCGCCTGTGCATCTGCGCAGACTACCTGCGCCCGTAGCGGGGGTGATCCCGGCCCCGCAAAGGACTAGGTCTTTTGGGAACTGAAAGGAGATCACGATGGGCAAGCTTGTTGACGGCGTCTGGCAGGACACCTGGTATGACACTTCAAAGACCGGGGGGGCATTCGTCCGGACCACGACAACCTTCCGCAACTGGATCACCGCAGACGGGTCGGCGGGGCCAACGGGCTATGCCGGGTTCAAGGCGGAATCCGGGCGCTATCACCTCTATGTGTCCTACGCCTGCCCCTGGGCGCACCGCACGCTGATCTTCCGCGCCTTGAAGGGGCTGGAGGATCACATCGGCGTTTCCGTCGTGCACCCCGACATGCTGTCGGACGGCTGGACCTTCTCGACCGATTTTCCCGGCGCGACCGGCGACCTTTTGTTCGGGTCTGAATTCGCCCGCGACATCTACCTCCGGGCCGATCCCAAGATCTCCGGCCGTGTGACCGTGCCGATCCTCTGGGACAAGGTGACCAAGACCATCGTGTCCAACGAAAGCTCTGAAATCATCCGCATGTTCAATTCGGCCTTCGACGGGATCACCGGCAACACCGCCGACTTCTGGCCCGAAGACTTGCGCGAGGCGATCGAACCGATCAACGCCCGCATCTACGACACCGTCAACAACGGGGTCTACAAAAGCGGCTTTGCCACCACGCAAGAGGCCTATGACGCCGCGGTTGGCCCGCTGTTCGACAGCCTGGACTGGCTGGAAGACCGGCTGGCACAGAACCGCTATCTGATGGGGGATCAGTTGACCGAGGCTGACTGGCGGCTATTCACCACGTTGATCCGGTTCGACCCGGTCTATCACGGTCACTTCAAATGCAACCGGAAACGGATCGTCGATTACCCGAACCTCTGGGCCTACACCCGCGAACTGTATCAGATCCCCGGCGTGGCCGAGACCGTGCATTTCGATCACATCACCCGGCACTACCACTACAGCCACGACACGATCAATCCGCACCGGATCGTGCCGACAGGTCCGGTTCTGAACCTGTCAGAGCCGCACGGGCGCGGCTGATGCGACGGGGCGGCCATAGTGTTCGACGATGGCCGCCAGATCGTCGGGGTCTGTCTCGGCCTTGACCAGGGCGCGGGCGTTGGGTGAAAAGTTGAAGATCGATCCGTCCGAGAAGAACCGTGTATCGGTTACAAAGACGATATTTGTGTCCGGGCAACGAATCCGCGCGTAGTCTGCGACGCCCAGCGCACTGCCCTCCTCAAGAACGAGGTTGATCAGGATTACCTCCGGCCGCGCTTCGGCGATCCGGGCGACGGCGTCATCGGCTGTGCCCGCCACGTCAACCCGGTGCCCCATCCGTTCAAGATGTCGCGCCCAGATTGCGGCCAGCGCCGCATTGCTCTCTACAATCAAAATGTTCATCGCTTCAGCCCCGAAACCAGTCAACCAGCCAACACCGCAACCATCCCTCCTCCTGCATCTGCTCCATTTATTAACGAAGGGTTAACATTTTTGCACAGGGCAGAGTTCCCCACAGGATCATCCACAAGAAACGCGGCCATGCGCAAGGAACCGCCAGTGCGTCCCTCGACATAAGCAAGAAATGACCGAACCGGACTGGCGCGGGCCGCCGGGAACCTATCCCTTGTTTCACGGCATCAGGCTGATACCCTCCGCCAACATCAACAGACCGGAGCCAGAACATGCGCAGCGCCTTGACCCTTGTAGCGACCCTTCTCCTTGGAACCGGCGCCACCGCGCAAGGATGTGGCGGAAGTTTTTCCGGGTTTGTCGATGGACTGCGCCAGGAAGCCCGATCCATGGGCTATGACGCCGCGACCGTCGACGGCTTCTTTGCCAACGCCCGACAGGATCAGGACGTGATCAACGCTGACCGGCGGCAGGGGGTCTTCCAAAAGGACTTCATCAGCTTCAGCCGTTCGCTCATCTCGCAGAACCGGATCGACAACGCAGCGATCTACAGCCAGCGAAACGATGCAACCTTCCGTCGGATCGAGCGGGAGTTCGGAATTCCGCGTGGCGTCCTTCTGGCCTTCTGGGCGTTCGAAACCGATTTCGGGCAGGTGCAAGGCAATTTCAACACGCTCAACGCGCTGGTCACCCTGTCGCACGACTGTCGCCGCCCCGAATTGTTCCGGCCACAGGTCTTTGCCGCGCTGGAGCTGTATACACGCGGAGATTTCGACCCGAACCGGACGACCGGCGCATGGGCCGGTGAAATCGGCCAAGTGCAGATGCTGCCCGGCGACATTATTGAAAACGGCCGGGACGGCGATGGGGATGGCCATGTTGACCTCAAGGGATCGTCGGCCGATGCGCTGATGTCCGGGGCGCAGGTGCTGTCGTCCCTCGGCTGGCGCCCGAATGAACCGTGGCTGCAAGAGATCGTCGTGCCCGACTCGCTGGACTGGTCCCTGACGGGGCTGAACCATGAAATGTCCGTCCGGGACTGGGAACGCCTTGGCGTCCGGGCCCGCGCCGGTAACCTTGGCCCGGACCGGCTGCCCGCCTCGGTCCTGCTTCCGATGGGGCGGGATGGTCCAGCCTTCCTCGCCTATCCAAACTTCCACGTCTATTTCGAATGGAACCAGTCGATGGTCTATGTGACCACCGCCGCCTATTTCGGCACCCGGATCATGGGCGCGCCGGTCTATGACGCGGGCAATCCCTCTCCGCCCCTGTCGGGCGAAGAGGTGATAGCCCTGCAACGCAAGCTGGAGGCGCGGGGCCATGACGTTGGCGGCATTGACGGGATCATCGGCGAAAAGACCCGCGAGGCGGTCCAGACCGAACAGGAGCGGCTGGGATTGCCGGCCGATGCATGGCCAACGCGCGATCTGTTGAACCGATTGTAGCGGCAGGGGAGGGTTCAAACCTACCCCACGATCCGCGCAAGTAAGGTGGGTCTTGACCCACCCTACCTGTCTCAGGCGACCATCTGTTCGGCCTTCTTCAAGTCGACGCTGACCAATTGGCTGACGCCCTTTTCCTGCATCGTCACCCCGAACAGGCGGTCCATACGGGCCATTGTCACCGCGTGGTGTGTGATGATCAGGAAGCGTGTATCGGTCCGGCGGCACATCTCGTCCAGAAGGTCACAGAACCGGGTCACGTTGGCATCGTCCAGCGGCGCGTCCACTTCGTCCAGCACGCAGATCGGCGCGGGGTTGGCAAGGAACACCGCAAAGATCAGCGCCAGCGCCGTCAGGGTCTGTTCGCCCCCGGAGAGCAGTGACAGGGTGGCCAGCTTCTTGCCCGGCGGCTGACACATTATTTCCAGCCCCGCATCCAGAGGGTCGTCACTTTCGACCATGACCAGCTTGGCCTCGCCCCCGCCGAACAGGTGAGTGAACAACAGACCAAAGCTCTCGTTGACCTGCTCGAAGGCGGTCAGAAGCCGTTCGCGCCCCTCCTTGTTCAGGCTGGCGATGCCAGAGCGCAGCGCCTTGATCGCGTCCTCAAGGTCCTGCTTTTCGTTGGTCAGCGTATCGAATTCCTGCTGGACCTCCTTGGCGTCTTCCTCGGCCCGCAGGTTCACAGCACCCAGCGCATCGCGTTGCCGTTTCAGGGCGTTGACCTGCGCCTCGATCTGGTCGGAGGGCGGCATTTTCTCCGGGTCAGCGTCCAGGGTTTCCAAAAGCTTGTCCGGCGTGACCTCCTGCGCCTCCATGATCCGTTCGGCGGCATAGGCGACCGTTTCGCGGGCAGCATCGTTCCGGGCCTCGGCACGGGCGCGGGCCTCGCGCGCTTCAGAGGCGGCACGCTCGGTTTCCCGTTCGGTCATCTGTGCGTCGCGAAGGGCATTTTCCGCCTCGGCCAGCTTGTCTGCCGCCATCTTCCGGCGGGCCTCGGCCTCGTCGATCGCCTCCGACAATTCCTCGCGCTTGATCGCGATTTCCTCGGGCGCGGCAGTCGCCTCGGCCAGCTCTTCTTCGGATGCGGCCTTACGCTCGGCCAATTCCGCCGACCGTTTCGACGCAGTCTCCAACCGGTGCTTCCAACCCGAGATTTCCTTGGTGATCTCCTGGCTGCGCTTCAACCGGGCTTCACCTTCGCGGCGCACCTCATCATGGGCCGACCGCTTGGCCATCATGGTCATTCGGGCAGCTTCGACGGTGACCTTGATATCTTCGACCGCCGCGCGGGCATCGCCCAGATCCGGCAGGTCACGCGCGGATTTCTCGGCCTCGGCCATCGAGGCGCGGGCGCCCATCGCCTCTTCCTCGTGCCGCTTCACGGCAAGGCCAGAGCTTTCCAGCTTGCCCTCGGCAAGGTTCCGGTCGGCCTCGGCCCGGGACAGGGCGCGGTTTGCCTCGGCCACCTGCCGGTCAGCCTCTCGCCGGGCCGTGCGGGCGGCCTGATCGGCATCGGTCAGATCGGCCAGCCGCTGGGTCAGCGCCTCATGCGCCATGCGGGCACCGTCGGCCTTTGCGTTGGCCTCTTCAAGATCGCGCTTCAACTCGACCAGCCGGTTCAACTGCTGCAACCGCAAGGCCGCCGCTGATGGTGCATCCTCGGCCCCGGCGCGGAACCCGTCCCAGCGCCACAGGTCCCCTTCAATGCTGACCAGCCGCTGGCCCGGTTTCAGCGCGGCCTGCAAACGGGGACCGTCCGCCGCGTCAACCAGACCCACCTGCCCCATCCGGCGCACCAACACCTCTGGCACTGTGACGAAATTGGTCAGCGCCTGCACACCATCGGGCAGCGACTGGGGATCGGTATAGGCGGGCATAACGGCCCAGCCGGATTTGCCGTCGCCATCAATCGCGGGGGCCCGCAGGTCATCGGCCAGCGCGGCGCCCAGCGCCTTTTCATAGCCCCCCTGCACCCGCAGCATGTCCATCACCTGCCCGCCCTCGGCGGTGTCGCGTTCGACCAGCCGGGCAAGGGCCGCAACCTCGGCGCGCAGGGCATTGGCCTCGCCCTCGGCGGCGGACCGCAGGGCGCGGGCATCCACTTCGCGGGATTGGGTGTCGGCGCGGGCCGCTTCCGCCTCGATCAGCGCCTCCTCGGCCCCTTCGGCACGGGCGACAGCCTCGGCCTCGGCCTCGGCGGCGCGGGCGAAATCCTCTTCGGCACGGGCAAGGGCCGTTTCCGCATCCCGCATCGCAGCGGTGGCGCGGGCCGCGTCGGCCTCTGCCTTCTCAAGCGTCTTGCGGCTATCGTCCAGAAGCCGTTGGGCGGACTGGTGCCGGGCGGCAAGACGGGCCACATCCTCGGTCATCTGGCTCAGGTCGCTTTCGCGTTCCTGCAAGACACTTGCGGCCTCGCGGGCGGCCTCCTGCGCGGCTTCCAACCGGCCGGAATGCCCCTCGCCCGCTTTGGCAATCTCGCGGGCCTCCCACTCCAGCCGGTCGATGGTCTCGCCTGCGTCCTTGTTCAGCCCCGCCTCGCGCTCAATATCACGGGACAGCTGGTCGATCCGGTTGCGCAGGGTCTGGATCGTTTCGATCGCGCGAGCTTCCTGTTCCTTCAGGCTGTCGCGCTGGACCTGCAACCGTTGTAGCACGGCGGCGGCGATCGCCTCTTCCTCGCGCAGGGGGGGCAGCCCCTCTTCCCGCGCGGTGCGGGCCTTGGTGGCGGCGCGGGCCGCGGCCTCTGCCTGCGATGCGGTGACGGTCCGTTCCTGCAATTGGGCCACGGCGGCCATGCGCGCCTCTTCCGCCTCTTTCCAGCGACGGTAGAGCAGTAGCCCCTCGGACTTGCGCAGGTTCTCCCCGATCTCGCGGTAGCGGGCCGCCTGACGGGCCTGCCGCGCCAACTGCCCCAACTGGTTGGCCAGTTGTTCCAGAACATCATCGACGCGGGCAAGGTTCTGTTCCGCGCCTTTCAGCTTCAGCTCGGCTTCGTGCCGCCGCTGATACAGGCCGGAAATCCCTGCCGCCTCTTCCAGAATGCGGCGCCGGTTCTTCGGCTTTGCGTTGATCAGTTCCGAAATCTGCCCCTGCCGGACCAGCGCGGGCGAATGCGCCCCGGTCGAGGCATCGGCGAACAACATCTGCACGTCCCGCGCCCGCACATCCTTGGACCCGACCTTATAGGCCGACCCGACATCTCGGGTGATCCGGCGGGTGATCTCAAGAATGTCGCTGTCGTTGAAGGTCGCCGGGGCCAGACGTTCGCCGTTGTCGATCACAAGGCTGACCTCGGCATGGTTGCGGGCCGGACGGCTGGTCGTCCCCGCAAAGATCACGTCTTCCATGCCGCCGCCCCGCATCGCGGTCGGCCGGTTTTCGCCCATGACCCAGCGCAGCGCCTCAAGAAGGTTTGACTTGCCACAGCCATTCGGCCCGACGACGCCGGTCAGCCCGTCCGCGATCACCAGATCGGTCGGGTCAACGAAGCTTTTGAAGCCATTCAGACGCAGCTTGGAAAAGCGCAAAGGGACTGCCCCGTTCTTGATTCTTGGTTTGAGGAAGTCTGGCGGGGGCAGCGTGCCAGAGTCAACGGATACCCCCAGCATCTGGGAAAACCACCGGGGTTATCCACAAGATATTGCGGAAATCTGCCGATCGGCGGGCCTACTCCGCCGGATGATCGTCGTAATCGTCCCGCAGGATCCGCGCCGCGTCCCCTTCGGGGTCATCGTATTGCTGGCTCTTCATCGTCCAGAAGAACGCCGCCAGCCCAATGGCGCCAAGACCAATCGAAATGGGGATGAGGAGGGACAGAACTTCCATGGCTAGCGGGTCCGCAATGCGTTCAGGGAAACGATGATCGACGACGACGACATGGCGATAGCAGCCGCCAGCGGCGTTGCAAAGCCAAGGAAGGCGACCGGAACCGCGATCATGTTGTAAACAGCCGCCACCCCGAAGTTTTCCAGAATGCGCCTCCGGGCAGAGCCGGCGATCCGCAGCCCGTCCGCGATTTTCGACAGGTCTGCGCCCATCAGGACAAGGTCCGCCGCGACCCGCGTCGCCTCAAGCGCGGAGGCAGGCGCGATGGACACATGGGCAAGCGCAAGTGCCGCCGTGTCGTTCAGCCCGTCGCCGACCATCAGCACGCGCTTGCCCGCCTCGGCCCGCTGGCGCAGCAGGTCCGCCTTGCCATCGGGCAGGACACCAGCATGCCAGTCGTCGATCCCAAGGTCGTCTGCCAAGGACCGGACCGGCGCCTCGGCATCCCCGGACAAAAGCGTCACGGGAAGCCCCCGCGCCTTTAGTGCCGCAATCAAACCGGCCGCGCCGGGCCGCAGGGCGTCTTCGAAACGGAAGTCATGCAAGGCACCGTCGGCCAGCCGCAACACGGTTCCGCTGCCTGCCCCTTCGGCCCCGACCCATTGCGCCCGACCCAGACGGACCTGCGCGCCATTCAACGTCCCTTCGACCCCAAAGCCTGGCACCTCTACTATGTCCGTGACCCGGACACGCGGCAGGTCGCGCCCGCGGGCGGCCTCGACAATGGCGCGCGACCTGGGGTGACCGGAGGCTTCAGCCAGCGCCACAGCGACGGACAGAGCGCTGTCGGGCAGATCGGCCATGTTGGTGCACACCGGGGTGCCGCGCGTCAGAGTGCCGGTCTTGTCGAATATCACCTCGTCCACCTCGGCCAGACGTTCCAGCGCCGAGGGGTGCTTGACCAGCAATCCGAGCCGGAACAACCGCCCCGATGCGACGGTGGACACGGCAGGCACGGCAAGGCCCAATGCACAGGGGCAGGTGATAATCAACAACGCCACGGCGATATTCAGCGCGTGCCGCACATCACCCCCGGTCACATACATCCAGACAATGAAGCCGATCAGGGCCAGCAGGTGAACCGCAGGCGCATAGATCCGCGCGGCCCGGTCGGCAAGCGTGTTGTAGCGCGACTTTGCCGCCTCGGCGTTCGAAATGAGTTCGGCGAGATTGTGCAGCAACGTATCGCCGCCAACCGCCGTGGCCCGCATGATCAGTGCACCGGTCAGGTTGACCTCTCCGGCCTTCAGATCGGCACCGGGACCAACGGCGACAGGGTCGGTTTCCCCGGTCAGGAAGGCCCGGTCCAGTTCGGAATTGCCTTCGGTGATGACCCCGTCGACGGGAACCCGTGCGCCCGGTTGGACCATCAGCAGATCATCAACCGCTACATCCCGGACCGAGACCGTTTCCGCCCCGTCATCGGACAGGCGCAGGGCGACAGGCACCTCCATCGCGGCCAGCTCCGCCGCTGCCGATCGCGCGGTAGACCGCATCTTCTGATCCAGATAGCGCCCGGCCAGAAGGAAGAATGTCAGCGACAGGGCCGCATCGAAATAGGCGTGTTCCCCGTGCGAGATCGTTTCATAAAGCGACATTGCCCCCGCCAACAGGATCGCCAGCGAAATCGGCACATCCATGTTCAGCCGGGCAACCTTCAGCGCCGACAGGGCAGAGCGGAAGAACGGCTGCGCGGAAAAGGCGATGGTCGGCAGGGCGATGGCGGCCGAAATCCAGTGGAACAGATCGCGGGTCGCATCCGACGCCCCCGACCAGACCGCCACCGACAGCAGCATGACGTTCATCATGGAAAACCCGGCCACGCCAAGCCGCATCGCCATATCGCGGGCCGCCCGGTCGCTTTCCCCGGCGCTGAGCGTCGCGGCATCCAGCGGCTGCGCCTCGTATCCCAGCGACGACACGGCCCGCACGATGTCGGCGGTTTCCACCCCGGCCGAGACGCGAACAGTGGCCCGCTTCCGGGTCAGGTTCACCCGCACATCTTCGACCCCGGCGCGCTGCATCAGCCCGCGTTCGACGGTCGAAATGCAGGCCGCGCAATGGATCGTCGGCAGCGACAATTGAATATCGCGAGCGCCAAGGCTGGCGTCGTCGGCAGCGCGGCGGGCGACGCCTTCGCCCGCGATGCAGCCCGGACAAACCGCGGCAGAGTGATATTCGGTCGCCGACATGTCCCTAGCTTTCCACGATCACCACGACCCGCTGCCGGAACAGCGTGCCATCCTCGGCAATGGCTTCGAACCGCAGGTTCCAGTTGCCCGGCGCGGTCGTGACCGGCGCGCGGTACATCTGACCGTCAAAGGCGAAATTCGGGGTCTGGTCATCGCGAACCGAGGTCGCCCGCCCGAAGGTGCCGCTAACCGACTGCACCTCGACCGGGGTGCCGTTGGCATCGGTGATGGTCAGGTGCAATTCTCCCTGTTGAACCCGTGCGTCGATGGTCCAGCCCAGCGCCTCTTGCGCGGCGCGTTGCACATCGAACTGCTGCGACGCGACGTAAGAGTTCTTGACCTCAAGCCCCGGAAAGGTGCGGGCAGCGCTGACTGCGAGGGCAATGTTGACGCCGATGATCACCACGAAGAAAGACGCGAAGATCACAAAGAATTTGCGGCCGGTGATGGGGCCAGAGAAGACTGCCATATCAGTTGCCTCGTCCATTGAAGACCGTGTTGGTGTAGGCCCGTTCGTTGCTGTTCAGGTCCGTGACCCAGAACGTGAATTCAGTGCGGTCCATCGTTGCTGCAGCGCTGTCGGGGCCTGCGTCCACATAGACCCGGATCTGGCGCATTTCGTCCGCCGGGACCATCACAAGGCTACCATCCGCGCCTTCGATGTCCAAGCTGAGCGGCGCGTCCGAGTTCAGGGCCATGCCAAACGGCCGCGCCTCTCCGTGCTTGTTGCGCAAGCGGATGTCATAGACGTTGCGCACGGTCCCATCGGATTGGACGATAAAGGTCGGGTTGCGGACGGGGGCCACGGTCATGTCGATATCGGGCCGGATGAACAGGGCGAACACAAGGCCCAGACCGACGGCAGACCATAGCGCAGTATAAAGGATCGTCCGGGGCCGAAGGATATGCTTGATCACTGGCGCGGGCGGCTTGCCTTCGCGTTCGCGGGCCTCGTCCTTCAACGCGATATAGTCGATCAGCCCACGCGGCTTGCCGATCTTTTCCATCATGTCGTCACAGGCATCAATGCACAGGCCGCAGGTGATACATTCCATCTGCTGGCCATTGCGAATGTCGATCCCCATTGGACAGACATTCACGCAGGCCATGCAGTCGATGCAGTCGCCCATGCCGTCGCGGTTCTTTCCCTTGCCGCGCGGCTCACCGCGCCATTCGCGATAGGCGATTGTGATCGTGTCCTCATCCATCATTGCAGCCTGAATCCGCGGCCAGGGGCAGGCATAGATACAGACCTGTTCCCGCGCGACCCCGCCAAAGAAGAAGGTCGTCGCCGTCAGGATGAACATGGTGGTATAGGCGATCGGGTGGGCGGTGCCGTTGAGAAGATTGACAAACAGCGTCGGCGCATCGGTGAAATAGAACACCCACGCCCCGCCCGTGGCGAGGCCGATCAGCGCCCAAAGGACCCATTTCGTCAGCCGCAGCCGGACCTTTCGCGCATCCCATTTGGCATTCCACAGGCGGACCCGCGCGTTGCGGTCGCCCTCGACCCAGCGTTCGACAAGAATGAACAGATCGGTCCAGACGGTCTGCGGGCAGGTATAGCCGCACCAGACCCGCCCCATGGCCGAGGTGAACAGGAACAGACCCAATCCCGCCATGATCAGCAGGCCCGCGATGAAATAGAACTCATGCGGCCAAATCTCGATCCAGAAGAAGAAGAACCGCCGCCCGGCCATATCGACCAGCACCGCCTGATCCGGCAATTCTGGGCCGCGGTCCCAGCGAATCCAAGGGGTCAGATAGTAGATCCCCAGCGTGACCAGCATGATCCACCATTTCAGGTTCCGGAACTTTCCGGAAACCCGGCGCGGAAAAACAGGTTCTCGCGCGGCGTAGAGCGGCGGCGGCGTTTCAGAAGAGGACATCAGGCAGGAATCCCAAATCAAATGAGTCTGTTCGCAGGCCTGTTCTGAAGGGTCAGCCCTGTCCACGCCTTGATATGGATCAATGGTTTTTGTCGCAGGTCTGCGGGTTACTCCATTTTCAACTCGGTCTTCTGGACCTCCGGCGACCGGTCAAAGGGCCTCCATGGCCGCTCGCCATCTGCGGGAAGCCGCTCTTTGGGCTTGGCCGGAAGCGCATCCTTGACCTGCGCGGCCTGGGCAAAGGCCACCCCAGCGCCCGGGCAACAGTTCCCGTCGCAGGGCGTCTTCAGGTAGATCGTGCCCATCTTCGACGTATCCTTGGTCACCTTGCCCGACGCCTGCGTCACGAAACCCAGCGCGGTCTTGACCAATGCCTCGTATTCATAGTTTCGAAACAGATCGACCTTCACCACCTTTTGGCAGCCCTTGTCGCCGGGGCACTTCAGATACTTCACCTCCGGGTCAACCTCGATCGTCCAGCCGGTCCGGATGGATGCGCCCATGCCCGCCCCAAAGGTAAAGCCGATCGGGCCGATGCCGATCCCAACGTTCGCCCCGAATTCGAAAGACAGCGCACTGGTCGCGCCCTGCTGGTGTTGGATGCCGTGGACGACGATCTTGCATTGGCCATTGGTCAGGTCATAACCCCATCGCAATTCGCCGGGGATTGGCATCATGACTGCAAGGAACCGGCCCGCAGGCCCCCAATTACAGAAAATATTGTCCGTGAATTTCACAGGTGCGCCACGTGCCATCGTTCATCCTCCGACTGTATTGGGCAACTATAGCACATCTCAGAGGAATCTGCGCCCGCGCCCGTTCTCCCGAAACAATTACCCCCGCCGAACCCAATGGCCCGCCGGGGGTAACTGCCCTCTCGCCAGAGGGAACATCGGTCAAGCGACATGCGCGAACAGAGCCCGTGACCGATGGTTCTTCCGGCCTGCTGCAACGGGCCGGAGGAAGTCTTTATTGCCCGCCACCCAGCTGGTGGACATAGGCGGCAACCGCATTGACCTCGGCCTGGGTCAGGCCACCGGCGGGACGGAAGTCTTCGTTCCACGCGGGCATGACACCGGCGCGGCCACCTACGATGCTTTCGCGGATCGACGCGGCATCGCCACCGAACAGCCAGACCTTGTTGTTCAGCGCCGGGGCGCCGGTCATCTCGCCGTTGGCGATCAGGTCCTCGGGGTCTTCATAGCTGCGGGTCGCGGCAAGGCTGCCCTCGCCGTTGTCGCCATGACAGGCGGCACAGTTGTCAAGGAACAGCGTCGCCCCGGTTTCGGCAAGCGCGGCGTCATGGTCTTCCCCGGCAAGGGCAAGCACATGGGCCACGACTGCGTCGATTTCCTCGTCGGCAAGGACACCGTCAAAGGCGGGCATTTCGCCCCCAAACCCGCGTGCATCGAACGACTGTTCGTTGCGGATGCCGTGGCTGACGGTATAGGCGATCTCGTCGATACGCCCGCCCCAGAGCCATTCGTCATCCAGAAGGTTCGGATAGCCCTTGGCCCCGGCAGCACCGGACCCGTGACACTGCGAACAGTTGGCGCGGAAAACCGCCCCGCCAGCGTTGACCGCAAACTGGTTCAGTTCGGCGTTGTCAGCCAGCGTGGCCAGATCGACAGAGGCCAGCTCTGCCGTCAGGGCGGCGTTGGCATCTTCGACGGCCTTGATGTCGGCGGCGACTTCGCCCCGGGTGGAATACCCAAGGTAGCCCGCGGTCGCGTCCTTGATCCCCGGCCAGGCCGGATAGGCGATGGTGTACCAGATGCCCCAGACGATGGTGAGGTAGAACAGCCAGACCCACCAGCGTGGCAAGGGGTTGTTCAGTTCCTCGATCCCGTCCCAGCTATGGCCGGTCGTGCCGACATCGGGCTTTTCTTCTTGCTTGCTCATGTCCGAGCCTCCGAATTGGTCGGTTCAGTGTCTTGGGCCGGGGCTGTTTCGTGCCGGAAGATAACGTTGGCCGCATCTTCGTGGGTCGGGCGGGATCCGGGCCGCCAGGCCCAGAACCAGACACCGATGAAGAACAGAAACAGCGCCAGAAGCACCCAGCTGTCAGCGATTTCACGAAGGATGTGATAGTTCATCAGACCCTCCCCCTAGCGGCTTGCATCGGGGGTGAAGGTCGAGAAATCGACCAACGTCCCGAGCATCTGCATATAGGCGATCAGCGCGTCCATCTCGGTCAGGGCGTCCTGACCATCGAAGTTGCGCACCTGCGCGCCCGGATAGCGGGTCAAGAGCCCATCGGTGTCGCCGAACGGATCGACCTGCACCGCAAAGTCCGCCTGTGCCGAGGCGATCATCTCCTCGTCGTAGGGGACGCCGACCAGCGCGTGGGTGGACATCAGTTCCCCGATGTATTGCCCATCCAGTTCGCGATCCAGAAGGAAGCCGTATTTCGGCATAACCGATTCCGGCACCACCGACTGCGGATCGGTCATGTGGTCCACATGCCATTCATCCGAGTAGCGGCCGCCGACGCGGGCCAGATCCGGCCCGGTCCGCTTTGACCCCCACTGGAACGGGTGGTCGTACATCGATTCAGCCGCAAGGCTGTAATGTCCGTAGCGTTCCACCTCGTCCCGCATCGGCCGGATCATCTGGCTGTGGCAGACATAGCACCCTTCGCGGATGTAAATGTCACGCCCGGCCAGTTCCAGCGGCGAGTAGGGCCGCATCCCCTCTACATCCTCGATGGTGTTTTCGAGGTAGAAGAGAGGTGCGATTTCCACGATGCCCCCGACAGTGACCACCGCAAAGCTGGCGACCAGAAGGAGCGTGGCGTTCTTTTCAAGAACCTTGTGACGATCAAGGATACCCATGATCCGATCTCCTTATTCTGCGGGGGTGGCGGCAGCAGCGGCAGCGCGGGCGGGAACCCGGTTGCCAAAGGCCGTCATCCAAAGGTTGTAGCACATGATGATCGCGCCAAGCAGGTAGAGGATCCCGCCGGTGCCACGCACCACATACATCGGGAACTTCGCGGCCACCGTGTCAGCGAAAGAGTTCACGAGGAAACCCTGCGCATCGACTTCACGCCACATCAGGCCTTCCATGATGCCTGTCACCCACATCGAGGCGGCATAGAGAACGATGCCGATCGTGGCGAGCCAGAAGTGCCAGGACACAAGGCGCAGGCTGTAAAGCCGTTCCTTGTTCCACAGGCGCGGCACGAGGAAGTAGAGCGCCCCGAAGGTGATCATCCCGTTCCAGCCAAGCGCGCCAGAGTGGACGTGCCCGATGGTCCAGTCGGTGTAGTGCGACAGCGAGTTGACCACGCGGATCGACATCATCGGCCCTTCGAAGGTCGACATGCCGTAGAACCCGATGGAAATGACCATCATGCGGATGATCGGGTCGGTGCGGATCTTGTCCCATGCGCCCGAAAGCGTCATCAGGCCGTTGATCATGCCGCCCCACGAAGGCATCCACAGGATGATCGAAAACACCATGCCAAGGGTCGAGGCCCAGTCAGGCAGCGCGGTGTAGTGCAGGTGGTGCGGACCGGCCCAGATGTAGATGAAGATCAGCGCCCAGAAGTGCACGATCGACAGCTTGTAGGAAAAGACCGGTTTTTCCGCCTGCTTGGGCACGAAGTAATACATCATCCCAAGGAAGCCCGCGGTCAGGAAGAAGCCCACCGCGTTGTGCCCATACCACCACTGCGTCATGGCGTCCTGCACCCCGGCGAAGACCTGAACCGACTTCGACCCGAAGATCGACACCGGGATCGAGATATTGTTCACCACATGCAGCAGCGCCACCGTCACGATGAACGACAGGAAGAACCAGTTGGCCACGTAGATATGCGGCTCTTTGCGCTTGATGATCGTGCCCAGGAAAACCCCAAGGTAGACCACCCAGACCAGCGTCAGCCACAGGTCAACATACCATTCCGGTTCGGCGTATTCCTTCGACTGGGTCGCACCCAGAAGGTATCCGGTTGCGGCAAGGACGATGAAGAACTGGTAGCCCCAGAACACGAACCAACCAGCATTGCCACCCCAGAGCCGGGCGGCAGAGGTCCGCTGAACGATATAGAAGGATGTCGCGATAAGCGCGTTGCCCCCGAAGGCAAAGATCACTGCCGAGGTGTGCAGTGGCCGCAGGCGCCCGAAGTTGCCAAAGCCTTCGGCCCAGGCAAAGTTCAGTTCGGGAAAGGCCAGCTGAAACGCGATGAATACGCCCACGAGGAATCCGACGACCCCCCAGAAGGCGGTCGCGATCACGCCATAGCGCACAACCCCATCCATATAGCCGGTCGGCGCCGGCCCCTTTTCATCGCCAGCGGTTCGCACTGTCCACACGAACATGCCACCGGCGACCAGCATCACGAGAATCGCGTGGACCTGGTAGGCCAGGTCGCGCGCGAAATTCGCGGCAATGGCGGCGAAAAGGGCAATAAGCCCCCACACCGCTATCTTGATCCAATCCCACATGAGAAGCGTTCCCTTCTTTCGCCCGTTCAGGATGATCCAAGTCGACGGAATCATCCCTTCGGGCCGTTCAGCTCTGTTTGGGGGTTTCGCCCGTGCAGCCGACCGCCGCATTGATCCATGTCAAGTTTCCGTGAGCCGCCCTTTGATAGGGATCAATGCAGCGCAGCAGCTGGCCGCCATGATGGACCCCACGCTGCAATCAGGGAGACGCACCATGGGCTATCAGACGATTTCTTTCGTGGCGACCGATGCGGGCGCGGATGGTCCCGCCCTTTCTGCCGCCTTGGCGGTCGCGGACCGGCAGGATGCCCATCTGGACATACATTGCGTCGGGGTCGACCCGGCCAGATACGAACCCCTGCCCGCCGGTTCGGCGGCCATCGTGATGGAAACCGGCGCGGCCGAGGCGCGAGCCCGTGCCGAGGAATTACAGGAGTGGGTCAAGGGCGGTCTTCCCGCCAACATGTCCAAGCTGGCGATCGAACCGGTGGTGATCCCGCATCTTGGCCTCGATACCTTGGTTGGCCGGCTGACCCGCTATTCCGATCTTGTCGTTGCCACCAGGCCCTACTCCGACAAGGCAAATCCGCTGCACGTCAGCGTCCTAGAGGCTGAACTGTTCGGCACAGGCGCCCCGGTTCTCGTTGTCCCCGAAAAGGGCGCGGCGAAGCCATTCGACCGGATCGTCGTCGCATGGAACGAAAGCAGCGAAAGCTTTAACGCGGTGCGGGCGGCCCTACCGTTCCTGAAAGCCGCCGAAAAGGTCGATATCGTGATGATCGACCCGCCCAGCCATTCCCCCGAAAGGTCCGACCCCGGCGGCGCGATCTGCCTGATGCTCGCCCGGCATGGGGTCAAGGCCGAGGTGTCGATCCTTGCCCGCACCCTGCCCCGGGTGTCCGAGGTTCTGGAACGTTTTGCCGAAGAACATGGTGCCGACCTGATCGTGATGGGGGCCTACGGCCATTCCCGGTTCCGGGAATCGATCCTTGGTGGGGCGACGCGCGACCTTCTTGGAAATGCGACCCTGCCCTTGCTGATGGCGCATTAGGACATGGGGACGCGGGCCGGGAATAGGGGCGTTCAACGGCCCCACCCCTCCCCTTTTCGGGGGTCAGGCGATCAGACCGCCGTCCGCGTCGTCTCCGGTTTCGTCCAAGAGTGCGGTGAAATCCGGCACGATGATCCGGCGCTTGCCATCCAGTTCGATCAGCCCTTCACGCTTCAGAGCGGAAATCTGTCGGCTGACCGTTTCCAGCGTCAGGCCAAGGTAATCGGCCATGGCCTCGCGCGTCAGGGGCAGTTCGACGACAATCGGCCCCTTGGTCTTGGTCATGCCGATCACCGATTCCCGGCGCGCGATGATTGTCAGCAGACTGGCAATCTTTTCGCGCGCAGTCTTGCGGCCCAGAACCAGCATCCATTCCCGCGCGGCGTCCAGCTCATCAAGGGTCATTTCCAACAGCCGCTCGGCCACATGGGGCGCGACCAGAAGCAGGTGTTCAAACGGCTTTCTGCGGAAACAACACAGGGTCACGTCGCTGACCGCCGTCACATCGTAGGGGGATGTCGTCCGGCCCGGACGCCCCACGAAGTCAGAAGGCAGCAAAAGCCCGACCATCTGGGTGCGTCCATCCTCGAGCGTCCGGCTCACCGACGCCACGCCGCGCACGACCGAGCCCACAAAGGCCATGTCGTCCCCGGCCCAGGAAATCGGCTGTCCGGCCTCGTAGTTGCGGTAGAACTTGATCTGCTCAAGCTTCTCAAGTTCGTCCGCGTCACAGGTCGCGCAAACCGCCCTGTGACGGATCGGACAACCCGCACATTCCAAATCAGTCGTGGTCTGGGTCATCCCAGGCTCAACTCCGTTTTCGCGCATGACTTGCGCCCAGTGTAACCCATTTTTGCCAAGGAAGTGCAATGCCCATAACCGAACGTCTGCGCCAACTGGGACTCTTTGACGCCAGGGCACCCCGGTACACAAGCTATCCGCCCGCGAACCATTTCAGCGACGCGGTCGGGCCGGAGCAGACCGCCGTGTGGCTTGCGGCAATACCGGAAGGGCAGCGCGTTTCGCTGTACCTGCATATTCCCTATTGTCGGCGGCTGTGCTGGTTCTGCGCCTGTCGAACTCAAGGGACGGCCACTGACCGCCCCCTTGTCCCCTATCTGGACCTGCTGAAACGGGAAATGGCGCTGTTGGCCAAGCACCTACCCCAGAATGTTGAAATCAGCCAGATCCACCTTGGCGGCGGCACCCCGACCCTGCTGCCTCCCGACCTGATCCGTGATCTTGGCGCGGCGCTGAAGACCTACCGCCCATGGGCCGATGATATCCAATTCTCGGTCGAGATTGACCCGACCGAGGTCGATCAGCCCAGAATCGACGCGTTGGCTGAAATCGGGATGACCCGCGCCTCGATCGGCGTTCAGGATTTTGACCCTAAGGTTCAGGACGCCATCGGTCGCCAGCAAAGCTTTGCCGACACCCGTGACGTAGTCACCATGCTGCGCAATGCCGGGGTTACTTCGCTCAACATGGATATCCTCTACGGTTTGCCGTTCCAGACCAAGGCGCGGATGGCGGACAGTGTTCAGCGTGTCCTATCGCTGAACCCGGACCGGGTGGCGCTTTATGGTTATGCCCACGTCCCGTGGATGGCCAAGCGGCAGGTTCTGATTCCTTCAGACGAGCTTCCCAGCGCCGAGGAACGGCTGGACCTGTTCGATACCGCCCGCGACCTGTTCCTGTGGGATGACTACGTGGAAATCGGGATCGACCATTACGCCCGCAAGGACGACAGCCTTGCGGTTGCCGCGCGCGAGGGTCGCCTGCACCGGAATTTCCAAGGCTATACCGACGACACGTCGGAGGTGCTGATCGGCATGGGTGCGTCGGCGATTTCGCGGTATCCGCAGGGATTCGCGCAAAACCACTCGACCTCGTCCAAATACGCAACTGCGGTTGATGGCGGGTCTCTGGCCACCGCGCGAGGCCACGCGATGTCGGACGACGACAAACTGAGGGCGGTGATGATCGAACGGCTGATGTGCGATTTCGGGCTGGATATCGAAGCACTGGCCAAACAGTTCGGCCTGCCCGAGGCCGCCCTGTTCGACATGACCGACACGATGCGTCGCCGGTTCGCGGATCAACTGGTCGTCGAGGGGCATAAGATCCGGCTGACGGACCATGCCCGTCTGATCGCCCGCCTGGCCGCGCAGGAAATCGACGCCTACGCCATGCCCGAGGGGCGGCACAGCCGGGCGCTGTGATGGCCCGGCCCCCGCGATGGGGCCGGACCAATCGGCTTTAGCCCAGCACGGTTTTCACCGCGCCGACGGTCGCGGCAACGATCTCGTCTGCCTCGGTCCGGGTCAGGCAGAAGGGCGGCGCGTAGCCGATGATGTCTCCCTGCGGCATCGCCCGCGCGATCACCTTGGACTGTGCCAGCATCGCGGCTGAAACCTGCGGCCCGATCTTGTTGGCGGCATCAAAGAAGGTGCGGCTGTCGCGGTCTTTCACGAATTCGACGGCGCAAAGCATCCCCTCGCCCCGAATGTCGCCCACGTGCGGATGATCACCCAGCGCATCCGCCATGGCCGCGTTCAGATAGGCGCCAACCTCGCCCGCGTTCTGGATCAGGTTCAGATCGTCCAGAAGCTTCAGGTTGGCAACCCCGGCCGCAGCCCCGATGGGGTGGGCGGAATAGGTCCAGCCGTGGCCGATTGGGCCGTTTTCATCGGTCCCTTGCTCCAGAACTTTCCAGACCTTGTCAGACACAATCGACCCCGACAGCGGCGCATAGGCGCTAGTCAGCCCCTTGGCGATGGTGATGATATCGGCCTCAAGCCCGTAGTGATCAGAGCCAAACATGCTGCCCAGACGGCCGAACCCGGTCACAACCTCGTCCGCGACCAGCAGGATGTCATGCTTTTTCAAAACGGCCTGGATCGCGGCCCAATAGCCGGCGGGCGGCGGCACAATGCCCCCGGTGCCCATGACCGGCTCTCCGATAAAGGCGGCGATGGTATCCGCGCCCTCACGCTCGATCAGCGCCTCCAGTTCCGCCACGCAATGGGCGACGAAATCGGCCTCGGACATGGCCAGATCGGGGCGACGGAAATAATAGGGGCTTTCCGTGTGGATGACCTGCGCCAGCGGCAGATCGAATTTCTTGTGAAACAGCTCCAGCCCGGTCAGCGACCCGGTCACTAGACCCGACCCGTGATAACCGCGCCAACGGCTGATGATCTTCTTCTTTTCCGGCCGGCCAAGGATGTTGTTGTAGTACCAGATCAGCTTGACGTTGGTTTCATTCGCGTCCGAGCCGCCAAGGCCGAAATAGACCTTGGACATGTTCGACGGTGCCCGATCAAGGATCATCTTCGACAGGGTGATCGACGCCTCCGTGCAGTGGCCCACGTAGGAATGGTAATAGGCCAGTTCGCGGGCCTGATCGGCGATCGCCTCGGCGATCTCCTGACGGCCATAGCCGACATTGACGCAGTAAAGCCCCGCGAAAGCATCCAGAAGCTTGGTTCCGTCCCGGTCTTCGATATGGACGCCGCCAGCGGTGCGGATCACGCGGGTCGGGGTTTCACCGCGCGCATGTTGGGCAAGATGGGTCGACGGGTGAAAGAAATTCTCGCGATCCCATTGGCTCAGTTGGTCATTGGTCAGCATTGGCGGCTCCTTGATTCCATTTGTGCCGACCATGTCGGGATTCCGGCGATACCGCGACCGGAAATCACCCGTCATCCAGATGAATCATCTGCCAATGGCGACCAACGCAGAATCTTTCACTCTTCGAGCAAGGCCGCGAAGGGCGGCGGCGCCCCGGTTTTGACCGGCTTTGTCACGATGTAGCTGTAGTATCGGGCGACCCCCAGCCGCGCCTCAAGTAGCGCGTCGATCAGCGCCTGATAACAGTCGATGTCGCGGGTCACGACCTGCATCAGATAGTCGTAGCCGCCCCCCAGCGCCCAACAACCGGTGACCTCGTCATAGCGCTGCATCGCGGCCTCAAACGCGCGGAAACTGGCGGCGGTGTGGTCGGTCAGTTCCACCACGACGAAAACCGTCACGCTGGGGCCTATCTTGCGCAGATTGAACCGCGCGCCATAGCCTTCGATCAGCCCCGCCTTTTCCAGTTTCGCCAGCCGTTCCCAGCAGGGCGTTGGCGTCAGCCCGACCCGTTCGGCCAGCGCGGCCTTCGTGATGCGCCCTTCGCTGGCCAGCACCCGCAGGATGGCGATGTCACGGTCGTCAAGCTTGATCATGTGTCCCAGTTCTTTCCTCGCGGGTCGTTTTCATCCTATCGAAGCGCTGACGCCTCTGCCATCTTCCGCCCATATCAGACGGAGCCCGCCGATGACCACGCTTTCGGAAACGACCGAGATCCTGCGCGACCTGATCGCCTTCCCCACGGTGTCCACCGACAGCAACCTTGCCTGCATCGGCTACCTTGCCGACCGGCTGGAACGGGCGGGTGCGCGGGTCGAGGTCTATCAGGACGACACTGGGGCCAAGGCCAACCTTTGGGCCACGCTGGGGCCGGATACCGACGGCGGGATCGTCCTGTCGGGTCATTCGGACGTTGTGCCGGTGACCGATCAGGACTGGACCAGCGACCCGTTCGTGATGGATGAACGGGCCGGTCTTCTCTACGGGCGCGGCGCCTGCGACATGAAGGGCTTTATCGCCGCCGCCGTGGCGATGGCCCCGCTTTATGCCGCGCGCGATCTGGCCCGCCCGATCCACTTTGCCTTTACCCATGACGAGGAAACCGGTTGCCTTGGCGGGCAGGCGCTTGTCACGGAACTCCAGAACCGGGGCTATCGCCCGGCCATGGCGATCATCGGCGAACCCACCGAAATGCGGATCATCGAAGGCCACAAGGGCTGCTTCGAATACTCCACGCATTTTCATGGGCTGGAGGGTCACGGATCAGGCCCCGATCTGGGGGTGAACGCCGTGGAATACGCGGTCCGCTATGTCAGCCGCCTGCTGGAGCTGAAGGACAAACTGCGCCACCGCTGCCCCCCCGACAGCCAATTTGAACCGCCTTGGACCACGATCAACACCGGCGCGCTGATCGGCGGCGTTGCCCATAACGTGATCCCCGGCAAGGCGCGGGTGGACTGGGAAATGCGCCCGGTCCAGAAATCCGACGCCGATTTCGTGAAGCAAGACCTGCACCATTTCTGCACCCACCACCTGCTGCCCGCGATGCAGGCGGTGGACCCCTCCGCCAGCATCCACACCGAAGTGATCGGAGAGGTCGTCGGGCTGGAGCCGATGGACCAGAACGCGATCCGCGATCTGGTAGTTGAACTGACCGGGGCGAATGCTACAGACCTTGTTCCCTTCGGGACCGAGGCGGGGCTGTTCCAGCAATTGGGGATGGACGTGATCGTCTGTGGGCCGGGGTCAATTGCCCAAGCCCACAAGCCTGACGAATTCGTCTCGCTTGACCAGATGGTTCAGTGCCTGTCGATGCTGGAAAAGCTGGGCGACAAGGTCAGCGCCTAACCGCGCGCGCAGGCCTTGCACAGCGGCGCGTGCGGAACCACATCCAACCGCTCGGCGCTGATGTCCTCGCCGCATTTCACGCAGACCCCGTATTCCCCTGCCTCAAGCCGGGACAGGGCGGCGTCGATGGCACGGATTTCAGCGGCCGCCGAAACACCCATGCTTTCCAGCACCTCGTCACCTTCGCGTTCGGTTGCCAGTTCTTCCCAATCCGGGTTGTGATGGGCATCCAGTTCCGCCTCGACCTCTTCGGACCGTTCGACAAGTTCGGCGCGACGGGCGAGCAGTTGGGCTTTGCGGTCTTCAAGCGTGGTCATTCAGGCCTCCATTGTTGCCTTCACGCTAGCGGGTCCGCGAGCGCCAGACATTGACCGGGATCAAGAAACTGAAGGATCGGCCAACCCCCTGAGGATCGGACAGTCGGGCCGGTCGTCACCGTGGCAAGCCCTTACAAGCCCTTGAAGCGTGTCCCGCATGGCCGAAAGATCGGTAATCTTGCGTTCGATCTCTGCCAGATGCCCTTTGGCGATCTGCCGGACATCGGCACTGGCCCGGTCCTGATCTTCCCAGAGGGCCAGAAGATCGCGACAATCCTCGATCGAAAATCCCAGCGCCCGCGCTCGGCCCAGAAATGTCAGCTTGTGCGCATCGCTGTCGCGGAACTGCCGATATCCATTATGCCCGCGCAACGGCCGGACCAGCCCGATATCCTCGTAATAGCGGATCGTCTTGGCAGGCAGCCCGGTCTTTTCGGCGACTTCACCAATATTCATGCCGCGCCCCCTTTCTCGACCACGGGGCGGACCCAGCGCAGCCGCAAGGCATTTGACAGGACCAGCACGGAACTGGCCGCCATCGCCCCCGCCGCCAGCGCGGGCGACAGCATGACCCCCCAAACCGGATACAAGAGACCGGCGGCGACGGGGATCAGCAGGATGTTATAGCCAAAAGCCCAGCCTAGGTTCTGGCGGATGTTGGCCATGGTGCGGCGGCTGATTTCCAGCGCGTTCACCACCCCCGACGGATCGCCCGACATCAGGACCACATGGGCGCTTTCCACCGCCACATCGGTGCCGGTCCCGATGGCCACGCCAACATCGGCGGCGGCCAGCGCCGGCGCGTCGTTGATCCCGTCCCCGACGAAAGCCACACGGCCCTCGGCCTGAAGGGCGCGGATCGCCTCGACCTTGCCCTCGGGCAAGACCTCGGCCTGGACCAGATCAATCCCAAGTTCCTTTGCGATGGCCCCGGCTGTCCGTTCGGTATCTCCGGTGATCATCGCAACTTTCAATCCCTGCGCATGTAGTGCGGCGACCGTGGCACGCGCAGTCGGCTTGATCCGGTCGGCCACGGCCAGAACCCCGGCTGCCTTGCCGCCGACGGCAACAAGGATGGGCGTCCGGCCCTTGGCGGAAAGCTCGACCGCGCGCGCTTCCTGCGCTTCGGCCGCGATGCCCTCTTTCGCCATCAGGCGGGCGGCGCCGATCAGCACCTCGACCCCATCGACCGTCCCGCGCAGTCCATATCCGGGGATCGCCGCGAACCCTTCGACCGTGGGCAGGGTCAGACCCTTTTCCTTTGCCGCCCGGACAATCGCCGTGCCAAGCGGGTGTTCCGACAGGGCCTCGACTGCCGCGACCTTGGCCAGAAGCCCGTCCGCATCCATGCCGTCCACCGGTTCCAGATCGGTCAGGTCCGGCTTACCTTCGGTCAGTGTGCCGGTCTTGTCAAAGCCAACCACCTGCACCGATTGCAACGCCTGAAGCGCGTCGCCCTGGCGGAACAGAACGCCCAGTTCGGCCGCCCGCCCGGTGCCAACCATGATCGAGGTCGGCGTGGCCAGCCCCATCGCGCAGGGGCAGGCGATGATCAGGACGGACACCCCGGCCACAAGGGCAAAGGACAGAACCGGCGCCGGGCCGAATACCAGCCAGACCAGAACCGTGAGCGCGGCGGCCGCCATCACGGCGGGCACGAACCATGCCGTGATCTTGTTCACCAAATCCTGCACCGGAAGGCGGGCGCCCTGCGCGTCCTCGACCATCTGGATGATCCGGGCCAACATCGTATCGGACCCGACCGCTGTTGCCCTGACCCGAAGGGCGCCATTGCCGTTCACGGTTCCCCCGGTCACGGTCGCGCCCTTGGTTTTCTGCACCGGCACAGGTTCACCGGTGATCATGCTTTCGTCGACCCAGCTGTCACCTTCGCGCACGATCCCGTCCACGGCGATCCGTTCGCCGGGCCGGATGTGCAGGAACATGCCCCGCTGAACCTCTTCGATGGGAACCTCGACCACATCGCCATCGCGTTCGATCCGCGCGGTATCCGGGCGCAACCCGATCAGCCGCTTGATCGCGGCCCCGGTCCGGCCCTTGGCACGGACCTCCAGCCAGCGCCCCAGCAGGATCAGGGTAACGATCACCGCCGCCGCCTCGAAATAGACCGCCCGCGTGCCGGAGGGCAGAAGGCCGGGAGCAAAGGTTGCGATAGTCGAGAACCCGAAGGCCGCCGAGGTGCCGAGGGCGACCAGAGAATTCATGTCCGGCCCCCGGCGCAAGAGGGCCGGAACCCCCTTGGCAAAGAACTGGCGGCCCGGAATGGCAAGGACCAACGCGGTCAGGACAAACTGGATCACCCAGGATGTCTGCATCCCGATGGCCTGGCCGATCCAATGGTGAATTGCCGGAAACACATGCCCGCCCATCTCCATCACGAAGACCGGTAGGGTCAGGGCAGCGGCAAGGATAACATTGCGGCGCAGGGTTGCCGCCTCCTCGACCGTTTTGTCGGTCCGCACCTCGCCCGAGGCGATCTGCCGGGCGTCATAGCCCACCGCCTGCACCGCCGCGATCAACGGCGCCGGGTCATGGATGAGCGCCGAGACCGACGCGATTCCGTCGGCTAGGTTCACTTTGGCCGACAGAACGCCGGGCACCGAAGACAGCGCCTCTTCGACCTTGCTCAGGCAAGAGGCGCAGGTCATCCCCGTGATTTCCAGCCGGAACCTGTCCGGCACGGCGGGATAGCCTGCGGCGGACAAGGCGCCTGACAGGGCGCGCGTCGCTTCGGCCCCGGCATCGTCCCGCAGAACCACACGGCCGGTTCTCGTTGCAAGGTTCACCTCGGCCCGGTCCACGCCACCCACGGCCTTGAGCGCCTTTTCCGCCCGGCCCACGCAGGCCGCGCAGCTAAGCCCGTCAATTTCAAATGAAAGCTGGTTTTCTGCGCCCATGATCCGGCCCTCCTTTGCGGCCTTGCCCTTCCAGATAAAGGTTCCAGTCACGGGAAGGTCAAGGCCTATGGCAACAATCTGTGAACTTTCCCAGCAGCGCGCGTCTGGACTTATCTATGCCACGGCGCTGGCCCTAAGACCGGGCTTGGCGTCAGGCGCATTGTGGGACAAAGGCAAACCCCGGCCACCCCCGGCCGACAACCGATTCTCCAGGAGCCCGCCATGGATATCCAATCCCTGACCAACGACCCCTCTGCCGTGATCGAGGCCGACCGCGCCCATGTCTGGCACCACCTGACCCAACACAAGCCGTTCGAGGCGATCGATCCGCAGATCATCGTCGAAGGCAAGGGCATGCGCGTCTGGGACATCACCGGCAAGGAACATATCGACGCCGTCTCCGGCGGGGTCTGGACCGTCAACGTCGGCTATGGGCGCACCGAAATCGCGGATGCGGTCCGCGATCAGCTGGTAAAGATGTGCTATTTTGCAGGCGCCAAGGGCACCATTCCCGGCGCCGAATTCGCCCAGCGCCTTGTGGAAAAGATGCCCGGCTTGTCGCGCGTCTACTACGCCAACTCCGGGTCCGAGGCGAACGAGAAGGCCTTCAAGATGGTGCGCCAGATTGCGCACAAGCATTACGGCGGCAAGAAGCACAAGATCCTCTACCGCGACCGCGACTATCACGGCACCACCATCGCCACCCTGTCGGCAGGTGGCCAGCAGGAACGCAACGCCCAATACGGCCCCTTTGCACCGGGCTTTGTCGAGGTGCCCCACTGCCTTGAATACCGCGCCCAAGACGGCTGGGCCGGCGAAACCTACGGCGAAAAGGCAGCCCAAGCGATCGAGGACGTGATCCTGCGCGAAGGTCCGGACACCGTTGGCGCGTTGTGCCTTGAGCCGATCACCGCAGGCGGCGGCATCATCGTGCCGCCCAAAGGCTACTGGGAACGGGTGCAGGAGATTTGCCGCAAGTATGACGTGCTTCTGCACATCGACGAGGTCGTCTGTGGCCTTGGCCGCACCGGCACCTGGTTCGGCTACCAGCAGTTTGGCATCCAGCCCGACATCGTGACCATGGCCAAGGGCGTGGCCTCTGGCTATGCCGCGATTTCCTGCTGCGTGACCACCGAACGGGTGTTCGACCTGTTCAAGGACGACACCGACCGGATGGGCTATTTCCGCGATATCTCGACCTTTGGCGGCTGCACCGCCGGGCCGACCGCAGCGCTGGAGAACCTCAAGATCATCGAAAAGGAAGACCTTGGCGGAAACTCGGCCAAGATGGGCGAGCGGCTGAAATCGAACCTTCAGGCGATCATGGACAAGCATCGCTGGGTCGGCGAGGTGCGCGGCATGGGCCTGTTCGCCGGGATCGAACTGGTAGCCGACCGCGACACCAAGGAACCGGTGCATGAATCCAAGGTCATGGGGATCGTCGCCGACTGCATGAAGCAGGGCGTGATCATCGGGGCGCAGAACCGGTCGGTTCCGGGCTTCAACAACACCCTGCTGTTCGCCCCGGCGCTGATCGCCACGGCGGACGACATCGACGAGATCACGACCGCGGTCGATAACGCGATCACCACCGTATTGGGGTAGCTTCTCTTCCCTGCCCCAAGAACCTGGCCCGGCCCCTGCGCCGGGCCTTTTCTTGAAAGGTCCGCCATGCCCCGCCTGAATGCCCTTGGACAGCCCGTTGGTGACCCTCTGGACGTCGCCCTGCCCCGGCCAAGGCCGGACCGGAGCCCGATGCAGGGCACGCGGGTGACAATCGTCCCGACCGACGTTGCCACTCATGCCGCCGGTCTGTTCGAGGCGTTCGGGCAGGACAGGGGCGGAGGCAACTGGACCTATCTTCCTTATGGGCCATTCGACACCGAAGCGGTGTTTCGGGAGTGGATGGACACGACCTGCACCGGCGACGACCCGCTGTTCCATACCATCCTGAACGGCACAGGCGCGGCGGTCGGGCTGGCCAGCTACCTGCGGATCGACCCGGCCAACGGGGCGATCGAGGTGGGGCACATCCACCTTTCCCCGCTTTTGCAGCGCACCGCCATGTCGACCGAGGCAATGTTCCTGATGATGGCGCGGGTCTTCGACGATCTGGGATACCGGCGCTACGAATGGAAATGCGACGCTCTGAACGCCCCTTCCCGGGCTGCGGCCGAACGGCTTGGGTTCCGATATGAAGGCACATTCCGGCAGGCCACCCATTACAAAGGACGTAACCGCGACACCGCATGGTTCGGCCTGACCGACAAGGACTGGCCCGACGTCCGCGCGGAATTCACGCGCTGGCTGGACCCGTCCAATTTTGACGACGACGGCAGGCAAAAGACGGCGCTGCGCATGCCAAAATCCTAAGTCCAGATTGCGCGCCGCTTAAGACCACCCTAGGCTGATCCCATGCCGATCAGTCCCGAATCCTTTTTCCTTGATCCCAGTTCCGAAGGCACCCTTCAGGCGCAGATTCGCCAGATGGTGGCGCAGGGCATTCTAGACGGGCGGTTTCGTCCCGGTGAACGGCTGCCTTCGTCGCGCAAACTGGCCGATCACCTTGGGGTCAGCCGGATTACGGTGACGCTGGCCTATACCGAACTTCTGGCCGATGACTATATCACCTCGCGCGGGCGGTCGGGCTATTTCGTGTCCGACAACGCACCTGAACCCCCGTCTTTCCCGGCGCAGCAATCGGGCAGCGGGACGGTGGACTGGGGTCGCATCCTTGGACAGCGCATTCCCGCTTCGCTGGGCCTGATCAAACCCGCCGATTGGGCCAGCTACCGTTACCCATTTATCTACGGACAGGCGGACCAAACCCTGTTCGACAGCGCGAACTGGCGGCTGTGCGCGTTGCAGGCGCTGGGACGCAAGGATTTCACCGCGCTGACCACCGACTATTTCGACGGGGACGATCCGAAGCTGGTGGAATTCATCGCCCGCCAGACCCTGCCGCGCCGGGGTATTCTGGCCGGGCCGGATGAAATCCTTGTCACGCTGGGCGCGCAAAACGCGCTGTGGCTGGCGGCGCAGGTTCTGCTGACCCAGCGCCGGGTCGCAGCGATGGAAGACCCCTGCTATCCGGCCCTGCGGTCGATCCTGACCCAGTCGCGCTGCCAGCTGGCCAGCGTGCCAACCGATGGCGACGGGTTGAACCCGGACGATCTGCCCCCGGATGTGGACGTGGTCTTCACCACCCCGTCGCACCACTGCCCGACCACATCGACCATGCCGCTGGCCCGGCGCAAAGCGCTGCTGGACAAGGCCGAGGTCGAGAATTTCCTGATCGTCGAGGATGACTACGAATTCGAGATGTCCTTTCTCAAGGCCCCCTCTCCCGCCCTGAAATCACTGGATCGGAACGGGCGGGTGATCTATGTCGGGTCGTTCTCGAAATCACTATTTCCCGGGCTGCGGCTGGGCTATCTTGTCGGCCCCGCCCCCTTTATCCGCGAGGCGCGGAACCTGCGGGCGAGCGTCTTGCGTCACCCGCCGGGACATATCCAGCGCACCGTCAGCTATTTCCTGTCCCTTGGCCACTACGACGCGCTGATCCGCCGGATGAGCCGGGCCTATATGGAGCGGCGGCAGGTGATGGATGCGGCGATTGACGAATTCGGTCTGACCGTGGCCGGCCGGGCAACCTTTGGCGGGTCGTCGGTCTGGATGCAGGCCCCGCCGGGGGTGAATACCAGTTTCCTTGCCGAACGGCTGCGCCTGCAATCGGTGCTGATCGAACCGGGGGCGAATTTCTTCGCCGGATCAGACAAGCCAACCTGTTTCTACCGGCTCGCCTATTCCTCGATCCCGGCGAACCGAATCCGCGAAGGTATCCGCCTGATCGCCGAAGCGATCCAGCAATCGACCTGATGCATCTGGCCATAAACTGCAATTTCATCTGGCCCTAACCCCATCTAACCCGTCAGACTAGTGTCACCTTCGATCTGGCAGGCGCCTCAGCGCCGCCCAAAGACCCTGCGCGAAAGGTTCCCAAAATGAAGATGACCACCGAAGAAGCCTTTGTGAAAACGCTCCAGATGCATGGCATCCAACATGCCTTTGGCATCATCGGATCGGCCTTCATGCCGATTTCCGATATCTTCCCCAAGGCCGGAATCACCTTCTGGGACTGCGCACACGAAGGTTCGGGCGGGATGATGGCCGATGGTTACACCCGCGCGACCGGCAAGATGTCGATGATGATTGCCCAGAACGGCCCGGGCATCGCCAACTTTGTCACCGCCGTGAAAACCGCCTACTGGAACCACACGCCGCTGCTTCTGGTCACGCCGCAGGCCGCGAACAAGACCATGGGTCAGGGCGGGTTTCAGGAAATCGAACAGATGCGCATGTTCGCCGATTGCGTCTGTTATCAGGAAGAGGTGCGCGACCCGTCCCGCATGGCCGAGGTTCTGAACCGCGTCATCATGCAGGCCAAGCGCAATTCCGCCCCGGCGCAGATCAACGTGCCGCGCGATTATTTCACCCAAGTCATCGACGTCGAAATGCCGCGTATCGTCGCCTTTGAACGGCCCGATGGCGGGACCGAGGCACTTGATCAGGCGGCCAAGCTTCTGTCCGAGGCCCGGTTCCCGGTGATCCTGAACGGTGCCGGCGTCGTTATCGGTGGCGCGATCCCGGCCTCGATGGCACTGGCCGAGCGGCTGGATGCCCCGGTATGCTGCGGCTATCAGCACAACGATGCCTTCCCCGGTTCGCATCCCCTGTTCGCCGGGCCGCTGGGCTACAACGGGTCCAAGGCCGCGATGGAACTGATCGCGCAGGCCGATGTGGTGCTCGCCCTCGGCACCCGCCTGAACCCCTTCTCGACCCTGCCGGGCTACGGCATGGATTACTGGCCCAAGGAGGCCAAGATCATTCAGGTCGACATCAACCCCGACCGGATCGGCCTGACCAAGCCGGTGACCGTCGGCATCGTCGGCGACGCGGTAAAGGTGGCAAACGGCATCCTTGACCGCCTGTCCGGCACCGCCGGCGACGAAGGCCGCGATGCCCGCAAGGCAGAAATCGCCAAGCGCAAGTCGGCATGGGCGCAGCAGCTGTCCAGCATGGACCACGAAGACGACGATCCGGGCACCACCTGGAACGAACGCGCCCGCAGCGCCAAGCCGGAATGGATGAGCCCGCGCATGGCATGGCGCGCGATTCAGGCGGCGCTTCCGAAAGAGGCGATCATCTCGTCCGACATCGGCAACAACTGCGCCATCGGCAACGCCTATCCCAGCTTTGAAGCGGGGAGGAAATACCTTGCCCCCGGCCTGTTCGGCCCCTGTGGCTATGGCCTGCCTTCGGTGGTCGGCGCAAAGATCGGCTGCCCGGACACCCCGGTGGTCGGCTTCTCGGGTGACGGGGCCTTTGGCATCGCGGTCACCGAACTGACCGCCATCGGCCGCGAAGAATGGCCCGCCGTGACCCAGATCGTGTTCCGCAACTACCAGTGGGGCGCGGAAAAGCGGAACTCGACCCTGTGGTATGACGACAACTTTGTCGGGACTGAACTGGACGAACAGGTGTCCTATGCCGGGATCGCAAAGGCCTGTGGCCTACAGGGCGTCGTGGCCCGCACGATGGACGAGTTGAGCGAGGCCCTGCGCAAGGCCATCGACGACCAGATGAACCATGGCAAGACCACCCTGATCGAGGCGATGATCAACCAAGAGCTGGGCGAACCGTTCCGCCGTGACGCGATGAAGAAACCCGTCGAGGTTGCCGGGATCGACCCCGCCGACATGGCCCAGACCCAGGTCTGACGGAATGGCGATCCCCCGGAACCGGAGCAACCCGATACCGGGGGTTTGCTGCCCCGATGGACAGGGGGGCTTGCCCCCCGCTTGCCCTTGATGCCCTTCGGACTTGCCCCCGATCACGCCATATGGCTTGCCGCGGCCCTTCTGGGCGCGGCCTTTGTGCGGGGGTATTCGGGCTTTGGGTTTTCGGCGATCTTCATCGCGTTCGCGGCGCTTCTGACCAACCCGGTCCCGCTGATCCCGGCGATCTTTGCCTGCGAGATCGTGATGACCCTGTTCCTTCTCCCCAGTATTCGGGGTGCGATCGACTGGCGGCTTGTCGGCCTGCTGACGCTGGGGGCGGCCATCGCCATCCTGCCCGCCGTCTGGGTCATGGCCCGGCTAGAGGAAGACACGGCGCGGCTGGTGGTTTCGGCGCTGATCTTCGCTTTGGGATTGGTCCTCTTGTCCGGTTGGCGGCTGGAACGGCGGGTCGGCGGAGCGGGCTACCTTGGGATCGGCGCGGTGTCCGGCATGGCCAATGCGGCGGGCGTCGGCGGGCTGCCGGTTGCGGGGTTCATGACGGCCCAACCGCTGACGCCACAGGTGTTCCGGGCGGTCATGGTTGTCTACCTGTTCTTTCTTGACCTGATGACCCTGCCGGTCATGGGGCTGAACGGGTTGGTCAGCCGGGACACCTTCATCGCCGCCGGAATGGCCTTTCCCATCCTCGGGGCCGGTATCTGGCTGGGCAGCCGGCGGTTCGGCCATGCCTCGCCAACCGCGTTCCGGCGGGCGGTTGTGGTCCTTCTTCTGCTCTTGTCGGGATTGGGACTGTGGAAGGCGCTGACATGATCCTCGTCCTGAACATGGGCTCATCTTCGCTCAAGGCGGCGGTGTTTGACGACGGGCTGGCCATCCTTGCGCAGGGCGGCGTTTCCGAGATCGGCGGTGCCGGAAAGCTCTCGCTTAACGGTCGCGCCGCGCCCTGCGCCTGCCAATCCCACGCCAGCGCGCTGGAGTCTTGGCTGGCGGCACTGACGGCCACCGGGGCGGACCTGTCGGCACTTCGCATCGTCGCGCACCGGGTCGTTCATGGCGGAACGGAACTGACCACGGCGCAACCCCTCTCTCCAGCCCTTCGGGACCGGATCGCGCAGCTTTCAGACCTCGCGCCGCTGCACAACCCTCCGGCCCTTGCCGGGATGGACGCCGCCGCGGCGCGGTGGCCGGACCTGCCACAGGTCGCCGTCTTCGACACGGCCTTTCACGCAACGCAGGCGCCAGTCGATACCACCTACCCGCTACCTGCCAGCCTGCGCGATGCCGGGCTGCGCCGCTATGGGTTTCACGGGATCAGCTATGCTGGGCTGGTGCGCAGCCTTGGCCCAGACCTTCCGCCCCGGCTGCTGGCGTTCCACATCGGGGCGGGTGTCAGCGCCTGCGCCATCCGCGACGGACAATCGGCGGCAACGACCATGGGTTATTCGCCCCTTTCCGGGACACCGATGGGCACAAGGTCCGGCGACATCGACCCGGCCCTTGTCTTGCGGCTGGCCCGTGACCTTGGGATCGAGGGCGCCGAACAGGTCTTGTGGCGCGAAAGCGGTCTTTCGGCCCTGTCCGGCATCGGCCCCGACATGCAGCGGATCGAGGCGGCTGGCACCCCCGAGGCGGAATTCGCGATTGACCATTTCTGCCAGTGGATCGCCCGGCAGGCGGCGGGGCTGATCCCGGCCATGGGTGGCGTGGACGCCTTTGCCTTTACCGGCGGGATTGGCGAGAATTCGGTCCGGGTGCGCACCAGGATCCTTGATTGCCTCTCGTGGCTTGGCGACCTGCCGGTGCATATCGTCCGGGCGGACGAGGAACGCACGATTGCACGGACCGCAATTGAAGCCCTTGGGCCGAAACCGTGACCTATGCCAGTGCCGAAATCACGACCGTCGATTTGACGATGTCATCCACGCTCGCCCCCCGGGACAAGTCACAGACGGGCCGCCGGAACCCCTGCAAGAACGGGCCAAGCGCCTGTGCGCCCGCCAGTTCCTGCGCCAGCTTGTATGAAATGTTGGCGGCATCGAGCGATGGGAAGATCAGCACATTCGGATCGTCGAAGGGCATGCCCTTCTTGGCCGCGATCCCGGCGTTCAGTGCGGCATCGGCCTGCACCGGCCCGGTGAACCCCGTCGCCTCTGCCGCGGCGCGGACCTTGTCCACGCTGTCGCCGGTTCCGCTGGTGCCGGTGGAAAACGACAAAAGCGCCACCCGCGCATCCCCCAAAAGCGCCCGGGCCGACCTGGCAGAGGCCTGCGCGATCCCAGCCAATCCCTCTGCATCCGGGTCGACGGTCACGGCACAGTCGGACCAAATCATGTCGCGCCCATCAGGAAACCGCATCAGGAAGAAGGACGATGGCTGCGCGATCCCATCCGACAGCCCGATACCCAATCCCGCCGCCTCGATCACCCGGCGGGTCGGGTTGGCCGCCCCGGCGATCATCGCATCCGCCTCGCCCGCGGCGACCATGGCCGCCGCGCGGATCAGCGGTTTGGACAGCATCCGGTCTGCCAGCGCAGGCTTGACCCCGCGCCCGTTAATCAAGGCGGCGCGCTGCGCGTCAGTCGGATCGGACACCGACACCGGAACACAGATGCCGCCCTTCGCCAGAGCCTCCATCGCCTCGCCAATGCGCGGGTCGTCGGTCTCGGGAAACACGATCCGGCGCGGTGCGGCCCGCGCCCGTTCCATGAACCGATCCAGAATATCCATGCCCACCCCGCGCGATGCAGTTTCCGTGTCGCCGCATGGAAACAGGTCTGACGGTGAAACGGCAACCGGAAAAGCAATTGATCCATCTGGCCCGACGGGGCGCGGATTGATACACAAATGATGCACAGCGCAAGAAGGCCAATGACATGACCCACCGGCAACCACATCTTGATACCTCGCCCAAGGTTTCGGACGAGGTGCGCAAGACGACCTGCTATATGTGCGCCTGCCGCTGCGGCATCAACGTGCACATGAAAGCGGGTAAGGTTGCCTATATCGAAGGCAACCGCGACCACCCGGTGAACAAGGGTGTCCTGTGCGCCAAGGGCAGCGCGGGGATCATGCAGGTCAATGCGCCGTCACGCCTGCGGGCCCCGATGAAGCGGGTCGGCCCGCGCGGGGCCGGCCAGTTCGAGGAGATCAGCTGGGACGAGGCCTATGACATCGCCGAAAGCTGGCTGCGCCCGATCCGCGAAACCGCGCCGGAGAAGCTCGCGTTCTTCACCGGCCGCGACCAGTCGCAAAGTTTCACCAGCCTGTGGGCGCAGTCCTTTGGCACCCCGAATTACGCGGCCCACGGCGGGTTCTGTTCCGTCAACATGGCCACGGCAGGCATCTACACGATGGGCGGCGCCTTTTGGGAGTTTGGCCAGCCCGACTGGGACCATACCAAGCTGTTCATCCTGTTCGGCGTGGCCGAGGACCATGACAGCAACCCCATCAAGATGGGCATCGGCAAGGTCAAGGGCCGGGGCGACAAGGTGATCGGGGTCAACCCGATCCGCACCGGTTACAACGCCGTGGCCGACGATTGGTACGGGATCACGCCGGGCACGGACGGGTTGCTGATCCTGTCGCTGATCCATTGCCTGATGAAAGCGGGCAAGATCGACCTCGACTATCTTGCGCAATTCACCAACGCCCCCTGCCTTGTGAACGAAGACCCGGCCAGCCCGCAGCAGGGCCTGCTTCTGCGCGACGAAGAAGGCAACCCGCTGGTCATCGACCGGCGCAGCGGAAAACCCTCCCGCTGGGATGGCGACGGGGTCGAACCTGACCTGACCGCCACCCTGCGCCAGAAGGGTGTGACCCACCGGCCTGTCCTGCACCACATGGCAGACCGCTACCTGTCCGACACCTACGCGCCCGAGGTGGTGGCCGAGGCCACCGGCATTCCCGCCGCCCGCATACGGCAACTGGCGGCCGAAATCGCGAAAACCGCATTCGACGCCCCCGTCGTACTGGACCGGGAATGGACCGATTTCCGCGGCAAAACCCACAAGACCATGGTCGGCCGCCCGGTGTCGTTCCATGCCATGCGCGGGATTTCCGCCCATTCCAACGGGTTCCAGACCTGCCGGGCGCTACATACCTTGCAAATCCTGATCGGGGCCGTGGAAACCCCCGGCGGAATGCGGTTCAAACCGCCCTATCCAAAACCCGCGACCGCCCATCCCAAGCCCCATTGCAAGGTGACCCCCGGCGCGCCGCTGAACGGTCCGCACCTTGGGTTCGTGCACGGCCCCGAAGACTTGTGCCTGAAAGAAGACGGTTCGCCTGCCCGCATCGACAAGGCGTTTTCCTGGGAAAACCCGATGTCGGCGCATGGGCTGATGCATATGGTCATCTCGAACGCACATGTGGGCGACCCCTACAAGATCGACACGCTGTTCATGTATATGGCGAACATGTCGTGGAATTCGTCAATGAACACCTCGGGCACCATGAAGATGCTGACCGACGTGGACGACAACGGCGATTATGTAATTCCGCATATCATCTATTCCGACGCCTATTCGTCGGAAATGGTGGCCTATGCCGACCTGATCCTGCCCGACACGACCTATCTGGAACGGCATGATTGCATCAGCCTGCTGGACCGCCCGATCTGTGAGGCGGACGCGGTCGCCGACGCGATCCGCTGGCCGGTGATCGAACCGGACCGCAACGTGAAGGGGTTCCAGTCGGCGCTGTGCGATCTGGGCGCGCGTCTGGGTCTGCCCGGGTTCGTTAACGAGGACGGCAGCCAGAAATACGCAGATTACGCCGATTACATCACCAACCACATCCGCCGCCCCGGCATCGGGCCGCTGGCCGGCTGGCGCATGGGCGACAAGGGCACCCAACACGGGCGCGGCGACCCGAACGCCGCCCAGATCGACAGTTATGTCGCCAATGGCGGGTTCTGGATGGAACACGTCCCTGAAGGGGCGGCCTATTACAAACCCTTCAACCGCGCCTATCAGGACTGGGCGGTGCAAATGGGCTTTTACGATAGCCCGCAGCCCTACATTTTCCAGCTCTACGCCGAACCGCTGCGCCGGTTCCAACTGGCGGCAGAGGGCGAGGGCAGGATCCAGCCGCCCGACCACCTGCGGGATCGGATCATCGCCACGATGGACCCGCTGCCAATCTGGTATGCCCCGATTGAGGACAGCCACATCGACACCGGCGAATTCACGGTCCACGCTCTGACCCAACGGCCCATGGCCATGTATCACAGCTGGGGCAGCCAGAACGCGTGGCTGCGACAGATCCACGGGATGAACCCGCTTTATCTGCCCACCAAGATCTGGCGCGAAACCGGGTTCAAGCCGGGCGATTGGGCCCGCGTCTCCTCGACCCACGGCGAGATCGTGGTGCCGGTCGTGGAAATGGCAGCACTGAACGACAACACCGTTTGGACCTGGAACGCGATTGGCAAGCGCAAGGGGGCTTGGGCGCTGAAGGGTGACACGCCCGAGGCGACCAAGGGCTTCCTGCTGAACCATCTGATTCACGAACTTCTGCCGGCCAAGGAAGACGGGATGCGTTGGGCCAATTCCGACCCGATCACCGGGCAGGCGGCATGGTTCGACCTGCGGGTGAAGATCGAGAAGGCAGAAAAACCCGCCGCGACCCAGCCGCATCACCCCGCAATCGGCAGCCCTGTGCCCGCCGCCCCGGCCAATCTGACATGGAAGGTGGGCGAATGACCGAACTTCCCCAGACCACCACCCGCAAGCTGGGCCTTGTCATTGACCTTGATACCTGCGTCGGATGTCATGCCTGCGTGGTATCCTGCAAGGGCTGGAATACCGAAAACTACGGCGCGCCCCTGTCCGATCAGGACGCCTATGGCGAGGCACCGTCAGGCACCTTCCTCAACCGGGTGCATAGCTATGAGGTGCAACCCGCCGAGGGCACGGCCAAGCTGATCCATTTCCCCAAGTCTTGCTTGCATTGCGAAGACGCGCCCTGCGTCACGGTCTGCCCCACCGGGGCCAGCTACAAGCGCACCGAGGACGGGATCGTTCTGGTCAATGAACAGGATTGCATCGGCTGCGGCCTCTGTGCCTGGGCCTGCCCCTATGGCGCGCGGGAGTTGGACGCCGCCGCAGGGGTGATGAAGAAATGCACCCTCTGCGTCGACCGGATCTATAACGAGAACCTGCCGCAGATTGACCGCGAACCCGCCTGCGTGCGCACCTGCCCGGCGGGTGCCCGCCACTTCGGGGATTTCGCCGACCCGGACAGCAATGTTTCGCGCCTGACCGCCGAACGCGGCGGTATGGACCTGATGCCGGAACTGGGCACAAAGCCCGTCAACAAGTACCTGCCTCCGCGCCCCCGCGACGCGGCACAGGACATCGACATCCTTGCGCCCTACCTTGCCCCCGTCGCCGAGGAACCCAAGGGCTTTGTCGCCTGGCTCGACAAGGCGCTGTCGGCCATTCCCGGAGGATCGAACTGATGCATCCCGCACCCTCTGTCATCCTCTTCACAACCTTTTCGGGGCTGGGCTTTGGCCTGTTGTTCTGGCTTGGGATCGGTATGCCCGGCCCGACCGGCTGGGTCGCTTTCACATTCTTCGCCATTGCCTATCTGATGGCGGTGGGCGGGCTTCTTGCCTCGACCTTCCACCTTGGGCATCCGGAACGCGCGATCAAGGCCTTCAGCCAATGGAAGACCAGCTGGCTGAGCCGCGAGGCATGGGCCAGTGTGGCGGCGCTGATTGTCATGGCCGTCTACGGCGCGGGGCTTGTGTTCTGGGGGCAGGCCATTGTGCCGCTTGGCCTCATCGGCGCGGCGCTCAGCCTGCTGACCGTGGCCACCACCTCGATGATCTATACCCAGTTGAAGTCCGTACCGCGCTGGAACCATTGGTCCACGCCTGCGCTGTTCCTGTCGCTGTCGCTTGGTGGCGGTGCGCTGCTGGCGGGACAGGTGCGCTTTGCCCTGCCGCTTCTTGCAGTGGCCGCCACCGTTCAGATCATTGCATGGATGACCGGCGACGGGCGGTTCCGGGGGCGTGGCACCGATATCGGAACGGCGACCGGACTAGGCACGCTGGGTCAGGTCAAAGCATTCGAGCCGCCCCACACCGGCACCAACTACCTGCTGCGCGAATTCGTCCATGTGGTCGGGCGGCGGCACAGCATGAAGCTGCGGCTTCTGTCGCTGCTGCTGGGCTACGGCCTGCCGATCCTGCTGTTGATGCTGCCCTTCTCGCACATCTACGCGGGGCTTGCCGTGGTCGCCCATGTCGCGGGCATCCTGGCCTCGCGTTGGCTGTTCTTTGCAGAGGCCGAACATGTGGTCGGCCTTTACTACGGGCGGCGGTAGAAACGAAAACGGCGGCCAAGGGGGCCGCCGTTCTTCATTTGCAGGGCAGGGCTAGCGAATGCGCGCCTCGGTCTTCGCATCAAACAGATAGGTCTTGGCCGGGTCGATGGTCAGCCCGACCTTGGCGCCTTCCTCGACCTCTTCCTCGCGGCGCATTTCAACGATCAGGCGTTCGCCGGTTTCCGCCACCAGATAGGCATAGGATACGCCGCCCAGCCGTTCGGTCAGATCGACGGTATGGGTGGCGCCGCCGTGGTCGATGGACAGGTGTTCGGGACGGATGCCGAAGGCCACAGCCTGCCCCTCAGTTGCATCCTTCGCAACGCAATCGACAGAGCCGCCCGCGCCCGGAACATCGACCTTGCCCGCCTTCACCGTGCCGGACAGGAAGTTCATCGCCGGACTGCCGATAAAGCCTGCGACGAACTTGTTATCAGGATCGCGGTACAGGTCCATTGGTTTGCCAACCTGTTCGATCCGGCCAAGGCGCAGCACCACGATCTTGTCGGCGAGCGTCATCGCTTCGACCTGATCGTGGGTGACGTAGATCATCGTCGCGCCGATTTCCTTGTGCAGCCGCGCAATCTCGACCCGCATTTCGACGCGGAGTTCGGCATCGAGGTTCGACAGGGGTTCATCGAACAGGAAGACCTCGGGCCCGCGCACGATGGCCCGCCCGATCGACACCCGCTGCCGCTGGCCGCCGGACAGGGCGGCAGGCTTGCGCTTCAGATATTCGTCAAGGCGCAGGATGCGGCTCGCCTCGGTCACCTTTTCCTTGATCTCCGCCTTGGGGTGGCCGTTCATCTTCAGCCCAAAGCCCATGTTCTCTTCGACCGTCATATGCGGGTAAAGCGCGTAGGTCTGAAACACCATCGCCACGCCGCGCTCGGACGGATCAAGGCGGGTCACGTCGCGCGCACCGATCTGGATCTGGCCAGAGGTCGTTTCCTCCAACCCCGCGACCATCCGCAGGAGGGTGGATTTCCCACAACCCGACGGCCCGACGAAAACGCAGAACTCGCCATCCGCGATATCGAGGTCGATCCCGTGGATCACCTGGGTTTCGCCGTATTTCTTGATCACGTTTCCAAGCTGGACGCCGGACATGGGCTTTCCTTTCACTGTGCTGCTTGTTCGGGAAAGCGCCAATCCTGCGCCTCCCCGGCAATGCGTTGGGCGGTATCGCGGATCAGCGGCACCAACCCGACAAGATCGTCGATGGTCTTTCGGCTCGTCGGGCCGGTGACAGACAGGCCGCCGATCACCCGTCCGGACCCCGAGAGGATGGGAAGGGCAACGCAGATGATCCCGCGTTCATGTTCTTCCCGGTCAAGGCTGTAACCTTGGCGGCGGATCGCGGCGAGTTCGTCGCGCAGATCCTCCACCGAGGTAATCGTTGTGTCCGTATAGCGGTGGAACGCCTGCTGGGTGATGACGCGATCCAGTTCCTGCGGATCAAGGAAGGCAAGCATCGCCTTGCCAACCCCGGTGCAATAGGCTGGCCCGATCTTCCCCGCCTGACTGAACATCTCGACCGGCTGGCGGGCGTTCCGCTTGTCCACATAAAGGACCTGCCCTCCGTCGAGCTGTGCAAGGTGCACCGTCTCGCCCAGCTGCGCGCTTAGCCTGTCGATGTGGGGGCGAGCCAGCGGCGCGATGGAATATTGCGACCACGCGGCATGGGCCAGACGGACCAGACGCACCCCCGGCGCATAGGTTTGCCGGTCAGAATCATAGCGGAGCATCCGCTGATTCACGAGCGTCTGAAGGAGCCGGTACAACGTCGCCTTGGGGAACTCCGACGCCTCGAGCAATTCGCCAAAGCGGACCGGGCGGCCATATTCGGCAACCTGATCAAGCACATCCAGCGCCTTGCCCACTGTTCCGTCTGCGGATGCAGCCATCGTCGTCCTCCCTGCCGGTCAACGGATTCCTTATTTCCGCAGGACTGGCCTGTTGACAAGCATAGGCGAGTCGCGGTTATGATTTCAATATTCAAAACCAAGTTTCACTATGTGGAACAAAAAGTTTTGACTGCGACTAAGGGAGGACACCAATGTTGCACCTGAAGAAAAGCGCGATGGCCGCGCTTGCCGTTGGCCTGTTGGCCAGCACCAGTGCCATGGCTCAGCAACGCACGCTGACCTATTACGCCGACTACGACCCGATCCCGCTTGCCGCGATGGAAGAGCTCATCGCGGAATTTGAAGCGGCAAACCCGGACATCGACGTGGTTCTGCAGAACTTCGACCACGAGGGCTACAAGACCGCGATCCGCAACTTCCTGACCACCGACGCGCCGGACCTGGCCAACTGGTATGCCGGGAACCGGATGGCGCCCTTCGTCAATTCGGGTCAGTTCATGGACGTGTCGGATGTCTGGGCCGAACATGGCCTTTACGATTCGCTCGGGTCCGCTGCGGCGTCGATGACCATCGACGGCAAGCAGTGGGGCATCCCCTATACCTACTACCAGTGGGGCATCTACTATAACAAAGACGCCTATGCCGCTGCCGGTGTGGACGTGCCTTCGACCTGGGAAGAATTCGTCGCCAACTGCGAAGCCTTCGATGCTGCCGGCATTGACTGTCTGACCACCGGGACATCCGCCCTGTGGCCGGGGGCCGGCATCTTCGACTACATGAACCTGCGGACCAACGGCTATGAATATCACATGGCCCTGACCTCGGGCGAAGTGGCGTGGACCGATCAAGGGGTGCGCGACACCTTCGCCAACTGGGCGCAGATCCAGCCCTACATCACCGAAAACCACGCAGCGCTGGATTGGCAGGATGCCGCGGCGCTTCTGGTGCAGGGCAAGGCCGCGAACTACGTCATGGGCAACTTTGCCGTGGGCGTGTTTAAGGAAGGTGGGATGACCAACGACAACCTTGGTTTCATGCCGTTCCCGACGATCAACCCCGATGTGGCCCGCGCCGAGGAAGCGCCGACCGACACCATCCATATCCCGGCTGGTGCCACCAACGTTGAAGACGCCAAGACCTTCCTGGCCTTCATCGCTTCGGCCGACGCGCAGACCAAGCTGAACGCCGCAATCGGCCAGTTGCCGATCAACTCCGGTTCGACCGTGGGTGACGACCCGTTCATTCAGGCCGGGTTCGAGCTTCTATCGTCCACCGAGGGCGGGATCGCGCAGTTCTTCGACCGCGACGCCCCGGCGGAAATGGCGAAGATCGGCATGGAAGGCTTCCAGGAATTCATGGTTCTTCCCGAGAACCTTGACGATATCCTTGAACGCCTCGAACAGGCCCGTCAGCGCATCTACAACTGATCGCCTGACATTCGACAGCGGGCAGGACCATCCCGGTCCTGCCCACCCCGCCCGCGGTATCGCGGGCCTGTCCCATATGACAGACTTCCCGCAGTTCGGCATGACAGGAGGGCGCGATGTCCATGACCTCGACCCAGCAGGAACCCCAGACCCGATCGTGGTGGCGTCAGAACCAGCAGCGGATCACGCCGTGGCTGTTCCTTGCCCCAGGTCTACTGATGTTCATCGTCTATGTGATCTGGCCGATCTTCTCGAGCTTCCGGCTGTCGTTCTTCGAATATGACGGGCTAGGCGAAAAGGTCTGGCTTGGTCTGGCCAACTATCAAGAGCTGTTCAGCGACCGGGCATTCAAGACCTCGTTGCGCAACAATGTCATCTGGCTGTTGATGTATATGCTGGCGGTCCCCGCCGGGCTGTTCATCGCGATCTTCCTGAACCAGACCGTGATGGGCATTCGGATCTACAAGTCCCTGTTCTTTTTTCCCTTCGTGATCAGCCAGGTCGTGGTCGGCCTGATGTTTGCCTGGTTCTACGCACCGAATTTCGGCCTGTTCTATAAGGTGATCGAGTTTTTCACCGGCAAGGGTATCGCCGTTCTGGCCGACCCGCATCTTGCCACCTACGGGATCATCGCCGCCGGGCTTTGGCCGCAGATCGCCTATTGCATGATCCTGTATCTGACCGGCCTCAACAACGTCGCCCCGGACCAGATCGAGGCCGCCCGGCTGGACGGCGCCAAGGGGCTCAAGATGCTTTGGTATGTGGTTCTGCCACAGCTGCGGCCAGCCACCTTCATCGCCGTTGTTGTCACGGTCATCGGCGCATTGCGCAGCTTCGACCTCGTGTCGATCATGACCAACGGCGGGCCGTTCGGGTCCACCCGGGTCCTGTCCTATTACATGTATGAACAGGCGCTGTCCGAATACGGCTATCGGATGGGATATGGCGCGGCCATCGCCGTGGTTCTGTTCGCAATCATGATGGTCTTCATCTCGGGCTTCATCTGGAAGATGGTCCGCGACGAACGGGAGGGCAACTGATGTTTCCGCGTCCGATCCAGCAGGCCTCGGCCCCTGCCCGCGCACTCTACAAGACCGCGCTCCCCATCGCGCTGTTCCTCTGGCTGTTCCCGCTTCTTGGGGTAGCGGTGACGTCGCTGCGCCCGGCGTCCGACCTGGCAATGGGGAACTATTTCGGGATGCCCTCGGACATCGCATGGGGCAACTATCTTGAGATTTTCACCAATTCTCCCATCGGCCAGTACATCTTCAATTCTTTCAAGGTGACGATCCCCACGGTGATCGGGACGCTGATCCTGTCGACGATGACGGGCTTTGCGCTGGGGATTTACCGTTTCCGGTCGAACCTTCTGATCTTCTTCATGTTCGTCGCGGGCAATTTCGTGCCCTTCCAGATCCTCATGGTGCCGGTGCGCGACCTGACCTATGGCCTCGGGCTCTACAACACGACAGGCGGGCTGGCCCTGTTCCACATCGCGTTCCAGACCGGGTTCTGCACCCTGTTCATGCGCAATTTCATCGCCGCCCTGCCGCGCGAGTTGATCGAGGCCGCGCGGGTTGAAGGCGTCGCCGAATGGAAGATCTTCTGGTACATCGTGCTGCCCCTGATGCGGCCCGCGATTGCGGCGCTGGCGGTGCTCGTCTTCACCTTCATCTGGAACGACTTCTTCTGGGCCACGGTGCTGACAACCTCGGCCTCGACCCAGCCTGTGACGGCGGGGCTGTCCTCGCTCAACGGTCAGTGGATCGCGCAATGGCACCTTGTCTCTGCCGGTTCGATCATCGCGGCGCTTCCGCCCGTTCTGATGTTCTTCCTGATGCAGAAGCATTTCATTGCTGGCCTGACCCTTGGCGCGGTGAAATAGGCCCTGTAACAGAGATTGCCCAAGACCCGGCATGCATGTCGGCCAAGACCCAAAGGAAACGACCATGACCGCCCGTCCCGACTGGATCGCCATCGACTGGGGAACCACAAACCTTCGGATATGGGCCATGTCGGACGATACCGTGCTGGACCGGCGCGAGTCGACAGACGGGATGGGAACGCTGGCGCGGGACCAGTTTGAACCGGCGCTGTTGCGTCTCGCAGGCGATTGGACCGACGGCGCGAGTATTGCGGTGGCCTGCGGCATGGTGGGGTCCCGGCAAGGCTGGGTCGAAGCGCCCTATGTGTCCGTGCCTTGCACGCCGGGTCAGGCGACCCCGGTGATTGCGCCGATGACGACCGACGGTCTGACCGTCTATGTCATCCCGGGGATCAGCCAGACCACCCCCGCCGATGTCATGCGCGGCGAAGAAACCCAGATCGCGGGCTATCTGGCCCTGAACCCGGATTTCGATGGGGTCATCTGCCTGCCCGGCACCCATACCAAATGGGCCCTTGTCAGCGCGGGCGAACTTGTCAGCTTCCAGACTTTCATGACCGGCGATCTGTTTTCCGCAATCGGCGGCCATACGGTGTTGCGCCATTCCGTGCAGTCGGACGACTGGGACAGCGCCGCCTTCGACGCCGGTCTGATCGCGGGCATGGAACGGCCAGAACGGATTGCGGCGCGACTGTTTTCACTTCGGGCCGAGGGGCTGCTGACCGGGCTGCCCGCCGCCGCCGCGCGCGCGCAGCTGTCCGGGCTCTTGATCGGGGCCGAGCTGATTGCCGCGCGGCCCTACTGGCTGGGCCAGAATGTCGCGATTGTCGGCGAAGGGCGGCTTGGCGCGCTTTATCAAACCGCGCTCTCGCGTCAGGGTGTCTCGGCCAGCCAGACCAGCGTCGAAAACGTCACCCTTGCCGGCTTGATCCGGATGTACCGCACGTTGAAAGGATCCGCTCTATGACCCGCAACCTGATCGCGATCCTACGCGGCATTACACCGTCCGAGGCTGCCGATGCCGCTGCCTGCCTGATTGATGCAGGTATCACCAAGATCGAGGTGCCGCTTAATTCGCCCGACCCTTTCGACAGCATCCGCGCCATGGCCGCGGCCCACGGCCAGGACGCGCTGATCGGGGCCGGAACGGTCCTGTCCACCGATGATGTGGGCCGCGTCGCGCAGGCCGGGGGCCGGTTGATCGTGTCGCCCAACTGCGACCAGCGGGTCATCGTCGCCACCAAGACCGCCGGGATGGAAAGCTGGCCGGGGGTCATGACCCCGACGGAATGCTTTGCCGCGCTGAAGGCCGGGGCGGACGGGCTGAAACTGTTTCCCGGCAACCTGCTGGGGCCGGAGGGGCTGAAGGCGATCCGCGCAGTCCTGCCTTCGGGCGTGCCCGTTTATGCCGTGGGCGGCGCGGGACCCGACAACTTTGCCCAGTGGTTCGCGGCCAGCGCTGATGGCTTTGGCATCGGATCGGCGCTTTACAAACCGGGCATGTCCACAACCGATATCGCCGCCCGTGCCCGCGATATCGTGGCCGCCTATGACGAGGCCCGGGGATGATCTACGACGCCACCAATTGCACCCTTGGCGAAGGCCCGCTGTGGCATCCCGAACGGAAGGAACTGTTCTGGTTCGATATCCTTGGCAAGCGCCTGCACCGCAAGGGTCAGCACTGGCGGTTTGACACCTATGTCTCTGCCGCCGGATGGGTGGACCGGGACCGTTTGATTATCGCCTCTGCCCGGGACCTTTTCCTGTTCAACGTCGAAATCGGTGAAACCGAACGCAGCCTGTGCCCGCTGGAGGCCAACAACCCGGTGACCCGGTCGAACGACGGGCGGGCCGACCGGCAGGGCGGGTTCTGGATCGGGACAATGGGGATCAAGGCCGAACCCGGCGCAGGGGCGATCTGGCGTTACTACCGGGGCGAGCTGCGCAAGCTCTATTCCGATATCACCATCTCGAACGCGATCTGTTTCGCGCCCGACGGTGCCACCGCCTATTTCACCGACACACCCACCCGTCAGATCATGCGGGTTACACTGGATGCCGACGGCTGGCCCACAGGCACCCCCGAGGTGCATATCGACCTGACGAGCGAGCGCCTGAACCCTGACGGCGCGGTCGTGGACGCGGCGGGCAACCTGTGGAACGCCCAATGGGGGGCATCGCGGGTGGCCTGCTACGACCCGGTGGGGAAATTCCAGAAGGCCGTCGGCTTTGACGGGTTGCAAACCTCTTGCCCGGCCTTTGGCGGTGACGACCTGACCACGCTGTTCTGCACCACCGCCGCTGAGGGGCTAACTGGCGATGCCGAGGGCCGCACCTATGCCGCTACGGGGCACGGCCCCGGACAGGCCGAACACAAAGTCATCCTTTGAAAGGACCCACAAAAATGAAGCGCACATTGGGCGTCTGCTACTACCCCGAACATTGGCCCGAAGACATCTGGGCCGAGGACGCGGCCCGCATGGCCGAGGTCGGAATCACATGGGTCCGGATCGGCGAATTCGCGTGGTCCCGGCTGGAACCGAAACCCGGCGATCTGCATTTTGACTGGTTGGACCGGGCAATCGCCACCCTTGGCGCGGCGGGCCTGAAGGTGGTTCTGGGTACCCCCACGGCCACCCCGCCCCGCTGGATGATCGACAAACACCCCGACATGCTGGCCGTCGACGCGAACGGACGTCCGCGCAAGTTCGGGTCGCGCCGCCATTACTGTTTCAGCCATCAGGGATACCGCGACGAAAGCCGCCGGATCGTGCGCCTTCTGGCGGAACGCTATGGTCGCAACCCCCATGTCGCCGCGTGGCAAACTGACAACGAATACGATTGCCACGACACGACCCTGTCCTACTCTGATGCCGCCTTGCACGGGTTCCGCGACTGGCTGGCCCAGCGGTATCAATCGCCCGACGCGCTGAACCGGGCCTGGGGCAATGTGTTCTGGTCGATGGAATATGACGATTTCGACCAGATCGACCTGCCAAACCTGACCGTGACCGAACCGAACCATCCGCACCAGCTGGCCTTCCGGCGCTATTCGTCCGACATGGTCGCCGAATACAACCGGATCCAGGTCGAGGAAATCCGCAAGCAGTCCGACGCGCCCATCGCCCATAACTACATGAGCAAGGTCACGACCTTCGACCATTGGAAGGTGGGGGCGGATCTGGATATCGCCAGTTGGGACAGCTACCCGATCGGGTTCCTGTCGGATCGGCTGGACGCGACGGACGATCACCGGCGGGCCTATCTGCGGCAGGGCGATCCGGACAATCAGGCCTTCCATCACGATCTCTACCGCGCCGTCGGGCGGGGCCGCTGGTGGGTGATGGAACAGCAGCCCGGCCCGGTGAACTGGGCCCCGTGGAACCCCGCCCCGCTGCCCGGCATGGTCCGGCTCTGGACGTGGGAGGCCTTTGCCCACGGCGCCGAATGCGTTAGCTACTTCCGCTGGCGGCAAGCGCCCTTTGCACAGGAACAGATGCACGCAGGGCTGCTGCGGCCCGACAGCGCCCCGGCCCCGGCCCATGCCGAAGCGGCGCAGGTGGCTAGGGAACTGGCGGCGATGCCAGGGGCGACGGATGCCGGCCACAGCCCGGTTGCCATCGTGTTCGACTACGAAAGCGACTGGGCGTGGAAGGTGCAGCCGCAAGGCCGCGACTTCGACTATTTCGAACTGGTGCTTTCCGCCTATCGGGCGGTTCGGTCCCTTGGGGTGAATGTCGACATCCTGCCGCCCGATGCCGCCGATCTGTCGGCCTATCGCCTCGTCCTGATCCCTGGCCTCGCGCATCTGTCCGACCCGTTGGAAGCCGCACTGGCCCGGTTCGACGGGCAGGCCCTGATTGGGCCGCGCAGCAATTCCAAGACGGACGAGCTTTCAATCCCGGTGCCCCTGCCCCCCGCCCTGCCGGGGCTGGAAGCAACCGTGACGCTTGCCGAAAGCCTGCCGCCCACGGCCCCGGTTCCGCTCGCGGATGGGGGCAATTTCATCCGCTGGTTCGAACACATTGACACCTCGGCAGAGGTTATCGACACAACAACCGACGGTCGCCCGGCCTTGGTGCGGGCCGACAATGTGCATTACCTTCCGGGCTGGCCCGACCATGAGGCCTTCAAACGGATCGCGGCCGATCTCTGCGCCACCGCCGGACTTGAAACCAACGACCTGCCTGAAGGGCTGCGGATGCGCACCACCTCCACCCATCGGTTCCTGTTCAACTATTCCGCCGAACCGCGCCGCTGGAACAACACCACAATTCCCCCCGCCGGGGTGCATTGGGAGCCGCTGGCGTGACCCTTTTCGGACATCTGTCGGACGGGCGGGCCGTGCACGAGGTAACGCTCGACGCCCACGGAATGCAGGCCCGCATCCTTACCTACGGGGCGATCCTGCGCGATCTGCGGCCTGCGGGGTTCGGCCATTCCGTCACGCTCGGGTCCGACCGCCTGCGCGATTATGAAACGATCATGGATTACTACGGCGCGGTCATCGCCCCGGTGGGCAACCGGATCGGCGGTGCAAAGGCGCGGATCGGCGGGATGGAACACCGGTTCGAAGCGAATGAAAACGGCCAAACGACCCTGCATTCCGGCGCATCGGGCAGCCACCGGAAGGTCTGGGACATCGTCGACCAAAGCGCCTCCCGCGTGACCCTGCAGGTGCTCCTGCCGGACGGGGACGGCGGGTTTCCCGGAAACCAAATCCTGACCGTCCGCTATGACCTCGACACCAAGGGCGCACTGGCCCTCGACATCACCGCCACGACCGACGAACCGGGACTTATGAACGTGGCGCACCACGGATACTGGAACCTGGACGGCACCGACAGCTGGGACGGGCACCGGCTGCGGATCGCAGCGGATCACTACCTGCCGATCGACGATCTGACCTTGCCGACCGGCGAAGTGGCCGATGTGACCGGCACCAGCTTTGACCTGCGGGACGGCCCGGTGTTGCAGCGCGGCGCCCCGGCGATCGACCATAACTTCTGCACCGCGGACACAGACCTGCCGATCCGTAACGTGCTCTGGCTGACCGGGGCAAACGGCCGACAAATGACACTCTCCACCACCGCGCCCGGCCTCCAGGTTTTCGATGGGCGCAATACCGACGATCAGGGGTTCGCCGCCTATGCCGGGCTGGCAATCGAACCGCAGCATTGGCCAGATGCGCCGAACAACCGGCAGTTCCCGAAGATCACCCTGAACCCAGGGCAAACCTACCGTCAGACCAGCCAGTTCCATTTTTCGGCCTGATCTCTCATTTTGCAAAAAAACTCCCGCCGGAGGCGTCCGACGGGACCATTCAGGGCCAAGACCCGGAGGGCGCGTTGCGGCGCCGATTTCTGAAAAGTCGTGCGGCGGCAGCCGCGCCTTTGGATCAGCTTTCCGCTGCCTTGAACCAGGCCACGATGGCCGCCCGTTCGGCAGGTTCCATATAGGACAGGTTTGCCGGGGGCATGGCGTGGGTGACGCCGGATTGCAGATAAATCTCGCGGGCCTGTTCGGCGATCTGCACCTCCGTCTCCAGCATCACACCCTTGGGCGGCCACATCAGCGTGCCGAACACCGGCTCTGCCGCATGGCACATCGAACAGCGGCCCATGACGATCCCCGTGACCTCCTCGAACCCCTCCGCCGCAGCATAGCGTTCGCCCGCCCGTGTCATCGCCGCCTCCTCCTCGTAGTGGTAGGCGGGCTGCGACGACAGCCAGGCGATCACGATGAAGAGGATCACCGTCGCGCCCCAGGTCCAATGCGGGTTTCCGGCGCGGGCGTGCATGGTGTTGAAATAGTGCCGGATCGTCACGCCCATCAGGAAGACAAGGCTGGCGATCAGCCAGTTCCATTCCGTGGCGAAGGCCAGCGGATAGTGGTTCGACAGCATCAGGAAGATGACCGGCAGCGTAAGATAGTTGTTATGGGTCGACCGCTGCTTGGCGATCTTGCCGTATTTCGGGTCGGGCTTGCGGCCCGCCTGAAGGTCGGCCACGACGACCCGCTGGTTCGGCATGATGATGAAGAACACGTTGGCGGACATGATCGTCGCGGTGAAGGCCCCAAGGTGCAACAGCGCGGCGCGGCCCGAGAAGACATTGGTATAGAACAGCGCCATCCCCACCAGCACCACGAACAGGGCCACCATCAGGACCGTCTGGTTGGCGTTCACGAAGGTCTTGCACAGCTGGTTATAGACGATCCAGCCGAAGGCCAGCGAGGCCACCGAAATCGCCGCCCCTTGCCATACGGGGATATCCAGCACCTCGGGGTCGATCAGGAACAATTCTCCACCCAGGTAATAGACCAGGAACAACAGGGCAAAGCCGGACAGCCAGGTCGAATAGCTCTCCCATTTGAACCAAACGAGGCCGTCGGGCATGTTCGCGGGCGCAACCAGATATTTCTGGATGTGGTAGAAGCCGCCACCATGCACCTGCCATTCTTCCCCGTCCGCCCCGCTTTCAAGGTTGCGGTCCCGGTGCAGGCCAAGATCAAGCGCAATAAAGTAGAAGGATGACCCGATCCAGGCGATCGCGGTGATGACATGCAACCAGCGCACCGCGAACTCGGCCCATTCCATCAACAACACGGCATCATACATGGGTGTCCCTCCCCTCAATTCCTTTGACAGAGGCTATAGCAGTCGTCATTTGTTTGTTAATCCGCGTAATCGGGGAACACTTTCAAGGCGAGCCGAAGAATGGCCTATGTCAGCAATATCCGCATGTTCGTCCGGGTCTATGAACTTGGCAGCATGAGCGCGGCCGCGCGGGACCAGCGCACATCGCCCGCCGTGGCCTCGGCCCGGATTGCGGAACTGGAAAAGCATCTGGGCCTGCGCCTGTTCAACCGCACCACCCGCAGCCTGCAACCGACCGAGAACGGGCGCATCTTCTATGATGGCGCTCGCAAGGTGCTGGAGGCGATCGAAGAGGCGGAATCGGCCGTGGCCCAAACCGCCGAAAACCCCCGCGGAACGGTGTTTGTCGCAGCGCCCCTTGGGGTTGGCCGACGGTTCATTGCGCCACATATTCCCGCCTTCAAGGATGAATACCCGCAGATCGACCTGCGCCTGCGCCTGTCGGACCGCAAGATCGACGTTGTCGCCGAAGGGCTGGATATGGCGTTTCACATCGGCCGACTCGAGGATTCGACCCTCAAGGTCCGGCTTGTGGCGGATTGCCCCCGCATCCTTTGTGCCGCGCCCTCCTATATCGACCGGCGCGGAAACCCGGTCGATGGCGAGGCGATCGTCAAGGACGGGCACGATTGCCTGAACCTGCGGTTTCCCGGTGCTACAGAATTCCGCTGGATGCTTCAGACCCCGACCGGCCCCGAGCGTTTCAATATCACCGGACCGTTTGAATCGGACGATGGCGATGTGTTGACCGGCTGGGCGCTGGACGGGCGCGGGATCGTCATGAAACCGATCTTTGAAGTGGCTGATTACCTGCGCGACGGGCGACTTGTGCCGGTGGCAACGGCGACACCGCCCACCGCCACCCAACTGGTGTGCCTGACCCAACACCGTCGCCTGCGCGACCCGAAAATCCGCCTGTTCACGGATTTCATCACGGCGCGGATGCGCGCGGAAATGGCCGCCGCCGTCGACGGCCTTTCGCTCTAGCTGCCCCGATAGGTCGAGAAACTATAGGGCGAGACCAGAAGCGGCACATGGTAGTGCGACGAGGCGTCGGAAATGCCGAACCGGATCGGCACCTCGTCCAGAAAACGCGGCTCGTCCCCCGGCATCCCGGTCTTGCGCAGATAGTCCCCGACATAGAACAGCAATTCGTAACGGCCGGTTCTGAAGTCGTCCACCGGCAGGATCGGCCCATCGGTCCGCCCGTCGTCATTGGTGTGTTTGGTCACCAGATGAACCCAATTGCCGTCCTCGATCCGGTACAGATCAATCTTCATGCCTTTGGCGGGAAGGCCAAGGGCCGTGTCAAGGACATGGGTCGTCAGATATCCGTCAGCCATTATACGCTCCGCTGGTTTTGACGGCACTTATGACCCAGGCCTGCCGCCAGCGCCCATAGTCTGAGCGGTATAGCACCTTCCTGCATTTCTTGAAAATTCTTCCCATGATCTGCGGTATCACAAACGGACAGTCGCGCGACCAACCAGGATACAGGCATGCAACGCTACCCCCGCAACATGATCGGCCATGGCCCGGATGCACCCGATGCGGCCTGGCCTGGTGGGGCAAAGATCGCGGTCAGCCTTGTGCTGAACTACGAAGAGGGTGGCGAAAACTGCACCCTGCATGGCGATGCGGCATCGGAGGCCTTCCTGTCCGACATTCCGGGCGCGGCCCAATGGCCGGGCAAGCGCCATTGGAACATGGAATCGATCTACGAATACGGCGCCCGCGCCGGGTTCTGGCGCCTGCATCGCCTGTTCACCGGGATGGACATCCCCGTGACCATCTACGGGGTTGCCACCGCCCTTGCCCGCAGCCCCGAACAGGTGGCCGCGATGAAGTCCGCCGGGTGGGAAATTGCAAGTCACGGCCTGAAATGGGTCGAACACAAGGACATGCCAGAGGCCGAGGAGCGCGCCCAGATCGCCGAGGCGATCCGCCTGCACACCGAGGTGACGGGCAGCCGTCCGACCGGCTGGTACACGGGACGCTGTTCTGAAAACACCGTGCGGCTGACCGCCGAGGCCGGATTCGACTGGATCAGCGACACTTATGACGACGATCTGCCCTATTGGCTGGAGGTGGGCGACCGGGATCAGCTGGTCATTCCCTACACGCTGGAGGCCAACGACATGCGGTTCGCCACCGCGCCGGGCTACATCGAGGGCGAACAGTTTTTCCAATACCTTAAGGACGCCTTTGACGAATTGTATCGCGAAGGCACCGAAGGCCGGGCCAAGATGATGTCTGTCGGCCTGCATTGCCGCCTGATCGGCCGCCCGGGCAAGATTGCGGGGCTGCGCCGCTTCCTTGACTACGCGCGCGGGCACGAAGGGGTCTGGTTCCCGCGCCGGATCGACATCGCCCGCCATTGGGCCGAGGCCCACCCGCACAAACGTTATGCCCGGCCCAGCCAGATGGACCGCGAGACCTTTGTCACGGCCTACGGTGGCATTTTCGAACATAGCCCTTGGATCGCCGACCGCGCCTTTGACCTTGAACTCGGCCCCGCCCACGACCGTGCCGCGGGGCTGCACAACGCGCTCTGCCGGATGTTCCGCAGCGCCACGGAAGAAGAACGGCTTGGCGTGCTGACGGCCCACCCTGACCTTGCCGGGAAACTGGCGCAGGCCAAGCGGCTGACCGCGGAATCCACGCATGAACAGGCCAGCGCCGGATTGGACGCCCTGACCGACGAAGAACGGGCAACCTTTACCGCGATGAACACGGCCTATGTGGACAAGCACGGATTCCCCTTCATTATCGCCGTCCGCGATCACACCAAGGCTTCGATCCTCGAAGCCTTCGAACGGCGCATCGGCAATGACCGGGACACCGAATTCGCCGAGGCCTGCCGCCAGGTTGAACGGATTGCCGAATTTCGTCTGAAGGATCTCTTGCCGTGACGACCTATGCCTTTCCGCCGGGCGGCCTGCCTGACCAGTCGAAAGACCCCGCCGCTGCCGGGGCCATCTTCACCGAGGCCTATGCCTTCATTCCCGCCGACACGATGCGCGACATCGTCACCAGCCTGCTGCCGGGCTGGGACGGCACGCGCGCATGGATCATTGCGCGCCCGCTGACCGGTTTCGCCGAAACCTTCGCCCAATACGCGGTCGAGGTCGCGCCGGGTGGCGGCAGTGACCGGCCCGAACCCGATGCCGGGGCCGAGGCCGGGATATTCATCGCAGAAGGCGAGATGGTTCTGACGCTGGACGGAACCGCCCGGACCCTACGGGCGGGCGACTACGCCTATATCCCGCCAGGCCGGACATGGACCCTGCGTAACAAGGGCGCGGACCTGCTGAAATTCCATTGGGTGCGCAAACGGTTCATCCCGGCAGAGGGTTTGACCCTGCCCGAGCCTGTCTTCACCTCGGACGCGACCGTCGCCCCGGCAAAGATGCCCGATACGGACAAATGGGCCACGACCCGTTTCGTGGACCCTTCCGACATCCGCCACGACATGCATGTGAACATCGTGACGTTCCAACCGGGCGGGCGCATCCCATTTGCCGAGACCCATATCATGGAACATGGGCTCTATGTGCTTCAGGGTACCGCGAAATACCTGCTGAACCGGGATTGGGTCGATGTGGGGCCGGGTGATTTCATGTGGCTGCGCGCCTATTGCCCGCAGGCCTGCATCGCGACCGGGGACGAACCGTTCCGCTATCTCCTCTACAAGGACGTGAACCGGCATCCAGAGCTGGTCCTGCCATGAACACGCTTCGGATCGAACCGCTGACCGCTGCCGCTTTCGCCCCCTTCGGCGATGTGCTCGAGGCTGTGGGCGATCCGGACAAGTTGATCAATCAGGGCATGTGCGGCCGGTTTCATGACCGGGCGCGGCTGGATTTTGGCCCCGGGGGCCGGGCCGGGATCAGCATCTTCAAGGCAATCCCGCGGGAACTGCCCTATACGCTCGACCTTGTCGAACGGCACCCGGACGGAAGCCAGGCTTTCCTCCCGATGAGCCTTGATCCCTTCCTGATCATCGTGGCCGAGGATGACAACGGCACGCCGGTCAACTTCCGCGCCTTCCTGTCCAGCGAGGGGCAGGGCATCAATTTTCTGCGCAACACCTGGCACGGGGTTCTGACACCGTTACACGCGCCCGGGCTGTTTGCCGTAGTCGACCGGATCGGCGACACGCCGAACCTGCAAGAATATTGGCTAGACCCACAATATGTGGTAGTCAATTAGACGAAGCCCACAACAAAGATAGGGCAATAATAATCAAATCAACACACAAAGGGACTGGTGAAATGACAGATACTTCCTTGGGGACGGCGGAGCAGCTCCGCGATCCCGACTACACCCCTGCGCTGGCACGCGCCGTGCCGCTGGGGATCCAGCATGTGCTGGCCATGTTCGTGTCGAACGTAACTCCCGCGATCATCGTCGCCGGTGCGGCCGGGATCGGGTTCGGCTCTGACCAAGGCTTGCTCGGCTTCCCGGACATGACCTACATGATCCAGATGTCGATGCTGTTTGCAGGCATCGCGACGCTGTTCCAGACGGTCGGTGTGGGGATGGTCGGCGCACGGCTTCCGATCGTGCAGGGCACGTCGTTTGCCTTCGTTCCGATCATGATCCCCGCCGTCGCGGGCCTCGGCACTGCGGGCCTTGCCGGGCTGATGACCGGTGTCATGCTGGGCGGCTTGTTCCATTTCTGCCTTGGCTTCATCGTTGGCCGCATCCGCTATGCCCTGCCGCCGCTGGTGACCGGCCTGATCGTTCTGATGATCGGTCTGGCGCTGGTCCGGGTCGGCATCCAGTATGCCGCCGGTGGCGTCCCCGCCATGGGCACCGAGAAGTTCGGCAGCCTTGCCATGTGGACCCCGGCTCTTGTGGTGGTGATCGTCACCCTTGCGGTGAAATTCTTCACCCGTGGCTTTATGGCCGTTGCCGCTGTGCTGATCGGGATCATCGCTGGCTATGTCGTCGCGCTGATGATGGGGCAGGTCAGCTTTGGCAACGTCGGCCGCGCGGCCGTCTTCGCAATGCCCAATCCGTTCCGCTGGGGGTTCGAACTTAACTGGGCCATCGTCATCGGGATGTGCTTCATGGCCATCGTGTCGGCGATCGAAACCGTGGGTGACGTTTCCGGGATCACCAAGGGTGGCGCCGGGCGCGAAGCAACCGACAAGGAAATCTCGGGCGCGACCTTTGCCGACGGTCTTGGGACCGCAGTTGCCGGTGTCTTCGGCGGCCTGCCGAACACCTCGTTCAGCCAGAACGTCGGCCTTGTCGCCATGACCGGACTGATGTCGCGCCACGTCGTGACCATCGGGGCGATCTTCCTGATCGTCTGCGGCTTCATCCCGAAGATCGGTGCGATCATCAACACCGTTCCGATCAACGTGCTTGGTGGCGGCGTGATCGTCATGTTCGGCATGGTCTGCGCCTCGGGTGTCAACATGCTCTCGGATGTGAAGTGGAACCGTCGCAACATGGTCATCTTCGCGACCGCGCTGTCGGTGTCCTTCGGGCTTCAGCTTGAACCCTCGGCCCTGCAGCATGTCGGCAAGACCCTTCAGATCCTGCTGACCTCTGGTCTTCTGCCCGCCGCGTTCATCGCCATCGTGCTGAACCTGATCCTGCCGGAAGATCTGGGCGACTAGGTCCCGATCAGAAAGTCACGAAATCAGCCCCCGCCGACCTTTCGGCGGGGGCTTTTTATTCGCCTCGAACCGCCCAGTCCATTTGCGCTTCGGTCTCGACCGCGCAGGGCCGAACCTGCCGCAATCGGGCCAGGGCCATCTCCGGCGCCTCGCCTGCGTCGACCATGATCCGCAGGACCGCCATGCCGGACCGGCCGCAACCGCCCTTGCAATGGACCAACACCCGCTCGCCGCGGGACAGGGCCGCGCGGGCCGCCTCTGAAACTTCGGGCCAATGCTGCGCAACATCCTGCTCCGGCGTTCCGAAATCCGCCACCGGCACATGCCGCCACGCGATCCCCGCGTGGGCCAAATCGTCGGCAAGTGTACCTGCGCCCGCCGCCGCCAACTCACCCTCTGTCGTCATGGTGATCAGCAAGGCGGGTGCCCAGCGCAAGATGGCCGCAAGGTCGGACGCATAGTCGCCCGCCCCGCCCGGGATCGGGCAAAGGGCAATCTCTCCGCCCCCGGCACTTACTACATATAATCCAAACTCTGCCATGGGCGCACATTCGGGCGCGGGCGACAGACCGTCAAGCGGGCACCGAAAGCCCGGATCAGGTGGACCTCTGCCCACGCGCCACCTATGCTGACCCGGACCCCGAATCCGACAGGCCCCGATGACCGACATCCCCCTTTCCGACGACGCCACGAAAAAGCCCGCCTATCAGGTGCTGGCCCGGAAATACCGGCCGGAAACCTTTGCAGATCTGGTCGGGCAGGATGCCATGGTGCGGACGCTCAAGAACGCTTTCGAGGCGGACCGGATCGCGCAGGCCTTCATCATGACCGGCATCCGTGGGGTGGGGAAAACCACCACCGCACGGATCATCGCCAAGGGAATGAACTGTGTCGGGCCGGACGGAACCGGCGGCCCGACGACCGATCCCTGCGGAACCTGCGAACATTGCGTGGCGATTATGGAAGGCCGCCATGTGGACGTGATGGAAATGGACGCCGCCAGCCGGACCGGCGTGGGCGACATCCGCGAAATCATCGACAGCGTGCATTACCGGGCGGCCAGCGCCCGCTACAAGATCTACATCATCGACGAGGTTCACATGCTGTCGACGAGCGCGTTCAACGCGCTGCTGAAGACGCTGGAAGAACCGCCCGCCCATGTGAAATTCATCTTTGCCACGACAGAAATCCGCAAGGTGCCTGTCACGGTCCTGTCGCGCTGCCAGCGGTTCGACCTGCGCCGGATCGAACCCGAAGACATGATCGCCATGTTGCGCCGGATCGCCACCGCCGAGAGCGCTGAAATCACCGATGACGCACTGGCCCTGATCACCCGTGCTGCCGAAGGGTCGGCCCGCGATGCACAGTCTTTGCTGGATCAGGCGATTTCCCACGGCGCGGGCGAAACCACGGCCGATCAGGTCCGCGCGATGCTGGGCCTTGCCGACCGGGGCCGCGTGCTGGACCTGTTCGACATGATCCTGCGCGGGCGGGCCACCGAAGCGCTGACCGAGCTGTCGTCGCAATATGCCGACGGGGCCGACCCGATGGCGATCTTGCGCGATCTGGCCGAGATCACCCATTGGGTCAGCGTGATCAAGATCACCCCCGACGCTGCCGAAGACCCGACCGTGTCACCCGATGAACGCGCCCGTGGACAGGCAATGGCGGCGGACCTGCCGATGCGCGTTCTGACCCGGATGTGGCAGATGCTGCTGAAAGCCTTGGAAGAGGTCGCAATGGCCCCCAACGCGATGATGGCCGCCGAAATGGCCGTTATCCGGCTGACCCATGTGGCAGACCTGCCGACCCCGGATGAACTGGTCAAGAAACTGCGGGACGCGACCCCGCCGCCGCCCGGCCCCGGCGGAGGTGGCGGTGCACACACGTCGGGCAGCGGCCGGACCGAGGCGATGGGCACCCCTGCCGCGACCCATACCGGCCCCTCCGGCCCGTCGGCCCATGCCGGCAATGCCGTGCGCGCACTGGACACGGAACAGGCCCTTGCCCGCTATCCGACGTTTGAAGCCGTGGTGGAACTGATCCGCGCCCATCGGGACGTGAAACTTCTGGTCGAGGTGGAAACCGGCATCCGATTGGTGAAATACAGCCCCGGCCGGATCGAGTTTGAACCAGCGCCGGGCACAGACAGCACCCTTGCCCAGAAACTTGGCGCACGGCTTCAGGCCTGGACTGGAAACCGCTGGGCCATCACGGTCGTGAATTCCGGTGGGCAGCCCACCATTGCCGAGGTCCGCGACGCCGCCGAAACCGCCCTGCGGGCCGAGGCGGAAAGCCACCCTTTGGTGCAGGCGGTGCTGCGTGCCTTTCCCAAGGCTAAGATCACCGAAATCCGGACCGAGGCCGAAAAGGCGCAGGAAGCCGCGGAAGAGGCCCTGCCCGAGGTCGAAGATGAATGGGACCCGTTTGAAGAGGGTTGACCCCTTGTCGCGCCCGCCTCCGGCCCGTATCTGACGGGCAACGCCGTCTAAGGAGACGAAGAAATGTTCAAAGGAATGGGCGGTCTTGGCGATATGGCCAAGATGATGAAAGCGGCCAAGGACATGCAGGGCAAGATGGCCCAGATGCAGGACGACCTGGCCAATGTCACGGTCACGGGCGAAAGCGGCGCCGGTCTGGTCAAGGCGACAGCAACCGCCAAGGGCGAACTGACGGCGCTGGACATCGACCCGTCGATCTTTTCCGCCGACGACAAGGAAATGGTCGAAGACCTGATCCTTGCCGCGATCAAGGATGCCCAGCAAAGGGCCAGCGACAAGGCCGCCGAGGAAATGCAGAAGATGGCGCAGGATCTTGGCCTGCCGCCGGGCATGAACCTGCCGTTCTAGGTCGCAATAACTTTGGCACTTCGAACCAATGCGGCATAGCGAAGGGCGCAGCCATTCGTGGGCCGCACACCAAAGCCCCCGGAGAGATCTTTGACCGACGGCACCCGTGATCTGGACCACCTGATCGACCTTCTGGCCAAGCTTCCGGGGCTTGGCCCACGCTCCGCACGTCGCGCCGTCCTACACCTGATCAAGAAGCGGTCTCTACACCTGTTGCCGCTGGCAGAGGCGCTGACCAAGGTCGGTCAGACCGCGCGCGAATGCCTGAATTGCGGCAACATCGGCACCTCGGACATCTGTGATATCTGCCAAAGCGACAAACGCGCCACCGGCGAGATCTGCGTCGTTGAAGACGTGGCCGATCTTTGGGCCATGGAGCGGGCGGGCGTGTTCAAGGGCCGCTACCATGTGCTGGGCGGCACCCTGTCCGCGCTGGATGCGGTGGGGCCGGACGAACTGCGCATCCCCAAACTGATCGACCGGGTCGCCAGCGAAGCCGTGACCGAGGTGATCCTGGCCCTGTCCGCCACCGTCGACGGCCAGACCACCGCCCATTACATCGCGGACCAGTTGGGCGGCGTGACGGTCACGTCGCTTGCGCAGGGCGTGCCGGTCGGCGGAGAGCTGGACTATCTCGACGACGGCACGATCAGCGCCGCATTGAAGGCCCGAAAATCCTTTTAGCGGACGGCGCCTGACAAAAGGGGACCAATCCCTCGACTCACAGGACTTCGATCGCGCGACAATTGCGAAGGGCAGGTTTGCGGGACATTAGTTGCCATTCGCTTCCACCGGGAACCCCTTTTCGCGAGGGGCGTACTGCATCCAGTTCAAACGTACTTTGGGGCTGAGTTTTTTCCAAACGTGTTCAGGCAAGAAATTTGAAGTCTTGTCCTGCACGCCGTATTTGCTGCCGCCCCGAAGAAACCACCAGAACACATGCAGCTCTGTTTCTGTCTCAATGAATTCCATCCAACCTTCGGCAATCAGGTCCAGCACATCGTCAAAAACGGCGATACCGGAAAAGTTCTCAATTTCTCCGTCTAGCCAATGAGTTCGGTGACCCTCAACGCAGCTACCGGACCAATCGAAGCGAACACCATCTCGACCAATCACTTCTTCTGACCGAATGTATCGATTTAGATCGTGCAAGAGTTGCCCTTCTACAAACCCCCGTAGTTCTGGCCCCATGCAATTGGAATAGCCAAGGTCTTCTGAAACCAAGTTTCTCATACTCATATCCGGCCTGCGTTCTCGAACCTCCAGTTTGGTTATTCCACTACCATTGCGCAAGCCAATGGCGGTAGGTTTGGGCCCAAAGTTGCCATTCGACGGTTTCGGACGGATTGCCGGAGCACGTGTTTGTCAACCTTCCATGATCGGTGATCCTGAATCCGATGCCGATCACGAGTGCGTCAAAGACGAAAGTGGCACGCCCGGTGCCAACGGCATCAGGTCTGCCTGCAACGCGTGGTAGATATCGGGCTTGCCGTGGAATTGCTTTGCAACCGGGCGACCCTCGGCGTCGATTTCAGGGAACCATCCACCCCGATCGTGGTCGATGAACAGGTCCGAGGCCGCCGCCCATAGGGTCCGGTACCAGATCAGGTCAGACGGCTGCGGATCGACCTTCAGCAGGGTCGCGACCGCCCCGATCGCTTCGGTCACGGGCCACCAGTAACGATCCGCGACCTGCACCTGCCCGTCATAGTCCAGCGTATAGGCAAACCCGCCCCCCGGAAGCCATGCATCGGCCAACGCTGTCTCGATCAGTGCCCGCGCATTGGTCAGGTTGTGATCCTCCGGGCGACCCATCAGGTCCCACCACTGGATCAACAGGCGCCCCATTTCAAAGGAATGTCCGGGGGTCGTGCCACGCGGCCGGAACATCGGATTCCCGGCATAGTCAAAGTCCGGCTGCCAGTCCGGCGTATAGTGTTCCGGCAGGCGAAACTCGTGCGCCGGGGCAACTCGCGCCGTGAAAAACTCGAGTATCCGACCCGCCCGATCAAGGTAGCCCCGCTCTCCCGTCGCCTCATAGGCCGCGAGCAGCGCCTCGACCCCGTGCATGTTGGCGTTGAACCCGCGGTAGGTGGAAAACGGGGTCCAGTCGCGGGAAAATTCGTCGCAGAACAATCCCGGGCCGTCCTCCCAGAAATGCCGATCCAGCACATCAGACACATCGGCGATCAATCGGTCCGCGTCCGGATGTCCCGCCAGTTTCGCGCTTGCCCCCGCCAAAAGGACAAAGACATGCCCATAGGCCAGCTTTTGATCGTCCGATATCCCGGCCCCGTCCAGCGCCCAGACATAGCCGCCATGGACGGCGTCACGGTGCCGCGACCAAAGGAACGCCATCCCGGCGTCAATGACAGCTTCGCAATCGTCCGCGCCCCACATTTTTCCCAGCGCAAAGGAATGCACCATGCGCGTCGTGGCATGCAGTTCCTGAGGCGCACCCGAAATTGCCGATCCGTCCAGATCAAGACTGTCAAACCCGCCTTCTGGCCGCAGGCTTTGGCGAAAAAAGTCGAGCTGGCGCGCTGCATCCTGCCGCAGGAACGCGCGATGCCCTGCGTCAGATATGGTTGCGTCCGTGAAATCAGGTTTCACCAAGTCGGCCATGAACGTTCCATCCGGTTTGCCACATTGAGCTGATAGCGCAAACATGCCCGATCCCATCGGGATGACCAAGGGCAAGATGAAATAAGATCATGCGACTGCGGGCCTCCAGAAACGTTTGCCAAGACGTCTGATGATCTACGCCTGACGGATCAGGATCGCGCGGAAGTCGTTGACGTTGGTTCCGGTCGGCCCGGGGGCGAAGATGTCCCCGGCGGCGTGGAACGCACCCCAAGCGTCATTGCCCTGAAGGGCTGCGACAGGATCGACCCCGGCGGCCCGCATTCGTGCTGCGCTGGTTCCATCGGCGAAGGCCCCGGCGTTGTCTTCGGACCCGTCGATCCCGTCGGTATCGGCGGCCATGGCCACGATCCCGTCCTGCCCATCGATGGCCCCGGCGAAGGACAACAGAAACTCGGTGTTGCGCCCGCCCCGGCCGCCGCCGCTGCCGCGCAGGGTCACGGTGGTTTCGCCGCCCGACAGGATCACCACCGGCGCGGCAAAGGGGCGACCGCGCGCCGCCACCTCGCGGGCGATGGCCGCATGGACCAGCCCCACATCCCGCGCCTCGCCCTCGATCGCGTCGGACAGGATCACGGCGGGGATGCCCGCGGCCTCGGCCCGCGCCGCCGCGGCCTCCAGCGACAACCGGGCCGAGGCGATGACCCGAACCTCGTGACCGGCCAGCCGCGGATCGTCGGGGCGCGGCGCCCCCTGCCCCCTGGCCAGATGCGCGGTGATCGCGGGCGGCAGGGCGATGCCCCGGTTGCCGATCATCGCCAGCGTCTCCTCCAGCGTCACCCGTGACGGAACCGTCGGGCCAGAGGCCACCTCGGCCGGGTCGTCACCGGGCACATCCGAGACCACCAGGGTGACTACCTTTGCCGGATGGGCCGCCAGCGCCAGCCGCCCGCCCTTGATCCCGCTCACATGCTTGCGGATCGCGTTCATCACCCCGATCGGCGCGCCGGAGGCGAGAAGCGCCGCGTTCAGATCCTGTTCATCCTGAAGGGTCAGCCCGTCGGCAGGCATCGGCAAAAGCGCCGATCCGCCGCCGCAGACCAGCGCCACGACCAGATCGTCCGGCGTCAGGTTCGAAACCGCCTGCATCAGGGCCGCGCTGGCCGCCAGCCCCGCCGCATCCGGCACCGGGTGGGCTGCCTCCACCACACGGATGTGGCGGCAGGGCGCGGCATAGCCGTAGCGGGTCACCACCACTCCCTCGACCGGTCCCTCCCACAGGTCCTCGAAGGCGGCGGCCAGCTGCGCCGCGCCCTTGCCGGCGCCGATGACAACAACCCGGCCCTTGGGCCGCGCGGGCAGATGCGGGCGCAGGGCCTGCACCGGGTCAGCCGCCGCAACGGCCGCATCGAAAAGCCCGGCCAAAAAGGCCTTATCGTCAGGGGTCATCAGATCTCCACATCACAGACGAACACGCCCTCGGCCCCGCCCTCCAGCGCCGCCACGATATCGGCGCCGATGACCTGATGCACCTCGTCCACCAAATAGGCGTCCCGAACGGAAACATCGCGAAAATCGAACCAGAACATGTCCAGAAAGCCCCGAACCAAGGGCGTCTCGACCGAGACATTCGCCCGATGCTGGAAATCCAGAACCCCGTCGATCCGGTCCGCAAGACCGGCCAGACGGTCAAATAGTTGCTGTTTTTCAGCCTGCGATACATCCGCACGAAACCGAAGATGAACAAGATGACGGATCATGGGTTTCCTTTCTGGCCAAAGTCCGGCTGATGCTACTCGGCACGGGCAGCAACGCAATCCTTCCGCGCGCCACCGCAGCGGCACTGATGCAACGGTTCCGTCGGGATCAAACCGTCGAAGGCGAGACCTGACCCAACCCTAACAAAAGTTTGGCGGCCCTGCTTTCCCAGTCAACGACAAACTGGCCCTGGTCGACCGACACGTCGGGTCCGGGGCTGACGGGCCCGGCTATGCCAGAGCCCCGCCGGTGGCTCGGAACTCGGCCGGGGTGCGCCCCGTCCAGCGGCGGAAGGCACGTAGGAAGGAGGAAGCCTCCGAGAAACCGACAAGATAGGCGGTCTCGTTCACCGAGACCTTGCGGGCCGCTTGGACGCCGCAACCAGCGCCTTGTAAAGAGCGAGCGGGATACGCGCGTCCTGATCCGCGAGATCGGCGGCAGAGAGCCCAAGGCCTTTTGTGAGCGCCGTCGCATCAACACCTCTTTGGGCGACATGGTCGACAACCGAGCGCACAAGGCCCGCCGCCACGGTGGGTGTCTTCATCTGATCCTCGCGCTCGCCGTGCGTGCGGTGGCCCTTTGGGATCGGCACGGCCGGACTATCGACAGTGCTGCCGACACTCGCGCCGGTGACCGGGGCGGTTTTCGGGCTTGGCTACATAGTGTGGTTCGCCTGGGTCGGCGTGGCCCTCCGGCACCCCATCGACTGATCGGCCATCCCAATCAGCCACAACCAGCTCTGCACAGAACCGGCCGTCAGCCGCAGCGGCATCCAGAACAGCATCTTCGGAGACAAACAGGCCTGAATTGCGGCGTCGCTGGAACACTGTGGGCGTCTGCGCAGCGATGGAACCTAACCCATCTAGAAATCAAACCAAGTCGACAACGATCCGCGTCGTTTCATGCTGTCAGTGCGTGTCGACCAGACCGTGGCCTTGTGCTTTCAGTGGCTCCAATTGCTCATACCTTCCAGCGATCACGCCGGGGTCCAACAGGGAAACCCAGGCCTTGATTTGGGCAACAAAGCCGCGCTTGATGGTCACATCGGTGTTCAGTGTGACCACACTAGATTTCATTTGGATCAATGTCGCGAGGTCACGATATGGCGGTTTGAGCCATTTGGTGTGGCGGTCGACAAAAGGGAAAGTGGCGGACTGGGGATCCGTCATATCAATCCGTATTGTATTGTTTTTATTGTATTTTCTTCCTCAAGGTTGCCGGAAATGGGTTGCAAAATGGGTTGCAACTATTTGAACGCAATGCTCGAATCTCGAGGAGTTCTGGCGATCGCGGATGTCGACACGCCGAAACGCCAAGTGTTTGATGGTCTCTGACCTTGCAGCCTAAATCACTACGCCACTGAGCACGTCTGGGTTGATTCTGCATACATCGCCACCCAGCAAGTTTTGGTACCGAGTAATGCCGTAACGATTGAAACTCCGCGTTAGGGCCAAATTCATAGCCGAACTCTAGTTGAATTAGTTGACCAAACGATCGTCAAAGCCGGGCGTCGAAACTACGAAGCCTGATACATAATACCCCGGTAGGTCATCCAACCCGAGCCGAACGAGGACCGTCAGCTTCGAGTGAGAAATTAGCCGCTTCGATCCCTTGCGAGCGGGTCGATCAACGATCTCACAGCACAAGTTTCGGATTTGCTCAAACTTAAGACAATCCGCGTAGCCTTGCCGAAACCGCAACTACGGGATGCGACAAGATGGGGCTAGAGCACTCGGATTTCCCAACATTTCTAGACGTTGCGCGACCATCGAAGAGCGCGACTCCCGGCACAATAAGTGAGACCGATCTTCGGAGCGGTAACTACCTCGTCGCCTACCAACCGATTGTGGATATCCAATCCCAATCCATTCCATTCTATGAGGGTTTGGGGCGCCTTGTTCTTCCCGACGGTCGAGTCGTTCCAGCTGGTGCCTTCGTTGAGAAGATAAGGAATACGTCGCTTGGACGTTTTGTCGATTTGGAAATTCTTCAACGTTGGCGGTTGGATCTAACAGAGAACCCAAAGTTGAGAATATCGGTAAATGTGCCTGTGAACTCTATCGCGCATCGTGCTTGGTATGACGCTTTCGAAGCGACAGTTGCAAGCGTTCCAAGTCTGGACGGCCGTCTCGTCGTTGAGATCGATGAGCAGTCTACACTAGTGATGCCTGACCTTGTGGCCGACTTCATGAAGGAGTTCCAAGCAAGAGGCGTGCGTTTCGCTCTCGACAACTTTGGCAAGGAACACTCATCGCTGAGAAACATTGCGAATTTTCACTTCGACCTTCTCAAGATCGACGAATATTTCATACGAGACATTCATCAGAATGCGGACAAGGCGGTCCTGATGCGAGTTATCGTCAACATGTCACAAGAGCTCGACGTCATCTGTGTCGCTGAGAAGGTGGAAACAGGAGATGAGGCCAGAGCACTAAAGGCATTGGGAGTAAGATTGATGCAAGGTATGCTGATTGGCCCACCAGTCTATGCCAGTGTAATTCGAGAACGACACATCTGACCACAATTGCCGTCGCCACCTATGGCGATATGGCCAGCCTAGCACAGGTCGCGCACGCCGAGATTCGATCCAACTCTAGAATTCTGCAAGTAGGTGTTCCTCAGCTTCATCTGCGCCACATTGATCATGCCAATCGCCCTCCGTTGATGCAGTTGGCAACTCTTGTTCATCCAAGCTGTTCACATCAGGATGCCCCATGTCAGGTCCTCGACCTTCCTGAGAGTTAGCCAGCACAATCAAATGCTCGTCGGCAGTCTCCTGTATGGCGACTTCACTCACTTTTGCCGATACATCTTGGACAGATGCGTCTGCCAACCCCACCGTGATTTCGAAGATCTGCCAGTCGGAGTCGAAAGATAGACTCAGGGTTGGGGAAGTGAGTGTCTCAGTCCAAGATTCGATATCGAGCTCAAGAAAGAGGTCCCTTTCCCCGTAGAGGTCCTCGTCAAGAATTGGCAGGTCTGTTGCAACCCCGTAGATATCCCTCCACCCTTCAATCTCGTTGGGTGTCATGCTCTTGATGTCGACATGGCTGAACTCCCCCTCAATCCCGGAGAGATCGAGCTCATAGTTCATGACACCGTCTGCTGAGGTTATGTCCGTCGCACTCAAATAGATCACAACTTCACCGGACCCAGCGAATACATTCATGTTGGTACTGTCATCGGCTTCGGTAAGGCCTTGCCCGCTTACAAGGCTCTTGCCGGAAATGCTGTTTGCCAACTCCATGTACATCTGACCACCTGCCAACAGATCCAATTGCCCGGTGTCTAGGTTCTCGGCAGTGAGCATACCTGCGAGATTGTTGTCCTTGAGGCCAGCATCCTGGATGATATCAGCGGTATAGACCAAAGCTTGATCCACTCCCGCTCCTGAAAGCTCAGAAACCAGCTCAACAATTGCAGCCGGCAGCTCCTGGCCATATGGCCCATCGGCCAGACTGTCCTGATAGAACTCTTCAAATTCAGCGTTCGATCGGGAGTTCAGTTCTTCAGCGCTCAGGGCGCCATTCTCCGCCGCCCACTCATTATGGATTTCAGTTCGGGTATGATTTGCGATGCTCGTCCCAGCGATGAGTTGAAATCCTTGCTCCGAACCTGTGAGTTCCACCGAACGCAGCTCCCATGTCTGGATGGCGCTCTCCAATGTGTTGTCTGGGTCCCCACGACCTTCGCTGTAAAGATCGTCAATACCCGCAAACCTCGGAATGTATCTTTGGAAGAGAAGGCTATCTATGGCGGCGATCCCGTCGGCATCAAACTGATCCTGCAACACCTCGAGGTCGTCGACAGAACCGTTAAAGGCTCTCGCAGGGTCATCATAGGCCGGAGGGCGTTCAAATCGCCCTAGGTGCATAGCGACCTCCAGGTTCATATCGCTATGTTGGTATGCGTCTGGGTTCGCTTCAATTTCGTTGAGGGCCCCACCTATCGCCTTGGCCATTGCATTGTAGAGCTGACCTGTGGCCTCCACATAGCTGGCCCATACAGCTTCATTGCTCGCAGGGTCAGAGAACTGAAAGTCAAATTTCTGCTGACCTATCCAGTAGTACTCCTGACCGATTTGAAGAATGATCTTTTCGGGAAGCGTGTAACTCACATCCTCTCCGAACCGCGTCCCGCTCGCTAAAGACGTCACAAAGTCATGCAGATCAGAGGCAGCGGTTTCCAGATCAACCTCGAAAGTGTCTCCATCTTCGCTCTGGGTGATATACCTTGTCGTGGGCAGAACAATTATCAAATCTTGGCCCGCCTGGACCGAGAGCTGCAGGATCTCGTCCAGGCCATCCTTGTTGAACTGCTCGGTGTCGATCAAATATGGATTGTTGAGATCATAATCGTCGTCTTCAAGGTGGCCAACACCGTCGGCGATATATTGGCCAGGCCATCTGACCGCAGATGATGGCAGGAAAGTGCTGGAAGCTGATGTTGGGTCGTCAATTGCATCCCAAAGATAGTCATCTTTCCATTGGGCGCGCGCGCCCAACACATCCACTCCAAACAAGCCAGTTGAGTCATGATCGGCTTCGATCTGGCTGGCGGTTGCTTCCACGATGCCGTCCGGAAGGCCAACAAACAACTCCGCCACGCTTAGGTCTGCGACATTGGCTTCACTTAGGCCAAATAGATTGATCGAAAACTCCCCATCCGCATCACTGATGACGGTTGCTCCTGATGCGTCATCATAGCTGAAATCTAGCTCGTGCAATGACTTGTTCCAGCCATCAATCTGAATACGATCAACGCCCAGCTCAAAATCTCCAATTTCGAGGCTACCCGGTTTGGCCGACACTTGTGGCACCCAGGCTCTGAACAGATCTTCACCACCTCCCCCGTAGAGCACATCACCTCCCGAGATCGATCCGGCGTGGATCACATCATTCCCGGCCCCTCCCCAAACCGTATCCTTTCCCGATCCCGCGGTGAGCAGATCATCTCCGTGGCCACCCCTCAGAAGGTCATCGCCATCTCCTCCGAAGATATCGTCGTTCCCGAAACCACCAGAGATCCGATCAGATCCATCGCTTCCAATAATCGTATCATTCCCACTACCGGCAAAAGTGAGAGCTCCCGAACTCTTCGCTGTGAGGGTTTCCGAGACCGACGATCCAACCAGGCGGCCGTTTGCGGGAACCTCAGCTGCCTTGGATTGTACAGAAACAGTTGCCATCTGAGCGTCTTGCAACTGCGACACTGAAGGCTGCGGGTTCAAGGGGGGTGCTTGCTCGTCGGAGATACGTCGGGCTTCGGTTGACCCGATCACGACCTCGTTGCGGCTTTCGTCGCCGCTTGGACGCAGCTCGCTCTCCGTTCCATCTTCGTCTAGATCGCTGGAGTGTTGGAATGAGCCTTCCAGTGACTTGAGGGTCCGTGCCAAATCCGCAAGCGAGCCGCCGATCGAGATCCGATCCAACTGTTCAGCGCTTTGGCCGACTTCAAACAGGCTCTTGTTTTCCCACGGGCTCCCGATTGAGCCGTCTGGAGCCAGTTCGACCCCACGGATCTGATCCGGCGAACCCCAATCTACGTTACGATCCGAGCTCAAACCAAACGCCGATGGTTGTTGGACAGTTCGGCTGAATCCGAACTCCGAAAAGCGAATATACTTCATCTCGACCCACCATTCTCACCACGGATTGATCGTAGCAGGATCGAACCTCATCCCTCCACTGGAACGATCGCCAATGGTAAGTAGAAGCCTAACGAACAGGGTTGACATCTCGCTAGGCGCGTCGAGTTTGTTAAGTCATACCTCCAAAAACCACCAAAACAATATCCCTAAGGCACTGGTAATAATGAAACTTGTCAAATATCGACCCTGAAACTGAGAACTTCAATTCCTTTACCTACTAGCTACGATTAGAAGTAATTCTCTCACTCTGCTCAACGGCTCAACCGCACATTTTTGCGTCGGCCAGACAAGCCAATGCGGCCAGTCAATGACCAACGTCGTCCTTGGGCGCAGCTATTGACTCGGATGAAGCGAGAGCAAATCATGAAGCCTAGCATTGTAAGCAGCGATAGATATTCCGATCTTTTGATGAAAGACGCCGAAAGCCAAGATGTACAAGTTATTTAGATCGCCAGGAACTGGCGCATTTATGGGAGAGTTCGAAACGTTTGAAGAAACTGTTTCGGAACTGCGGGACAGGTTTAGCATCCAGCTACCAACCAGCCACGTCAATTACGAACCTATCACGATTTCAACCTACGGGAATCACCTACACACCGATGGGGGGTTCCTGACAATTCAGCTATCCGGCGATGCCACGCTTTTCTCGGTAACCGGTACGGCCGACACGGTGCTGTGGGCATCCAATCAAGAGTCTAGAATAAACCTTGGCGATGGTCGGGACATCGTTCATGGGGGAGCTGCCCGCGACATCGTTCACGCCGGCGGTGGCGATGACATGCTCTTCGGCGGGGCAGGAAATGACGTTCTCTTTGGGGATGAAGGCGACGACTTTATCTCAGCCGGATACGGCTCGGACCGTATCTATGGTGGAGATGGGCAAGATGTATTGCTGGCATCGTCTGGCCGAAACCAACTCTATGGTGGCGAGGGCGCCGACATATTTGTGCTCAACTCAACACCTGAGGCAGTACACATCATCAGAGACTTCAATCCGGACGACGGCGATGTGCTTGTCTTCAGCGGCAGTAGTAACATCGACGACTTCGCCGATTTCCTGAACGACGTAGAGATCCTGCAATCCGGTCAGAATGTTGTAATCAGAGACAATGGGTCTGACATAATCCTGATCGACACCGACATTTCCGAGTTGACGGAAACAACCGTTGAATTTGATGCGGTTCCCTATCTTCCTGAATACGCAACAGTCGAAGAGTACATCGCGAGCAATCTGTGGCAGGACGTTGATGAGATCTCAATCGATGGGGTCATCTATCATCGTCGGGCTGGAGAACCGCCGCACCAAGACCATAAATTTCAGGACGGAGCCGGCGATTGGTGGTCACCAGACTACCTAGTGGTTGTTGCCGCTGGTCAGTCCAATATGCTAGGTGCCGGCGCGGGAGGGGACATGACCATCGACCCCAACGTAGTGGCATACGATTGGGTGAATGGGGGCATCGTAGCAGCCGACTATGGAAGTGCCCCCGCAGGAGGAGATGGCGTAAGGACTGGCGACGCCCTCCGAAACAATCTCTTCTTCCCATTTGCAAATGAGCTCGCAGCGAGTTCTGGGCAGCCGGTGCTTGTCATTGCACATCCTGTGTCGGGCTCCCAGATACAAACCTGGCTTGATAGCGGTAGCGGCGAAAACTGGGGAGCGCTTTCCTCAGACATCGATGCTGCTCTCGAAATGGTGGGGCAGAGTGAAGTCGATATCGTCTTGTGGCATCAGGGTGAGTCGAACCATTCGATTCCGACAGATACCTATGCAGCGATGGTCCTAGAACTGATCGACCAAATGCGTGATGCCGCATGGGGCACGCCAGATATGAACATCTTGATCGGGGAACTGTCGCGTGACGGTGTCAACTTCGTTCAGAATGCAGCGCTTCAAACCCTTGAGCTGTTGAACGAAGACCCGAATATCGGCTTTGTTTCGTCCGTTGGACTTCAGGCCTTTGATGCCTCTGGCGTACATTTCGACGGCGCTTCGCTTGTAGAATTTGGAATCCGGTACTTCGAGGTCTATCAGCAGCTGATGAGCCAAGAGGAGTTGGCAGTCCCGCAACAGCCCAACTCCGCACCTACGGTGGGTCCCCTCGCCATCATTCCTGAGTCGATAACAATTGGAGAAGGGGAGTGGGTTTGGCTTGACACCGCTGGTTGGTTCACTGACCTCGAAGGCGACCAGCTCTACTCCTACGGCTACCTAGATGATCGCAGCGAATGGTGGGTCAGGTCCGATCCAGAGATCGGAGGAGTATGGCTCCGGCCAGACTTCGATGCCGCCGGAGACTATTTACTGAACATCTATGCCAGTGACTTCGCTTTGGACGGGGAAACTGTCTCGATTGCTTTGAGCGTTCAGGAGGTTGATCCCGGTCTTGAGATGTTTGCGAATAACTCGTGGTCGCGCTCCCTTGGATACTTCAAAGACTTCACAATATTGCAGCAAGTCGCGAGCGAAAATCGGGCTATCACGATCCTTGACAGTTCTGCATTAGAGCAAGACGCTCCAACAATCATTTCTGTGAATTCGCTCTGGATTGAAGGGAGCGAAGGAATTTCAGGTGATTTTGAATTTGCCCCCGATGTTTACCGGATCTACTTCGAAGGCGATGCGGACTTCAATGCCACTGGCGCTGCCTTGGATGACTATATTGTAGGCAATCGGGGCGACAATCGACTGCTGGGCGAGGGGGGAGATGACCGGATCTACGGCGGAGACGGTCAGGATCTGATCTTCGGTGGATCGGGAAATGACAAATTGTACGGCGATGAAGGCAACGACTTGATTGATGGGCAAGAAGGGCGTGATGTTGCGTACGGCGGAGCCGGAGCAGACACCTTCGTTTTCGAGGCGGGGGATGAGTTTCTTTCCATCAGAGATTTTGACGGCGAATTCGAGATGGATGTCATTTTCCTTGCAGGTTTCGATGGCATCACAAGCTATGAAGACATGCTCACCATGACAACGCTGCGACATTATTCAGATGGGATAATTTTGGACATCGGCGAGGATCGACTGATGATCAACGGCTTGGATGTCGACGAGCTTTCGTCCGACTTTTTTGTCTTTGCCTGAGCCGCCCTCATGCAATGAAATCGAACTGCCACCGGCTGCGGAAGAACCACCCTCGATAGCGTCATTGCTCAGCGTCCATAGGTGCGACTACCAACGCGTTGTTACGATGACCGCTTGCCGGCAGGTCGGCGACTTCAGATCGAACAGCCAGTCACACTGATTGCCTTATGCAGCCTCGTTCGGGGGAGCTGACGAAATAGCCTGGCTTATCCGAGACAGTTTTTCTTGCCATATCTGGCGCCTGGTGAATGAGAATAGGAGGTTCTTTGAGGAATAACTGACTAAAATATTTCGGTCTTGTCGGAGACACTTCATCAATGTGAAACCTATTATGGATGACGATCCCAGAAAATCGGGATTGGACCATGGAAGCGTTACTTCTTTTGCTAGTTGGCACCATCGCTCTTGCAGCTGCGTTTAGCGGATTTGAAGGCATGAGCGACGATGAGTTTGATGAAGGCTCTTCAACCGACGACACAGCCACAGGAATTCTTGAGCTTACAGGTCCAACAGTTGGGACGGACGGAGTGACCCTGGAGGGTAGTTCGATCTCAGAAATTCTTGAAGGGACTGAGAGCGACGAGACGCTGCATGGCTACGGCGGCGATGATGTGATCCTGGGTGGCGGGGGACATGACGAAATCTATGGGGGAGAAGGAGACGATCGATTTCTCGACCAGTCGCCCAATGACGTCGAAGATGATGGGAATGACACGATTTTCGGCGGCAGTGGCAACGACGTTGTCGCAGATACGTTTGCCCCATACGGGCCAACCAATGATCGAGGAGGAGACGATACTTTCTACGGTGGAAGCGGAAATGACCGGTTCGTTGACTTTGCCGGTAGCAACTTCGCATTCGGCGGAGACGGAGATGATATCTTGTCGGGACTGGACAGCGACGTTTGGGAAGACTCTTCCGGTTTTTCCAGCAGCGGTCCTTATGCGACACTTTTCCCAAGTACCGGTGATCCAGGCAATGTCGATTCCCTATTTGGCGAAGCCGGAAACGATACTCTGATTGGTGATGCGGGAGATCTACTCGTAGGAGGGGACGGCTTCGACACTTTCAAAGTTGAGCAGCATTTCGGTGCAATTACACCAACCACGATCGCAGACTGGGAGTCGCTGGGATTGTCGGGCGCCGAATCTATAGAGGTTCAAATCTGGATGGATGCCGCTACATTTCAGAGCTTCTTCCCTGGGGTAGACCCCTGGTCGGCGGAAGGTGTCCAAGCAGAAATAAGCCTCTTGAAAGTGAACCAGACTGTCCAAGTTGAAGCGCTAGGTCAAACCGTTTTGACAATCCAAGGTATTGACGACAGCACTAGCCTGTCTGAGCTTCATTCAAGCATTGTCATCAGATGCAATGCCGCGCTCTACACCTGAGCTCCAACGTTCGTCATCTCCAATAGGCCCAACAGAAGGACAGAGAACGTTTGGGCCAGGGGCGCGCTTGCTGTTCTCATCAGATCAAGAAATCGTTGCCGTCGATTTCAGTTGAGTTGACACCCAAGAGCGTAATCGTCGAATTTCCGTAGCTCAGCAGAGTGTTTGCCCCGTCCTGCGACACGACTATGTCATCCAGTTGCCCAGACTGACCAAGATACTCATTGAATGATATTTGGATGATATCAACGCCATCCTCGAAATCTACAATTACATCTTGGGTGGCCGATGTCATGTCAAGAAAGACGAAGACATCGTTTCCAACTCCACCAGACAGGGTGTCATCTCCGTCTCCCCCTGATATCCAATCATCACCGGCCCCACCATATAGGCTGTCGTCCCCACTCCCACCGTTCAGGTGATCGTTTCCGTCGCCTGCATAGATCTCATCATTGCCACTGCCGCCTGACATGCGATCGCCACCGGCCTCACCATGAAGAATGTCGTCGCCAGGACCACCGATACCTCGATCATTGCCGTCGCCAAGAAAGAGAACGTCGTCTCCGCCGTGACCGTCTAGGAAATCTGAACCACCAAGACCCTCAATCCAATCGCGACCAGAACCGCCAAGAAGGCTATCGGCCCCAGCGGTGCCATTCAACGTGGCTGGTCCAGTCGCCAAATCCAGGAGGCCTTCCATCGAGATCGTTTCGATTGGGCCATCGGTGATCGACCCGACAGCTACCTGTTCGACGTCGTAGAGCACCAATGAATTGTCTGTGTTATTGTTCTCTTGGAACTGAACAGCTCCACCTCCCAAGTCGGTTAGAACCGTGCCGTCAAGTAGCTCTGCAATGGAGGCGAAGGCCGAGAAATAGAACGTGTCAACACCGTCTTCGCCGTAGACTACCGCTTGGCTAGTCTCATCAAGGAAATAATCCTCGACTCTATCATTTCCGGATCCGCCATAGACTCTATCGTCGCCAAGACCGGCCATGAAGACATCATCCCCCCCCCCACCATACAGGTAGTCGGTGCCCAACCCGCCGATCAGGGTATCATCCCCGTCCTCGCCCAGGATCGTGTCGTTACCGGCACCACCGTTGAGCGAGTTGTTACCTTCGTTGCCGGTGATGTGGTCGGCGGCATTGCCGCCAATCGCGTTTTCGATCATCACACCGTTGGCGATGGTGAATCCACCGATGATCCCATCGGCATATGACACGAACCCGCCCGCATTGGCCGGGTCTGCCGCAAGCGGGGCATCATTCAGGTTGATGACGGCCGCATTGGTACCGCCCGCATGGCTGATGGTGTCATTGCCGCCGGTATCCCAGATGCAAGACCAAAAGGTTCCCGCGCCATTTGCGTCCGGCATACTATAGGTATCGTTCCCCGACGCATGGGTCGTGTTCGCCCCATATAGTTCCTGGATCGCCGCAATATCCAAAGCCATCGGCGTGGCCTGCCAACCATAGTTGGCATCGAAAAACGTCGGATACTCGGTTTGCCAGCCATCGTTGTAGGACATCGTGGTCCAGATGCCCTGGTTCAGGTCGTAATCACCGAAGTCACCGAATGGAGAAGTCACGCCCGGGAAATTCGTCGCGTCGATTGAACTGCCGCCGTCGTGCGGATGGGCAAGGCCCAAGCCATGGCCGATCTCGTGAATGAGCGTCACAAAACCATAGCCACCAGATTGCAACCCGGACAAAGTCCAGCCTGTGCCTTCATTGCTGAACACCCCATAGAGCGGCATGGCCGCGTTGTTTATCGGGATGTTATGCCAACCAAGTGCGCCAACCTGGGCAGCCGATCCAAGCCAGTTCTCGATATTGGCGTTACTGGTGACCAGCTGGAACTCGATGTTCGCGACCGCTTCCCATGCTGCATAAGCGGCCTGCAAAGCCGCGATCTCGTAAGCAAACCATGCAGCACCATCTCCGGTGGTGTCGAACAGCCCGCTTGGTGGCGTGCCGGATTCAATCGAATAGGTGATGGTTACGATGCCGCCAGCGTCCGTCCAATGACCGCCCCAAACAAGGCTGTCGATCCACGGATCCGATCCGTTCGTGGGGGTTCCGTCCGAAGATGTCGTCGTTGCCATCAGCCAGGCCTCCAGTCTAATGTGGGCGCTCAATCATTCCATGATGGTCCAGCACCCATCAATACCAAAACGATTGCCTGATCGAAAACCACGTTCGAAGAACGAATTTGTCTCCAATTTGTCAGCAACCTGGCTCGCTTCACTTTGCTCCGGTCGCGTCACTCGCGACAAGAATGTCGCCGTCGCCCCGAAACTCGATGGACAAGAACACACCGCGAGCAAACACCTCGTCCTCGAGTGACCAATGCCACCGAACCCGGACCAGTCAATCTTTCTGTTTGTCTCGAACCGTCAGCATCCAAAGAGAAAACCGTATCCCGACATGATCAGCCTCACCGTCGGACCAAAGGTCGAGCGCGGGCAACTGGCTTTGCGCTTCATCCGCGGCGCCAAGGGCGACTGAATTGCCGAGAACTCTTGGGGATTTGCTCATCACGAGGGAATCACTGGGCATCTGGCATCTTTTCCAAAACTTCGGAACCTGACAAAGTCTTCCGTGAAAGGGTAAATCCTTTCTTAAGAGGACCCCGAAACCTATGTCACGAGTGAGAAAACTCTACATCAGAACGAAGTACGCTTCCGGTCACAGATTAGCCCTAATCCGATCCAAGTGTTGGAGGCGGATCGATTGGCACACGCCAAGTGCGGAAAGGCGGGACCGCGTCATCGGCAGCCTCGTCCCCGCCCCGGTGGCATTACCAAAGTCCCTCGGAGCCGGTGCGCGACCAACCATCGCAGGAAGACCAAGCTCCAAGCATTGCTTGCCCCCTTAAACGCACCCCGGATCGAAACCATGGGCCGAAGCAGGAAGTGTCTAGCCTAGCCTAAACTCAACAACATTTGCGCGACTGCGTTGGCCGAACTGTCCTACACTATCGAAACAGTTCTCGATGGCTCGAGCGGCCGCGAAGATGGGAAAGGACAACTCACGTTTCCCCGATCTGGCGACCATGCAGGCAGCAAATTCGACAATGTGTGTCAAGTTTGTTGCTACGGCGTCAAACTCTCCACGCTCCGCGGCATCCATGAATGCATCACAAAGCTCTATTGTTTGGGATTCAAAGTCTGGCATGTGTCCTCCAATTCTTCGAAAAAACAGAGAACCTGGTAACGGATTGCTAACCAAAACCAGAAATGTGACCTAAATTTGACACGCCAGTGAACACTACGTGATTACCCAGGAGCCGCGACAAAGGGCAACCGGTCGGCAGCCCGGTTCCGCAGGACAGGCTGCCAAGGCCCGCAGATTGATTTGCACTGAGAAGGACCTAGACGCCTTTATCCACGAGACGTGTGAGATCCACCTTGGTTCACGATGCCCTACGGTGCCCCCTGAACCCCAAGAAACTCACCGGACAAGTCCGCAGCCACTCCGTCGACCATTGCGTCGCCGATCACATCACCGACCACAAAGGTGTATCCCAAACCATAGAGATCGCCAATGGTCAGACCATCCACGGAAATGACTTCACCATTGGGACCAATAAGGTCACCATCGATAAAGCTATCGAGGGTTGCGCCAGCTGCCGGATTGACCAGCCGAAAAATCTGCCCACCCGAAATGATCAGAGTTCCGGAGTAGTCCTGATCGTTGCTGTCAATAAAGCCGGACGCTGCACCGTCAAATGCGCTGCTGTTGCCGGCAGCGAATGAGACATCAATGTAGAAATCACCGACTATGGATCGATCTGGTCCGGCGGTGGGTGAGACGTCCAATCTCATGTCCCCCTCGTAGGTCGCGCTACCAGAGGTTGGAAGTGCAACCGTGTCTTCTCGTCCCAATGCCATCGCATCCGACCTTGCTGTCGCCAACTCACTCACACGACTATCGTAAAGGCTTTCGATGGGCGTACTGCCGGTCGAACTACCTCCGCAACCTGTCAAGGAAAAAGCGACCAAGGCAATACACGGCAGGACCCGCTTTGACTTGTTCAGTTCATACCCCATTGCAGCCTCCAGCAGCTTTCTAGCGGTTCAGTTCAGATCGCCCGGCAGTGCAAATCCAGTCGATCCAGTTGTTCTTAGAGTCTTATTGCTGTTCAACTCGCCTCTTGCGCCAAGAAGGCACGAATATCTAGATTGCCACCCTAGGGCGCCCCGATTGGCGGCTGACAACTTGTTCGCGCAACTCGACGTTCAGGGAATTGGATAACATTGCACCCTAGATGCGGAAAGCGGTTGCCGACTTCCAGTGTTTCCGGTCCTTCTTGAGCCGTTTCGACGAGGTACATCAGTTCAGTATTCTTGAGTTCCTCTGCAGTCCGTGTCAATCCAGACCGGAAGGCGGCTGTCGCAAGATCTGACAAGACCTCTTGGATCCAACTATGGTCCATACTTCGAACCTCCTGTTCGTTCCTGTCGCACGCTATTGAGGCAAGGTTAATGCATCGTAAATCAACCCACCGTTGCGTTACGTGTAGCAGTGGTCTATGTGTGGTGCATATCGATTGAAAGGCCATTGTGTGCAGTCAGGGATGGGCGCCACGGTGGTTGTTGTGGGCATTGCTTCGGACAATCGGGCTTCATTCCCCGCGCACATAACAGCTTGATGGGACAATTGGATGGCTGGCTTCTTTCGTTTCTTGAGAAATGTGCCCTCTTACCATTTCCGAAAGGGTGACATTCAGCGCCTGAACAAGCGACATCGTATGTTTATCGAACCGATCAAGTCAGAGATCGCTGGCGCCCGGATACTAGATATTGCTGCACACGACGGCCGTTGGTGCATGGCATATGCGGCGGCAGGTGCTCGTGAGGTCATCGGGATTGAAGCCCGGAGCGAATTGGTGCAGCGGTTCCGCGAGTTCCCTGTCCAATCCTATTCACACGCGATTGACCTGCAAGTCGGCGAGATGCTCACGACGATGGAGAGCATGGTAGCAGCAGGTGAGAGGTTTGATATCGTCAGTCTCCTTGGGATTTTCTACCATACGATGGAGCACCAACGCCTGCTCAATCTTGCGAGCCAACTTGGACCAAAACTGATCGTTATCGACGGTGAATTTGCGCTGAGAGACTATTCTGTAATCATCCTGACACGTGAGCGGACGGACAACGAGCTCAACACGGTCGAGCAGATTCCAGGGCAAGAGGTTGCGATGGTCGGAATTCCTTCACCCGCCGCAACGGAGGCCATGGCCGCGGTTGTTGGTTACGACTGCATCTGGGCCGACTGGGACCTGCTTCCGGTTGGAGATCGACAGTATCTTGATGACTACTACCGCACCGAAAAGAAGCGACGGCGGACATGTTTTCTGCAGCCCACCAGGGCTACGGGTTGACCCCATCAACGCATTCCGACGGCCCTCCAGAACCCTCAAATCATGTCTGGAGGACTCGTTTTTGAATCGACGCTACCGTTGGTTTATGAGTTCCTTGTGAAATCTCTGTAGCAGTTGCAGGCCGACGACAAGAACGACTAGACTGACTCCAAGCACATACGCTGGACTGACATAGTCGGCGCGATAGTCGGGGTAGAGTCCATGCCGCATTGAACCGACCAGATGAACAATCGGGTTGTACCAAAGGAACCCCCTGTAGGGATCCGGTATGCTCTCAAATACGAAGAAGACCCCTGATATGATGAATAGTGGTCGGTTCGCGATCCCCCATAGCCGCTCCCAAAGCGGGAACCGCATGAACATGAAGCAATTCATGACACCGACGCTGCCACCAAGCATGCCTGCAAGAAACAACGAGAGCGCGACGGATTCAAATCGAATTTGCAGTTGTACACCGTAGGCCACCGCAATTCCTGACACGACGATCGCGAAGACCAGCATATGGGTCAAAGCATTCAGGATCCAACGTGCGATGATCGCATCAATGTATGTGACACGAGGGTAGAACAGGAGCGGACGGGAGAACCGAATTGATGTGGCGACTTTGGCGGCAAGATCGGAGTACATCATGAAAGGCAGATAACCGGTCGCGTAGAACAAGGGGAAGTTGCTACCCAAAGATGGCGCATGGAACGCTATGGAGAACGCGACACTTAAGACTGCAATGGCTCCGACGGGTTCGGCAATGGCCCAAACATAGCCCCCCGGGGATCGTCCGTAGGTTGTTGCCATTTCCCTCAAGATCAACGCAACGACAGCTCGCGCGGTGGTCACATGAAGACGTCCGATCTTTGCCAAAGTCTACTTCCCAGAAGAACAACTCCGTCTGCACTAAGTCATATCCGAGGGTTTCTCAACGATTTGGGGAACCCTCCAGCAACACTGTGCCGACCAAAAGACCGCCTTGGGCTTGCGAACTGCACGGATGAAGCGATAACTCCCTCTACGGACCACAACCGGGGATTTCGCATGACGGACGTTCGAAGTGAGACCGCTTCCGAGCTGGACCAGAAATCGACGGAACGTGCGAGCTCGAAGCAGCCAACGCCAAACTCGAGAAAGCCGCGATGGAAGTTTCGCCACCGGCTGCTGCTCTGGAGTTTCGTGATTTGGGTTCTGGTTCCCAGTTTGCTGACAGCCTACTATATGTTCGCCCGCGCTGAAGACCAGTTCTCATCAGACGTGGCATTTTCCGTTCGCTCCGAGGAACTATCGCCGACCCTTGACCTCTTGGGTGGTTTGCAGGCCCTGGGCGGTTCAAGCTCCTCCGATACTGATGTCCTTTATCGATTCATTCGCAGCCAGGAGCTTGTCGAGCGCCTAGATGCGAACGTAGACCTCCGATCAATCTACTCAAGAGGATACGATACTGATCCTGTCTTTGCGTTTGACCCCAACGGTTCTGTCGAGGACCTAGTGGACTACCTTGAGCGTATGATCCTCGTGAACTACGATCGAAGCACAGGATTAATCGAAATCCGGGTGAAGGCCTTTGACAGCGAGAGTGCCACTCTCATTGCCTCCGAAATCAAGGCTATTAGCACGGAGATGATCAACTCGCTCGCGGCAACCGCCCGCGATGATGCCACCAGATATGCTTCATCTGAGCTGGCCCAGTCCTTGGAAAGGCTTCGAGCAGCTCGACAAGCGATGACCGAGTTTCGCTCGCGAAACCAAATCGCCGATCCACAAACCGAAATTGGCGTTCAGTCTGGACTTTTGACTGCCCTCCAAACTCAGCTATCCGAGGCTCTGATAGAACTCGACCTCCTGACTGACAGCACAAGATCAGGCGATCCTCGCCTTGACCAAGCACGTTCCAGAGTAGAGGTCATACAGGCGCGCATTGATGAAGAACGCTTGAGATTTGACGAGAATGGCACCAACGGCGGCTTGTCGAAGCTGATCGGTGAGTATGAAAGCCTGTTGGTTGACCGCGAATTTGCGGAACAGGCATATCTAAGCGCTCTTGCGGCCCACGAACTCGCACAGACCGAAGCAAGGCGCCAATCCCGTTATCTTGCTGCATATGTCAACCCGACGAGCGCAAGCGAGGCCCGTTATCCCCGCCGCTGGACAACTCTGCTACTTTTGGCAGCAGCCTACCTGTTGACTTGGGTCTCGGCTGCTCTCGTCGGCTACACACTCGCGGACCGTCGCTAAAATGATCAATATCGAAGGCCTCTGGAAGAGCTACAAGGTTGGCAATACGCGAAAGTACGTCGCGCGCGGCATTGATCTCACCCTGCCCACCGGCAGTTCGGTCGCACTCCTCGGTCGAAACGGCGCGGGGAAGTCAACACTCCTCAGGATGATCGCGGGAATTGAAGATCCAGACGAAGGACAAATCACATCCACCGGCTCGATCTCGTGGCCTGTCGGCTTTGCCGGCAGTTTTCACCCTGATCTAAGCGGCGCTCAAAATGTACGATTTGTCGGCCGAGTCTATGGCGTCGACACTGACGACCTCGTCAGCTATGTTCGCGAATTTTCAGACATCGGGCCGCACTTCAATGCACCCTTCAGGACATACTCAGCAGGTATGCGATCACGGCTGGCCTTTGGCCTTTCCATGGGTATCGATTTTGATACCTACTTGATTGATGAAGTTACCTCCGTAGGGGATGCTGCCTTCCGGGAAACAAGTGCCAAAGTGCTCCAAGAACGAACCAAAGACAGATCTGCCATAATAGTCACGCATTCGATGCCGCTGCTGAAACAACTCTGCAGTACAGCAGTGCTTTTGACGGAGGGTCGGGCAACCTTTTTTGACGACATCGAGGATGCGATAAAGGCACACGAAGATGCAATGAGCGCGAACCGATCTGAAGGTCGGCAGAAATGAGAAGCCAACATGTCTGCATCTTGCTGGCGGCCTTTGACGGCGAACGTTTCATAAGGGATCAAATTGATAGCATAATCAAACAGACACACTCAGATTGGATGCTAGTTGTATCCTGTGATCCGTCGAATGATCGTACACCTGACTTACTCACTGAAATCTGCCTAGAAAACCCAGAAAAAGATATTAGAATCGTGAGAGGGCCTGGAAAGGGCTCGACGGCGAACTTCATCAGCATGTTTGATCTTGTCCCGGACGAAGCCAGCTTCGTCGCATTTTGCGACCAAGACGATGTTTGGCTTGAAGACAAGCTCGCTTACCAGGTCTCGCTACTAGAACATGAAGACGAACCGACGATGGCCTGCGGAGCCACATTTGTCGCGAACGAAGACCTAAGCACTATGCACCTATCGCTAATTCCGAGGCGCCCACCTGGGTTCGGTAACGCGCTCGTTCAGAACATTGCGTCTGGAAATACAATCATGCTGAATCGCGGAGCATTCGAATGCCTACAGGAGGCAAAACATCACCTTTGCACTGAAATCGTCCATGATTGGTGGTGCTACCTAGTCGTTACGGCCATGGGAGGTAGGGTTATCTATGACTCTCACCCTCTCGTGCTCTATCGTCAACACACCAACAACCAAATCGGTCAAAGCAACGATATCCTATCAAAGGTTCGGCGACTTAAGCGCCTATTTTTGGGAGACCATCGCAGGAGAAACGACAGGATTGAAGAGTCTTTAGTGCCTTTGAAAGACAGGTTTCTCGATCAGAACCAAGAAATACTGGATGCATTCAACCAGGCGAGACGATCTGGCACCTTGAGGCGGCTGCTAGCATTTGGACAAACTGGTGTGTACCGCCAAAGAAGAAGCAGTCAGATGCTGCTGCTCCTCTCATTCGTTCTCGGAAAACTATGACGGCAGTTTCGATTTGGAATAGCCACCTGAATTTGGCCAGCCAACTAGGTTAGATCTGTCCCGCAATTGGAGCATCACCGATGGCCGGAAAACGATATAAGCCCGAAGATATTGAGTCGAAGTTTTGGCAAGTTGAAGCGTGGGCGGACGATGCGGGTCACGACGAAGCGGCCCGGCACATACTCCAGTTCCTCGTGACCTGCCACGGGATATTTCCTCCACCGTCGAGTAGAGTCCGGCCCAACTTGTGGACAAAAAATGAAGCGAACGAGATTCATGGATGAACAGATCATCGGCATCCTGGCTGAGCGACGGAAACGCCCGGGACATCGCCTGCAAACAGATCGGCCGGCTCTGCTCGTTCATCCAAAGCCGCTTCGTCAGTCGCACAATTACGCACCCAAAGTACCCGCTACCCCATAGCGGAAACTATCGTTCACCCTCCACCCGAGGCATTGCAGAGACACCGGACGATGACCCCAAGAATTCATTGCCAATCAATCCATATATGCCCGCCAGAACGAGCATGAAAACATGTTCAAATAGATCCAACCTCAGTGCAGCCTGAGAGTGATATCGGATCATTTCTCAACGAAAATCAAAAATCTAGATCTCCACAGCAGTTCTAGAGTTGGCGCCTTCAACTTTCTGAGATTCCACTGAATACTTAGTCTGCGAAGAAATCAGATAAAGCTCGGGAGAATTTTGAATATTTGAAACGGCTTCCTTGAACTCATCAGGTGTCGGATTACAACCCACGAATTGCACAAGAGTCTCCACGAATTCTTCAGGTATTGACATAACCTTTTCATAGCTTACTAACATCTTTGGCACATCGATACTCAGTGCGAAATCAATTAGATCACTAATCTCCCTGGCCGCGTTCCGAAGGGCCATTTCAATGGACACATCAACAGATATGGCATTTCGTTTGGAAATTGCCAGAGGATCTCGAAACATAACTACGATTCGCGGGTTTCGAAATCTCTTTATGTGCTTCTTCAGTAGCTTGAAAGCCATAGGACGCTTGAAACCCCAAATATCATACCGACTATTGTAGTCCTGAATTACACCTGACAGATCCTCGACTCTTCTTTCTAGCGCATCTGCCAATCTTACATCTTCAAAGACAGCCTGGTCGATGCCATCCCCCATCCAAACGCCAAGATCATGCAGAGCTTTCGCTGGCATACTAGTTCCAGATCTAGGGAGGCCCACAATTATTATTGTGCGAAAATGAGGACTATCGTTATCTCCGAGAATAACAATTCCATCATTTCCAAGTTGGCTAATGTCCGATAACGGCGGAAGCCCCCTTGGCCTCGGCAAGCCCTCTGAAGGCTTGTACTTCCTACCCTCCTCAATCCCATGTTCCAAATAATGCCGCGCGGCGTCTACTCCAGCAGCCCTGACGTCACGATGCAACTCCAAATATACTTTGGCATCAAAATCTCTTGGCAACTTCTTTTTCATGACTTCTTCCGCCCGTCCGCGAAGCTCAACTTAGCGCCCCTGTAGCAAAGAACAAGAGCTTAGAATGAGTGCTCTACTTCCTCAAATGAATAGGCAAGCTCGTTCTATAAGGTTCAGAAGTATCCTGCCGACTTTCTTCTATTCCGGATCTCAGTTCATCGCCGGAATTTCGCAACCTCCAAGACCTCAGTCATTTGGCCAATGGTCATTATGTTAATTGGCCGCCCATACAACTTAGGGCTGCTTAGCGATTGACGAATTCTTTCTCGTTGCCAAGCGAGACAATGTTCTACATGGCATTTGCGAAATTTTGCACACCCATCATTGTAACACCATTCCACCCGTCGATCCACCTGCATCTTCAGAGTGGCGTTCGACGTGAGCTCTGTCTCATTTTGCTCGACCACGACAGATGGGAAGCCCCACAGCTCGTCGATGCTATCCAGTTCACGGGTGAACCGGATCCCCCAAAGAGCGGTGTCAAGACCGTCGCTAGACATTCCCGGCAGAAATAATCCGGCGCTTCACGATTATATCAACCCTGCCTCAAACGCCGCTCGTTTCCATCCGGTTAGATACCGTCCACCGTAGGGGCGTGAGACCAAAATGGAGAGTAGCTCGACCGCCTCCGACGGTTCGATCAAGGCGGAAATTCGATTGACATCCTCCAAAGAAAATATGCCCCTATAGAGACCATCGTTCTTTATGAAGGGCAAACCTATTTCGAGAAGTATACAAGCGTTCTGATGCACTTGACTTCCGGATAGAAATCCCTCGCCCAATTCCGCGACTACCATATTTCGCAAATCGCTCTCATTGATATTATCGGCCTTCAAGACTTCTTTGAAGTATGATTGAAGAGAGTCGAAATTGGCAAGATAAACTTCCTCAAAGCTCTCATGCGACGACACCTCGACACCCTTGGTGAATGCGCTAGGGTCTTCCTTTCGCATAGCATATCTGTCACGGAACTCGACTGCGACGCTCTTCAAAGATGCGCGTTTCCAAGCGAAAATTTTCGAAGTTCTGACATTTGCGATTGCGAAGTCCAACAATGCAAGGTCTGTTTTGATTGCCTGGATATAGCGTGCTGCGCCATATAGTGCAGCGAACTGATCGGGTCCTGTTGCGCACCTCTTGAGGACTTTGGATAGCTTCAATTCGCCCCGGTTGATCACAATCGGGCGCACGTCGGTCAGCCGATAACTGTTCCAGTACTTTCTGAACAGTTTGTGGCGCAAGATTACCGATCCAAATGCGATACAGAAAGAACCCATGTGGTGTTCGATATCGAAATTCTCGGTGCTGCCGAGGACCTCGATGTCGGATGCCATCATGTCATTGAGAAATTTGGGAAGCCGTTTTTCTGAGTAGAACACACTATCGTTCAACATCAAGAGGCGTGGACAATGACCTTCCCACCGACGATGGAAAATATGTAGAAAGCCCGTCTTGTAGCTTCCGAAGTCCCGACCAAAATTTGGGCGCTCAATATAGCAATCGACCAGATCGCGCAATTCCTCGGGATGTGTCAGCTTTAGAGTATTGACGCCCAACACATAGAGGCCCTGCGCCCTTGCAGCCTCTATCAAGCGGATGAGATCGGGACGCAGCCGGCCTTTCTGATAGAGCGCCAGAAGCATGATGGGCTGACCACCATATGGTTCGTCGAAATGGACTACCGGAGACTTGCCCACGGTTCGGATCCGCTGCAACTCGGATTGTGCGGTTACGATGACGCGCGCGGCCGGATACAGTAGAATGGAGAGAGCTTTTCGAACAAAACCAATCACTTTGTTACCTTTGTATTGAGAGGATGCGGTTAATCGGCGATAGTAGTGCCAACGCCCCTGCAACCGTCAGGAACCTGTTCCCAGTTTTCGGCGCTGAACTCTCGTCCGGTGGCCACGCTTCTCAACCTTCTGCACCAACTTGCGTGATGGTTGCAACCCTTACGAATGGGGCTTGGTGGATCGCGGGATGAGTCAAGGTAAAGTTGCTAGGCGAGCGAAGCGAGCACGTTGCTTTCACTACTAGATACTGTATCTCTCAAGCCGTCGCCGTAGTCCATTTCCGACGGATCTTACACGTTGCGTTCGCGATGGTGACGTGCTTTGTGGCGACGGCAGTGATGGTTTTCTTGTGCGGTTTTCCTGTCTTGCGGAGGCGAACTGCGAAGGATTCTTGGCTCAGGTTGCGATATGCCGCGAGCAGTGCTGCCCGAAACATCATCTATCGCAGAGTACGGCGACCTCGTGCAATAACCCGTTTCCCGCGACGGGTTCCACTGTTGTGCGCGACCGGGGCCAATCCATTGAGCGCGGTAGCCTCTTCGCCGGTGATTTTGCCGAACTCGGACATTTTGGCGATCAGCATCGCGCTAGCGACCGGTCCGATCCCCGGGATGGAACGAAGGACGATGGCGGCCTCCTACAGGCGATCGTCAATGGCGATGGCTTGGGAAATCCGGTATTTCAGTACCTGAAACAGGCTGTCGATCCGTACCCGCAAATCAGCGTTGCGTCCTCGAGAATCACGGCGGCGCCCAGTTTCCGATGCGCTCGAATCTGGGTCGGCAGCTGTTTGCGCGACTCGACAAGCTGCGCTCTTTGGACGTCAAAGCTCTGAGAATGCGTAGCTTTTCCGCAGGAAGACAGCGGCCCTCTTCGGGTCGGAAATCAGATTAGTGGGCGACGAGGTCGGCATCGTTTCGGTCTATATTGGCGCGTTTGCCAAGGCTCTACGCAAACCCTTTTAACTGAGCCGGCGGGGGGGGGGCACATGGCGCACTGCAAGACTCTCTGTCTCTAGAAGCGCCAAGAGTTGCTACTCCCGGTCGCCAATCAAATCAAAGCAGGCCATGGTGCCGAGGGGTTAGGAGACGTGGTGGTAACACAGGCTCAGACGTCGTGCACCAGCCCGTCAACGGCCCTAGCTTGGGAGCTGACAGGGTCAGTTAAGCAGAAACCAGATACAGAACGCTCTGGACCCATTGGTCTCCACAAGGGGTCATGATTCACCGCCGAAGAGTGAGCTGGGACATGTCTGATCTTTTCTGGTTGAGCGACACATAGATGGCACATCTTGAGACCGCCTTCCCAAGTCCCGCGTCGATGACCGGCTTGTCTTGAACGGCATGAACTTCATCAACCGCAATGGTTTAAGGTGGTAAGATTAGTTGCGCCTAGATCTTCGGACGCTTTGCCCCCTAGGATTGAGACTCTCGGAACGATCCTGTTTTGTCCAACAGCCGTCTTGCCAATTCCCCGTCAATCTTGCTAGTTTCAAACTGCGGAACGGGTTGCACCCAAACATCCGGGTGTACTTCTCCCCACTCTGACCTTGGAAGAACACGCCTAACTCGCCGCGAAGTTCTCTCGCTGCCCGTAACTAGTGAGCTAAACTCCACGCTACACCGAACATATCGACCATTCTTTTTCGAACAGATGTGCAGATGAAAATCTGAGAACTTGCTTAGAAAATCCACATCCGCGTCGCTTCCAAGTCGATAGCGAATGGGATTTGTACTGACCAAACGGAATGCCTCTTCAGCCTCCTCCAGGTTTCTGGCCTGAAAAAGCACAAAGGAGATGAGAACGGCCTCCAGGTAGCTTCTCGGACCATCCTTAACAAGCTCTAGGAGCTCACTTGCAGCCAGATTCCAATCACCTTTGGCCCGAAGCTGCCTTGCTGACGGGAGGCGCCTCGGCATTCTAAACCACCGAGTAGTATCAATGAGCTTCTGCAGCATTCGTCTTCCGCTCGGGCTCGCCACACCATAGTGGGCATTCACTTCGGCATTCGACACAGTACCAGGTTGGCCTGATGGCGAAGTGCCTGTCGATCAGACCATATAGCAATCTTTGACAAGACTACCAGCGCTTGCGCACCGCATGGGCAGTCGGAAATGACGGCATCTCATGGACTCAGCTGCTGGAAAGGTTCGACATCCATTTCTCGCTCTCCGGGATGCGCAACCAGCATTTAATGAGCCTGACCTGCTGATGGCTTGAGGCGCAATTGTACGGGGCAAGGGTGGCACTGGTGAGGCCAGCATCGTCAAGCTGCTCCTCTTTCTCGTCCATGGGGTCATCAAGCCCGCCTCCGAGACCGGAGAAATAGTCGAAGGTGTCTTGAGCGGATGCCATGATCATGGCTTTCCGGTCGGGGAAGAGCGCGCAGGCGGTGTCGACATCAGTCCAGCGGACCCGGAAGAGGTAGCGGGCATCGCTCAGATCATCCTCGGTGGCCCGGCTGTCATGGATCATGTTCCGCCAGCTTTCGTAGCGGTCATACACGGGTTCGCGGTTGTCGGCGTCCTGCACCCCGGATTCCAGCCAGCCAAGCCCGGTGATCGTGCTGTCCTTGAAGGCGCGTGAGATACCAAACTCTGACCGGTTCACATCGGAGAGGTATTTCATGATCGAGGTTTTGTGTTCGGCGGCCTTGGTGCCTTCCTTGCGGCGGGCGAGGAGGCGGAAGTCGGTGCGTCCGCGTCTCTCGGTCCCCAGAAGCCAGTTCACAGAGGTAGCGGAGACGTTGAAGGTCAGAGGCACTTGGCCGCGGTAATTTAGGACCTCTTTATCGTCGGGATCCCATTGCCCCCAGCCATCATAGAAGCTTTCGTATTCGGCGCGGCGGCGGCGGTTGCTGTTCTGGATCTCCAGTTCGGTGAAGAAATGGCTGATCAGAGCGGTGTGGCGGCTGACAATCGCGGTGCTATCCAATTTGGACGGGGCCACGGCTTTGAGGTCCGGTGTCGGATCCTTGAGGTGCCGCATTGGGTCGGTGTCGATGGCGCGGGCGAACTTCGCACCCTCGGGGCGCTCGGGGTCGTAGTCGTGCTCGTTGTTCTCAAACATGTCGGGATACCTCGATCTGGCGGGTCTTCCCGGTGTTGCGGTTGGTTACGGTGAGTTCGGCGACCACGGCATGGGACTCGGTGTGGGTCATGTTGGGTAGGGCCAAGAGTTCGCCCAGATTGTCGCGGATGATGGAAAGGATGCGGTGGGTCATGGGGATCGATCGGGTGAACCCCAGCGCCTCGGTGAAGATGCCTGCGGCGTCATATGCCCAGCGGGTGTCTCCGATCTTCTCATCCCAGCGCCAAGCGTTGGTCAAAAGGATGATGGGCGGGACAAAGGCGGCTTTGTGACGCTGAAGAACCGGGGTCAGCACCATGCAGGGCTGACCGTCCGGGATATACCAGGTCAGGGTGAGGCGGATGTCGCCATAGTCGGCTTCCATGGCGGGGTAGCGCAAATCCACGGCCATTTCCGGGGTGTTGGCGATCTGTTGGGGCTGGGTCTGCATCATACTGCCATTCCTGAAATTGCGCGGCGGTGGGGTCTGGGCCGTCTGCCGTGGGCTTCGTGGTTGCGAGGGATCGATGCGAGGGGCCGGTAGCCTTGCGCCTTCTGGCGCAGCGCGTCGGCGGCCTCGGAGTGTTCGTCATGGAGCGGTTCATCGGTGTATCCGCCCTGCACGGTGTTTCGCTTCTTCGAGTAGCGTTCGAGGTGCACGATCCCAGCCGCACATTCGGTGGCATCGAACCAGTAGGAGGCGAACTCTTCGCGCACCGCATTGATGCCGTTGATGACGCGATCCACGCGCGGGACGATGTGAAACCGCCAGTCCGGTCGGAGGGTTTGAAGCATTTCCTCGGCGCTGTTGACCCGGCGGCCCTCACGTCCGACACGGGCCTTCATCTGCTGGCGCTTCTGGATCGCGTCGTGGGGGAGGTGGTGATAGCCCCAGCGATAGCCGTGCTTGTCGGCTTCCTCGTCCAGCCTGCGGCAATAGAACTCGTAGTCCTCTTCCCATTCCTCGATGAAGCCGACCCAACGGAACTGAGCGCCTACCTCTTGACCCAGCCAGATCGAGGTTCCGTCGCCGTGGCCGATATCCCAGAAGGTGTGGGTCGCAACGGTGGTCAGCTTGGGAAGGCTCGGGACGATACGGCCCTGTTTGCGGGCGGCGGCAAGCTGCTTGGCAAACCATGTCCCTTCTGTGCTGGCCTTCCATGCCTCTTCCGGGGTGGAGGGATACTCCTGCCACATCTTTTCGGCATCGCCGCCCTGCTCGTCTTCGCGGGTCATCACATACCAGGCGCGTTGCTCCGGTGTGATTTTGCGACCGATCTGGGATTCGAGGTTGAGGAAGTATTCCTCATCCGCCGGCGTCAGATCCACATTGGCGGGGTCTTCGACATAAGCGGCCTCTTCCCACCACGGGAAGAAATGGAAGTTCCAAGCCTTTGCGGCCAGCCTGCGGCCTGTGGCCTCCGCGATCTGGGTATTCTTTTCCGCGCGGGTGGCGATGCGGTAGAACTCGCCCGATCTTCCCTCTGCGGTGGACTCGATGACGGTGATCCCGGTCTTGGGAACCGTGGGAAGCGAGCCTGTGACGATTTCCTTGGCCTTCAGGGGGAACTTGGCCCCGATCTTCCCCATCTCGGAGACATGAAGCCGGTGGTAGGTGCCTGACCGGGCAGATGTGGCGACCCGAACGGAACTGTTGTTGTGGCCGAAGACAATCTCGGTCTCGCTATCCTTGGAAAGCCAGAGAAGCGGCAACTCGTTTTGCCCTTCCTCGCCGATCAGGTAGGAGGGGAGATTGTTGAAGGCGAACTTCACCTTGTCGCGCAGGATGACGCCAGCATCTTCGAGGCTGTGCGCGATGATGGCGCAACGCTGGTCCGCGTTGAACAGGGCGTGGTCGAGCCAAAGGATGGCGATCAGGGTGGTAAAGCCCAGCTGACGGGCCTTGAGGATGACATTGCGGGTGTGGAGCCGGTCGAGGAACTTCCGCTGCGCCCGGTTAGGGATGAAGGGGACGACGAGAACGGCGGTTTCGTCGTCCTCGTCGGCCTCTGGATCCTTGGTCATGATCTTGTAGAGTTGGCCGCTGAATATGCGCCACTCCCAAGAGGCGAGACAGGCGATCAATTCCACATCGGTCTGCGGCACCATGTCCGGTGTGACGCTTAGGGCAAGCGCCTCACTGACGATTTCGGGCGGCGCATCGCGCAGCGTGTCGATCATCCGCCGGTTTATGATGCCGCGTTGTGCCATCAGTGGATGGTCTCGCCGGTCGACGGGGTGTCGCTGCGGTCGTCCTCTTCCGGTTCATCGAACTCCCGGCCCTCGGAAGCGGCTTGGAAGTAGTCAGCGGACAGACAGAGGCAGGAGGCAACAATCTCGGCGACAATGACTTCCCTGCGAACCATGCCGGGGACGAGAAAGGCGATGGGGCAGCGTGTCTGCGAAGGCGATCCCGCCCATTCGATCACAAGAGCGACAAGCGGGTTCCCGGGTTCCAGGACTGTCCCAGCGGATTCGACGTGACAGTTGCGGGCGATGCGGTGGGGGAGGTCGTTGCCCTGCTTTGAAAACTCCAGGAGCGCCGCATTGGCGACCTCGACAAGGTTCTGTCGGGTGCCATCGGCGTCGTTGATGTAGATCGGGGCAATGTTGAGCATAGTCATGGGTCAATATCCTCTTCTTCCAAATCACTTTGAGGCTGCGAGCCTTGCCCGGTCTTGATCGGGGCGGAAGAGCCGCGTGACTGGATTGTCGCGATTGCGGCGGCCAAACGGTCGATGCTTTCCGCCGGATCGCGTGGCGCATCCTCCAGCTTGGTGAAGCGGGACAGAAACTCGGTGGCCTTGATCTGATCGTGAAACAGCACCTCGATGCCGTGCTGGGTCTGTTTGACCCCTTTGATCAGGGCCTTGGCCTGCGGGGGCAGACTTGCCAGATCGGCGATGTAGATCTCGGGTTCCCCTTCCCCCTCGCAGTAGGGACACTCGGGATGAGGGGGACGGAGGCGCTTGTAGCCGAAGCCCCCTTCCATCGAAGGCGCCTCATGGGCGTGCTTGGCCTTGTAGTCCTCAGACCTCGCATTGAAGCGGGCGCATTCCTTCAGATACTCGGCCTCATTCCGCCACTGGTATAGATGGCTGGCTCCGTAGCAGTAGCGGCAGGGGACACGCCTGATCTTGATGGCGTCGGTTGGGTCGGCCCGGAAGATGTTGACCCACTTATCCAGCACCTCAGTTGCGGTGATCTCGGCTTTCTCGATGTGCTTGTTATCGAGGCGATCGATCTAAGCGATGATGTTAGGTTTCTTTAACATCCGCGTTGCCGCAAGACTGCCATTCACGGCAAGAAATCATGGGAACAGGGCAGCAATCGTTGGTGAGCCCAACGGCATAGTGAGCCAATTCGCCAGAGGCTGGATTTCTACTTCTAGTGATGCGTTCGAAGCTTAGGATTCCTTAGCATCCCACATCGCAAAATTATAGGGAAATCATACCGTTGAGTCCAAGGTCCAATGAGGTGCCCGAAACCTCAACTGAGTGGACATTTGGAGAACCTTGGGCGAGTTCCGTCGCCGCCCATCCACCTCGTCCAAACCCACAGATGCCATTCCGAAAATGTAATGTAGTGATGGCAATACATACACACGCCTCGCAGAACTTGTCCAAGCACAAGAACTAGCAAATCAATAGATAGCGGCGGCCCGCAACTGATCCCGCTTCACATCAAGACCGGGGTCGCCATACTTCTCTTCGGTCAGCCGGTGGCCGAAGAGTTCCCGCCTGATCCGGTCATCGACCCTGGCCGCGATCATGCGTTCCTGAAACGAGTGCCTGAGACTGTAAAGGGAATGGGCCGGGGTTTCGCGTAGCCCGTTCTCGGTCAGATACTTGTTGATCGTGTTCGAGACGTTCCCGCTCTTGTGGTAGCGCTCAAACCCGTTGGGGAACTCCCGGAAGATTTCGAGGCTTACACCAAGAAGCGGGATCTTCCGTTTGGCCTGCTTGGTCTTCAATGTGCGCCCAACCGGTTCAATCGAAATATAGGGGATGTTGACGTCGAGGCGGATCTGCGCCGATGTCAGGCAAGCACCTTCGGAGGGGCGGTAGCCTGTGTTGATCATCCCGATGACCAGCCCGCGGGCGTCCGGGTTCAACCCGGCCAGCGCGTCAGGCGCCAGCAGTTTCTCCTTGATCCAATCTGTCGAAAAGGCCGGACGCTCCGGCCGATCCTCGCGGTTCCGAATGTTCCAGCCGCGCACAGGAAGCGCGAGACCGAGACGCTTGCCCTGGTTCACTGTCTCCATGATATCGCCGAAGTAAACAAAATCCTTGTTCGCGGTCCCCGCGGTGACTTCGCCAGACCGCACGCGGTCAAGCCACCATTCCTTCCAGTCGAGCATGTCGTCGGCGGAGATATGGTCGATCCGAATATCGCCGACGGCCTTGATAAAGTTTGCTACCGCCTTCTTTCGCGGGTTCTCCCATCGCCGGATCTGGTCCGTATTCTTTCCAAGGGTTCGGTCGGCCGCCAGATCCCAAAAAGCTTTGAGCGCGCGTGACACGGTTATCTCTGGGGCACGGGCGGTGCCAAGGGTGCCCTTCGAAATTTCGATAGATGGCTTCCCGTTCGGCCCGATGGTCGCCAGCACGCGGTCAATGATCTCGTCGATTGGTAGCTCTGCCACCTCCTTGACTGGCATAAACCGGAAGCCCTTCGATCTCGCGATCTCCTTCGCCGCTTTGTAGCTTTCCTCTGCGTCGTTACTCCGGCCTCGCAGCCGCAACTCCCAACTTTCAATCAAGCCGGACCAGGCCCCGGCGGCCCTCGTTTCAGCTTCCCGTCTGCTATCGGTGTGAAGGGATATGCAGACCTTCTCGCGTGAATCTACTTCGGCGTATCGCGTTGGAACGCGCCGCAGCAGGTGGAACGTCTTGCTCTTTCCGCGCTGAATCAGGGTCATACGACCGGCATACATTCAAGCAAAGCCGTGGCGCAAGACGGCAAATGGGTCGCAAAATGGGTTGCAAAATGGGTCGCAACTTTAAGGAATCCCCTAAAAATAACGTGTTTTCTCAAGTTTTTGGGGATATCTGGCGGACTGGGGAGGATTCGAACCCCCGACCCCTTGATTCGTAGTCAAGTACTCTATCCAACTGAGCTACCAGTCCGCAGTAGAGTGAGCGCGATGTAGCCCTATGGGTCGGCCAATGCAAGGGGGCTTGGCAAGAAATTTCAGACCATACTATCCGGCCATCCCGGCCTTGGGCAGGCAAATGGCAAAGACGGTTCCGGCCTCGTCGGTCCGCCCCAGTTCCAGCCGTCCACCGTGGCCCCGGACAAGCTCTGCCGCGATCACAAGGCCCAGCCCGGCACCGCCTTTCCGGGTTCCACCCTGAAAGGCCTGGAACAGGTGTTCGCGGGCCTTGGGCGGCAGGCCGGGACCGGTATCGGCCACTGTTATCCACCAATGGTCTTCGTCCTCGTGGGCGTGAACGCTGATCTCGCCGCTTTTGCCGGTGGTGACGATGGCCTGACGGGCGTTGCGAACAAGGTTTCCGATCACGCGGTAGAGCTGTTCTGCGTCCGCCCTGACGATCAGATCGGCGGGTATGTCTTCCGAGAACGACAGGTCATGGTCACCCGCTGCAAGCCGTTCGCTGTCGATCACCTCGGCCACAACCTCGGCCAGACGGATCCGCTCAAGGCGGGGCGGCGGCTCTTTGGCGCCGCCAAAGGCAAGGGTGCTTTCACACAGGTGCACCGCGCGGGTGATCGAATTCACCAGCTTGGGCGCCATGCGTTTGACCGCCGGGTCTTCTGACGCCTCGATCCGGTCGGTGAACAACTGCGCCGAGGTAAGGATATTGCGCAGATCGTGGCTCACCTTGGCGACGCCTTCGCCAAGCTGGGCAAGCCGCTCACGCTGTTTCAGGGCGGCGGCAAGCTGGGTCTGAAGGTCGTGCAGCGCCATTTCGGCCTCGTGCAACTCGGTCACGCCGGCACTGGGTTCGATGATCCGCCGCGCGTCTTCCGGGGCCTGCGCGAAGGACTGCATATGCCGCACCACGCCCTTGATCGGTTTCACCAGAAGCATCTGAACCGCAAAGAACAAGAGGCTGGCGGTCATCACCGAAATCACCGCCGACAGGGCAAGAATATTCAGACCATAGTCGATCATCGCCGCGCGCAGCGGCCCCTGTTCCATCGTCACCTCGATCAGCAACCCGCCATCCTGAACCGGGTTGCCGATCACCCGGATAATCGGGTTGCCGGGATTGAACAGGGTGCTCATCGCGTCGCGGATCAGCATCCATCCGGGCGTGCCCCGCATATCGAATGTCGCCTCGATCGGGGCCGGGATGGGGGACGACAGGGCAAGTTGCCGAACCTCGTTGCGGCGCAGGACAACGTTGAAAACACCGGCGTTCTTGAGAAGTTCAGCCTCAAGCTCGGGCGTGATCATGTCGTCCGCTTCCAGCGACAGCGAGGCGATCTGTGCCCGTTCCAGCCGGTTCATAAGATAGTCCTGCCGGAACCGCGCGATGGAGGGCACGAAGATCATCACTTCGGCCAGCATCACGAAGATGACCGTCAGGACAAGGAACCGACCGGACAGGGTTCTGAACATCACACCTCCGCGCCGGGCTTCAGGGCAGCCAACGCTGCACGAAACCCACCACCCGTTTCACCATGGGGCTGTCGAACAGCCTTGGGCTAAAATAGGCGCCCGCGGCGCGTTTGTTAATCTCGCCCATGGTCGGATAGGGCAAAACGGTGCCCGCGACGGCCGACATTTTCAGATTGTTGGCAATGGCCATGGCCCAGAGGCCGATCAATTCACCCGCGCCCGCCCCGACAATCGAGGCACCAACGGGCCGTCCCTTGACCACCATGACCTTGATCAGGCCCGTGGTCTGGCCGGTCGCAATGGCCCGGTCGTTATGGTGTAACTCAAACCGGGCGACCTCGGCACGGTCACCGTATCGGGCCTGTGCCTCGGCCTCGGTCAGGCCGACCTGCGCCAGTTCCGGGTCGGTATAGGTTGCCCAGGGGATATGGCTGACCTTGGCCTTTGACGGCAGGCCAAACAGCATCGACCGGATGATGACCCCGGCGTGATAGCCGGCCACATGGGTAAATTGCAGCCCACCGGCCACATCGCCAATCGCGTAGACACGGCGGTTTGACGTTGACCGCAGGCCCGCATCCACGGTGACCCCGCGCCGGTCATGGGCCACCTGCCCCGCGTCAAGGTTCAGCTTGTCGATGTTCACCTTGCGGCCCACTGCCATCAGCAGGTGCGATCCGGTGAAATCGCCCTTTGTGGTGTGGACCGTCACGCCGCCCTCGGCGCTGACCTTTTCGGCCTGTGCCCCTTCAACGATCTCGATCCCGTCGGCACGCATCCGGTCCAGCACAATCGCGGCCAGCTCCGGGTCGTCTTTGCCCAGCGCCTTTGCCCCTTCGATCACCGTGACCTTACACCCAAGCCGCCGGTGCGCCTGCGCCATTTCCATCCCGATCGGTCCGCCCCCGATGATCAGCAGGTGATCGGGCTTTTCGCGCAGGTCAAAGATGGTTTCGTTGGTGTGCACGGTGACGGTATCCAGACCCGGAATCGGCGGCACGAAGGGCGACGACCCGGTCGCAATCACGAACCGGCGGGCGGTGATGATCGTGTCACCTGCCTGCACCTCGCGCGGGCTGATGAAGTGTCCGTAGTCGCGGATGACAGTGCAGCCCAACCCTTCGAACCGTTCCTGGCTGTCGACTGGCGCGATTGTGTCGATAACGCTGGCAACATGGTCCTTCGCCTCGGCATAGCCCAGCCCCATTTTGCCCGCCGCCAGCAGCGCCTTGGAGGGAACACAGCCGTAGTTCAGGCAGTCACCCCCCATCTTGTGTCCTTCGATCAGCACGACAGAAGCCCCCATTTGCACCGCGCCGGCCGCAACCGAAAGCCCGCCCGATCCAGCCCCGATCACACAGATATCTGTCTTGATCCGTTTCATCTCAGGCTCCTTTCCGGGCCGACACGGCCTTGATCACGATGGGCAGGGCCGCCAGCAGGCACAGGCCAAGAATGGGCAACAGGATGTGGGGTTCGAAAATGATCCCAAGGTTCGGGGTCTCGCCCCGTGCGAAGACTTCGCCCAGTCCCGCACCCACGCTGGTATAGACGACTGCACCGGGAATGATCCCTAGGAAGGTGGACACGACAAAGCGGTAAAGCGGCACCTCAAGGAAGGCCGGGACAAGGTTCGCCACAAAGAAGGGCACCGCAGGGACCAGTCGGATCAGGAACAGCATCGACCACTGGTTTTCGTCGATCCCGTCCTTGATTCGCTTCACCGCGCCGTCCGACCCTTCCAGTTTCGCGCCCAGCCGGTCGCCCAGTCCCCAGCGGGCCGCAAGGAAGATCAGCACAGCGCCGATCGTGGCCCCGGTGACGTTGAACAATGCGCCGGGGAATGTCGCAAACAGGAACCCGCCGGTCAGCGTGGCGATGGTCGCCCCGGGAAGTGAGAAGGCCACGATGACGACATAGGCGGCGATGAACGCCAGAACCGTCAGGACATAGTTGGCATCCCGGAACGCAATCAACGCCTCGCGGTTGTCGCGCAGCGCCTCGAAGCTCAGGTAATCGCGCAGGTAGATCGCCCCCAAGACCGCAGCGGCAGCGATGGCGATCAGCGGCAAGCGCCGCAGCAAGGGATGTTGGGTGGGCTCGGTCGGGTTTGTCATCTCGGCCATGTTCTGTCCTGCGTGTTGTTTGATAGGGCCCTAGATGACCGCCAAGGTCCAGCACGGGAAGCCTCCTCACCATTCGGTGATAGGTGGTGAACGGCTGTTTCAGGAATTGCAGGCCACGCGACCATTCCTGTAACAATCGGCGCGGGCGGAATCGGCAATTGTTGCAGGATTTCCCCGCCACCTATGTTGACAGCCTGCCGGTGCCGCCTTATTGGCAGGGCTTCGAATGCCCCGGGCCTCGAATCTGATTGGTTCGGCCCCAACGATGAATACGGAGAGACGCGATGAAGCGCACGTTCCAGCCCTCGAACCGGGTTCGCAAGAACCGCCACGGTTTCCGCGCCCGCATGGCCACCAAGGCCGGCCGGAAGATCCTGAACGCCCGTCGCGCCCGCGGCCGGAAATCGCTGAGCGCGTAATGCCGCTTGGCGCGGGGTCAGACATGACACCGCAGGATGTGGAAAAGACCGAAACCGCCGGGGCCTCGCCCGCGGCGGTTTTGCTTCGTCCCGAGGTCATGAAGAAGCGGGCCGATTTCCTGCGCGCGGCACAGGCGCTGCGACAGGGCACGCCGTCGTTTCACCTTCAGGCCCGGAACCGCAAGGACGATGTCCCCGCCGTCCGTATCGGGTTCACCTGTTCCAAGAAGGTCGGCAATGCCGTCGCCCGTAACCGGGCCAAACGGCGGCTGCGCGAAATTGCCCGGCTGGTTCTTCCGGTGCACGCCCGTCCCGGCTGGGACTATGTGTTGATCGGCCGCCGCGACGTGACGGCAACCCATGACTTTGCCCAGATGCAGGATGATTTGATCCGCGCGCTTGAGAAGGTGCACGGATGAGCCCCCTTGCCTGGACCCTGTCGCTGCCGGTGAAGTTCTACCGGATGGTGTTTTCGCCATGGGTCGGGCACGGCTGCCGGTATCAGCCGACCTGTTCGGCCTATGCGCTGGAGGCGCTGGAAAAACACGGCGGCATCAAAGGGGGCTATCTTGCCGCCCGCCGCATCCTGCGCTGCCACCCGCTGGGCGGGTCCGGCATCGACAATGTGCCAGACTGATTTCTATGCGGATTGAGGCGCAGACAGGCTAGACGCGGTCGGTTTTCCCTGTTCGGGTGCGGGCAACCACGAACGGGAGGAATACATGAAAGTTGGTTTTATCGGGCTGGGCAACGTCGGCGGCAAACTGTCCGGCAGCCTGCTGCGCAACGGGATGGACCTGACGGTGCACGATCTGGACGCCGAAAAGGTCGCCAGTTTCGTTGCCCGCGGCGCGAAATCGGCGGATAGCCCGGCCGAACTGATGCGGGTCTGCGACGCGGTCATCACCTGTTTGCCCTCGCCCGCCGCGTCCGATGCGGTCGTCACCCAGATGCTGCCCGAGGTCGGCCCCGGCAAGATCTGGATGGAAATGTCCACCACCGACGCCAGCGAGATTCAGCGCCTTGCAAAAGAGGTCGAGGCGCGCGGCGGCACCGCCGTTGAATGCCCTGTATCGGGCGGGTGCCACCGGGCGGACACCGGCAATATCTCGATCTTCTGTGGCGCCCCGCGCGACACCTTTGAACGCATCCTGCCCTTCCTTACGGTCATGGGCCGCCGCGTCCTGCACACCGGCGATCTCGGTACCGCTTCGATCCTTAAGGTGATGACCAATTACCTTGCCACCGCGAACCTTCTGACCCTGTGCGAGGCGCTGGTGACGATGAAGGCGGCGGGCCTCGACATGGCGACCACCTACGAGGCGATCAAGATCAGCTCGGGCACCTCTTTCGTTCATGAAACCGAAAGCCAGTTGATCCTGTCGGGATCGCGCGACGTGAATTTCACCATGGACCTTGTCCAGAAGGACATCGGCCTGTTCCAGAAGATTGCAGACGATCACAACGTTCCCCTCGAAATCTCGCCCCTGATGATCGAGATCATGACCGACGGGCAGAAACGCTATGGCACCCGCGCGCAATCGGACAAGATCGTCGAACGACTGGAAGAAGCGACCGGGCTCAAGGTTCTGGCCGACGGGTTCCCGATGGAACTGATCGACGACGAACCGGAAGAGCCGGGCTACGAGGTGGTCCCCCCCGGTCGCTAGGCCCAGATCCGGCGCAGCCGACGGTTTCGGCTGCGCCCCCGACGTCACGGCAAAAGCACGAGATTCCCCTCGGACCCCATCGCACGTCCGGGGATCAGGTTGCGGTCGACATCGCCCCGCAGGGTGAACAAGACATCGCGCAGGAAATCCGGGTCATAGAAATAGAATGTGTGCGGCGCGCTTTTCACGCCGCCAAAGTTCGCCTTGCGCGCATCATACCAATTGCCCACGTTCACGTTTACGGCCTTGCGCGGCACATTCGCCGGTGCCCCGACCCGGCCTGCGCGCGGCGCAACGCCAACCCGCTTGACGTTGGACAAGCTGAGGACATCGTCAAAGGGATTGAAGTAATTGGTCAGCCGGACGCAATGCCGGTAGAGCGACGACGATTTCGCATTCCCGTCCTCCAGCGACCCGGCCGAGATATCCGCCCCGCACAAAATCACCTGGCTGGCCGACCAGCTGTGCGCCGCAACGCCGGGGCGGTCGTCCGCGTCGTCGAATGCCTCGCGGACCACATAGCTGCCCATGGAATGCGCCATAAGATGCACATTGATCCGGCAGTCCGGCCGCTGGATCGCGGCAAAGGCGGCAATGCCTTCGTCCACCAGCCGGATCGCGGTCATCTTGGCGTCGGTCCGGTCCTCCAGATAATTCAGCGCGGTCGAGGCGCAGGGCCAGTCAAAACTGATCACCGCCCCTTCATAGCCCAGCGCCTCCAGCCCGGCGCGCAGGTTGCGGTGCCGTTCCATCATCACGTCCTGCGGCGTGTTGAACCCGTGAACATAGATCAACACATCCCCGACCGGGCCGTTGTCCTGCGGTCCGTGGCGGGCAATCTGCTGCACCTCCTTGAACCATGTCGACTTGGCGATCTTATGGGCCGGATCGGGCGACTTGCCGGACGGAACCTTTAGGAAATGGGTCGCGCCCGGCTCGTCCCCGAACGCCCCGTTCTTGATACTGCGCACACAGAAAACATAGTCCATCGGTCGGTCCCCCCATTTTGATCCCAGAATGCAGGTTCTTGCCCCAACCGCCTAGTCAGGTATTCCGGCCCCTGCCGCCGCCCCTTGCCGGAACGCCCCAACTGCACTAATCCCGCGCCATGCTTGACGATCTTGATGACATCCATCCGCTGTTCCACGGCGCTCCGAAATCGACGGAGTTCAAGAAGCTGCGCAAACGGATCGTCCAGAACGTGCGCGAGGCGATTGACCAATACGGGATGATCGAGCGGGATGCGCGCTGGCTCGTCTGCCTATCGGGCGGCAAGGACAGCTATACCCTTCTGGCCATCCTCTATGAACTGAAGTGGCGCGGCCTGCTGCCGGTGGACCTGCTGGCCTGCAACCTTGACCAGGGGCAACCGGGGTTTCCATCGACCGTGTTGCCGGAGTTCCTTGAAAAGATGGGCGTCCCGCACCGGATCGAATATCAGGACACCTATTCCATCGTCGTCGACAAGGTCCCGCAGGGACGGACCTATTGCGCGCTGTGTTCCCGGCTGCGGCGCGGGAACCTTTACCGGATTGCGCGGGAAGAAGGGTGTTCGGCAGTGGTTCTCGGACATCACCGCGACGATATCCTTGAAACCTTCTTCATGAACCTGTTCCACGGATCGCGCCTTGCGACGATGCCGCCGAAACTTGTGAACGAGGAAGGCGACCTCTTCGTCTATCGCCCGCTGGCCCATGTGGCCGAGGCCGATTGCGAGAAGTTCGCCAAGGCGATGAACTATCCGATCATCCCCTGCGACCTGTGTGGATCGCAGGACGGGCTGCAACGGCAGCAGGTAAAGGCGATCCTTGACGGCTGGGAAAAGAACGCCCCCGGTCGGCGGCAAAAGATGTTCCGCGCCCTGATGAACACAAGGCCATCGCACCTGCTCGACCCTGCGATCTTCGACTTTAAAGCGTTGACGATATCCAAAGGAAAATCGGAAAATTCTTCCGACATTCCTGTATTGCGTTAACAGACCCCTCAGTTTTCGGCCCCTAGGGTTCAGGTAATCACGACCGACCCGAAAAGGCCGAACAATGGCAAGCCCTGCTTCAAACCTGTTATTCCCCCTTCGCGCGCTGCGTCGTCCCCATCTACTCGCATTCCTACCCCTGACGTTTCTTGGGGCCTATCTGGCGGCCGGACCTGCGGGCGTGGCGGTGGCGGCGGTCGTGGTGCCGATCCTTCTGGCCGTGGCTGCCCCATCGGATCTGGCGCTTTCCAGCGGCGCAATCGACAAGGTCACAGGGCTGGCTCAACGCGAAGCAATCATCGACAAGCTCAGGAACGGGTTGGACCGTGGCGCGAAAACCGGGCGGGTGACGGGTGCGCTCGTTCTGGAAATCGACCGGTTCAAGCTCTTGGAAGAAAGGCACGATCGGGCGGCGATCGAACGCATCCTTCGCGAAACCGCCGACCGGGTTACTTCGGTGCTGCGCGATACGGATCTTGCCGCGCGCCTGGAAGGGCCGACATTCGCGATCGCGCTTTGCCCGGTCCGGCGCCTTGACCTTGAGGTTGCAATCCAGCTGTCCGCGCGGGTGCAACAGGCCGTCGCCCAACCGATCGCCATCGACGGCGCCAACGTTTATGTCACCGCTTCCATAGGGTTCAGCCTTGCATCGCGGCTGTCCAACCCGACGCCCGAGAACCTCCTGCAAAGCGCAACAAGCGCCCTGATCGAGGCGCAGCGCTATGCCCCCGGCGCCATTCGCAGTTTTTCCGAAGCGATGCAAAGCCGGATCAGCAGCCGCAACGAACTTACCGATCATGTCGCCGCCGCAATGGAGCGCGGCGAAATCCGTGCCTTTTTCCAGCCCCAGGTTTCGTCCCGCACCGGGGCCATAACCGGCTTTGAGACTCTCGCAAGATGGCAACACCCCGGACGCGGGTTGATCCCGCCGGTCGAATTCCTGCCCGCATTGCAACAAGCGGGGCTGATGGACAAGCTGGGCGAAATCATGGTCTACGACGCCCTGACCGCGCTGCGCCGCTGGGACGAGGCAGGGTTCAACATTCCCCGCGTCGGCGTCAATTTCTCGAACGAGGAATTGCGCGATCCGCGACTGGTCGACAGGATCGCCTGGGAACTGGACCGCTTCAACCTGCAGGCCGAACGGCTGGCAATCGAGGTGCTGGAAACCGTCGTCGCGAACCATGCCGAAGATATCGTGCTCCGCAACCTGAAGTCCCTGTCGCGCCTTGGCTGCAGCCTCGACCTCGACGATTTCGGAACCGGCCATGCCTCCATCACTTCGATCCGGAACTTTTCGATCGAACGGATCAAGATTGACCGGTCCTTCATCACGAATATCGACGCTGACCCCGAGCAGCAGAAAATGGTCTCTGCGATCCTGACCATGGCCGAAAGGCTGGGGCTTGATACCTTGGCGGAGGGGGTCGAAACCCCCGAAGAACAAGCGATGCTGGCCAAGCTGGGCTGCGGCCACCTGCAGGGCTTCGGGATTGCCCGCCCGCTTCCCCCCGAAGACGTCGATGCCTGGATTTCCGGCCACAGCGCACGCCTGTCGGGGGCGATTCCCTTTCGCCGCAAAGCGATCTGATTTCGCCACCAGCGTCCGCGCTGCGTGCGGCCCGCGCCGGTGCCGGATGCCCGTCCGGCGTCCAAACGCCGCCCCCGGGGCATTTGCCCCCGATTTCCCTGAAAACCGCTTGACCTTTGGGGTTCCGGCCTGTTGAACCGGCCTGACCTATCCATACCTTATGGCGGCTTTGATGGACGATCAGAACAAGAACCTCATCCTCGCAACCGGGCTCAGCTTCCTCGTAATCCTTGTCTGGTTCTGGCTGTTTCCCCCGGAAACCCCGGTCACCCCGACCGGAGAGGATGCGGCCAGTGTCACCGTCACCCCGGATGCGGGCGATGCCCTGACCCCGACGGCCAGCGCCGAGGCCGGCACCAGCCCCGGGACCGAACCGGCAGCAGCGGAGACGGCCGGTGCCGAAGCCGCGCGCATCGCGATCGAAACGCCCGAGATGACTGGCTCTATCTCGCTTCTTGGCGGCCGGATCGACGACGTCTACCTGTCGCAATACCGCGAAACACTGGACCCAAACTCTGACACTGTCCGCCTGCTGAAACCGGTGGGCGAAAATGACGCCTATTACACCGCCTTCGGGTGGGCCGCGGTCGATGGCGTGGACGGCTCTGCCGTGCCCACCCCCGATACGCTCTGGACCCTTGAAAGCGGCGACACCCTGACCCCGGACAGCCCCGTGACGCTGATCTGGGACAACGGCGCCGGGCTGATCTTCCGCCAGACCTATGAGATCGACGATCAGTTCATGTTCACCATCACGCAGGATGTCGAGAACGCCAGCGGCGCGGCGGCCAGCCTGCGGCCCTACGGGCTGATCCGCCGTGTGACGCGCCCGGACAACCTGACCGGCATCTTTGTCGTGCACGAAGGCCTTGTGCGCCTTTCCGACGGCACGCTCGACATCCAGAAATACAGCAACATCGAAGACTATTCCGAAGTGAACGGCAGCCAGATGGAGCGGATCGAGGTCGCCGAGGACGGCTGGATCGGCTATACCGACCACTATTGGCTGACCACACTGATCCCGGCGCAAGGCACGCCGTTCCAATCCAACTCTCGCTATTTCGAGGGCCGGGAACTGTTCCAGGCAGAGGCCGTCATGCCGGTCGAGGCGGTTGAGGCTGGCGCATCTGCATCCGTTGCGACCCGCCTGTTTGTCGGGGCCAAGGAATGGGAAACCATTCGCCACTACCAAAGCGAAGAAGGCGTACGTGGCTTCATCGACGCCATCGACTGGGGCTGGTTCTTCTTCCTGACGAAACCGATTTTCGCCGTGTTGCACTGGCTGAACGGGCTGATCGGCAACATGGGTTGGGCGATCATGGCGCTGACCCTTGTGCTGAAGATCATCGTGCTGCCGCTGGCCTATAAATCCTACGTCTCCATGGCGCGGATGAAGGAACTTCAGCCCGAGATGGAGAAGCTGAAGGAACGCGCTGGCGAAGACCGGCAGGCCATGCAGCAGGGGATGATGAAACTGTATAAGGACAACAAGGTGAACCCGGCCTCGGGCTGCCTGCCGATCCTGATCCAGATCCCGATCTTCTTCTCGCTTTACAAGGTGATCTTCAACACCATCGAGATCCGCCAGGCGGCCTGGGTGGGCTGGATCAAGGACCTGTCCGCGCCCGATCCGTCGACCATCTTCAACCTGTTCGGCATCCTGCCCTACAGCGTGCCGAACCTTGGGTTCCTTGAAATCTTCAGCCTTGGCATCCTGCCGATCCTGCTGGGTGTGTCCATGTGGCTTCAGCAGAAACTGAACCCGGCGCCCACCGATCCGACGCAAAAGATGATCTTCGCCTGGATGCCCTGGGTCTTCATGTTCATGCTGGGCAGCTTTGCCAGCGGGCTTGTCCTGTACTGGATCACCAACAACGTGATCACCTTCATCCAGCAATACACGATCATGCGCAGCCACGGGCATAAGCCTGACGTCTTCGGCAACATCATCGCCAGCTTCCGCCGCAAGCCGGCGCAGGCGGCGGCGAACAGCACCAAGAAGCCGGGCGACAAGTGATGGCGGCTGTCGCCGCGCTGTGGCGGCACCCGATCAAGAGCCATGGGCGCGAGCCCCTGACCGGCGTCAGTCTGACCGCCGGTCAGGCCATGCCCTGGGACAGGACATGGGCCGTGACCCATGACAACACGCGCGACGACCCCGAAAGCGGCTGGATCTCCTGTCAGAATTTCATGATCGGCACCCGGACCCCGGGCCTGGCCGGGATCACCGCCCAGTTCGACGAAGCCACCGGGCAGATCACGTTGACCCATCAGGACCTTGGCAGCCTTACTTTTGATCCCGACGCGCTCGGCGCCAGCAGCACCCTTACCGCCTGGACCGCGCCGCTGTGTCCCGCTGACCGGGCGCGCCCGGTTGCCATTGTCCGCAGCAAGGGCGGCCGCGGCTGGACAGATACCGATTTCCCATCGGTCACGATTATGAACCGGGCCTCACACCGGGCCGTGTCACAGCGGTTGGGCCGCCCGATCGAAGAAGAGCGTTGGCGCGGCAACATCTGGGTTGACGGGCTTGCCCCATGGGAAGAACGAGAGTGGATCGGGAAAAGCATCCGGATCGGCGCCGCGGTCCTGACCATCCGCGAAGAGGTGGTGCGCTGCCTGCACACCGCCGCGAACCCCGTGACGGGCAAGCGCGATACCGATACGCTGGGCACATTGGAAGACGGCTGGGGCCACCGTAATTTCGGGGTCTATGCCGAGGTCACCACGGGTGGCGACATCCGGGTTGGCGACCCGCTGGAGGTTCTTTGACCATGCAACTCCCCTTTCCCGAGGTGGAAACCCCAAGCGATGCCGCACTGGAAACCGGGCGCAAGCTGTTCGCCGGGCCCTGCGATTTCCTGAAAGGTGTCGTGGCCATGTCCGGGATGCCCCCGGCCGATAGGATCGAGTTCTGCTTTGCCGGGCGATCCAACGTCGGGAAATCGTCGCTGATCAACGCGCTGACCGGGCGCAAGGGACTGGCGCGGGCATCGAACACGCCGGGCCGCACGCAAGAGATCAACTTTTTCGGGCTGGGCGACGAACGGTATCTGGTGGACCTTCCCGGCTATGGCTTTGCCAATGCGCCGGTGGCCGTTGTCGAAAAATGGCAGCGGCTTTTGAAATCCTACCTGTCGGGCCGGCCGACCCTGCGCCGCGCCTTCGTCCTGATCGACGCACGGCACGGGGTAAAGCCCGTCGATGAAGAGATCATGAGCCTGCTGGACAAATCCGCCGTGGCCTTTCAGGCGGTGCTGACCAAGACCGACAAGGTCCGTAAATCGGAACTGGATGCCAGCCTGACCAAGACCCGCGCGGCCCTGAACCGCCATCCCGCCGCCTATCCCGAAATCGTCCTGACGAGTTCGGAAAAAGGCGATGGGATCGAGACGCTTCGCGCTATCATCGCCGCGCTGGACTAGCGCAGGAACAAGGACAAGACGCCCGTGAGGACGCAGAACATGAACCGTGACTGGATCGCCACCGCCCGCACCCTTTCCGAAGCGCTGCCCTATTTGCAGCGCTATTCCGGCGCGGTCGTCGTCATCAAATTCGGCGGCAACGCCATGGGCGACGACAAGGCCATGGCTGATTTTGCCCGTGACATCGTGCTGATGCGACAGGTCGGCGTGAACCCGGTCGTCGTCCACGGTGGCGGCCCGATGATCAACGATCTTCTGGGCAAACTGGGGATCGAATCGAACTTTGTGCGGGGCAAGCGCGTCACCGACAAGGCCACCGTTGAAGTGGTTGAGATGGTCCTGTCCGGCCTTGTGAACAAGCGCATCGTGCAGGCCATCAACGATCAGGGTGGCCGCGCCGTGGGCCTGTCTGGCAAGGACGACGACATGATCGTGTGCGAGGCCGATGATCCGGAACTGGGGTTTGTCGGGCGCCCTGTGGAAATGAACGTTCAGGTGCTGCGTGACCTCTTCAATGCTGGGATCATCCCGGTCGTTGCCCCCGTCGCCACCGGTATGGCCGACAATGAAACCTTCAACGTCAACGGTGACACCGCCGCCGGTGCCATTGCCGGGGCGTTGAAAGCAGACCGTCTTCTGCTTTTGACGGACGTCGCGGGTGTGAAGGACGACAGCGGCGAGGTGGTGACCCAGCTGACCCCCGATCAGGTGCGCGACATGACCGCCAAGGGCGTGATCGCGGGCGGCATGATCCCCAAGACCGAAACCGCGCTCAAGGCGATCGAAGACGGCGTGCGCGCCGTGGTCATCCTTGACGGGCGACTGCCCAATGCCTCGCTGCTTGAACTGTTCACCGAACACGGCGCCGGGTCGATCATCCGGTCCACGGAACCAAGCGTAAAGCCCCGCCGGTGATGACCCCGCTGGCCGAGATCGAGGCCCTGGCTGCCCGCAACCACCTGATGGTGGCCGGGGTCGTGACCGGGGTCGGGTCTCTGCCCAAGGGCACGCAAAGCCTGATCCTTCTGGCCCCGGACGAACCCGCCTTCTGGCCCGGGATAACCGACAGCACCGAATGGCAGGACGGGCAGGCCGACCCGATTGACCGCTGGTCCAAGCGGATCATCGGCAGTCTGTCGCAGACGCTTGGTGGCACTGCGATCTTCCCCAGCGACGGGCCGCCCTATGCGCCCTTCTTCACATGGGCGCTGCAAAGCGGGCGCTGCTGGGCCTCGCCGGTAAACCTGCTGGTCCACGACGTGGCGGGCTTGTTCATTTCCTTTCGGGGCGCCATCGCCCTGCCCCATGCCCTGCCCGCCGTCTCCGAAACCCGGCCCTGCGATACCTGCACGCAGCCCTGCCTTGCCGCCTGCCCCGTGGGCGCCCTGACGGACGCGGGCTATGACGTGCCTGCATGTCACACGCATCTGGACGCGGCAGAGGGGGCGAACTGCCTGACCCGGGGCTGCCTTGTGCGCCGCGCCTGCCCGGTTGGGCAGGACCGGCGGCTCCCCGAACAATCCGCTTATCATATGGGACGGTTTCACCGATGACCCTGCGCCTGATCCTGACCCGCCACGCGAAATCAAGCTGGGACGATCCCTTTGCCGAAGACCATGCACGGGTGCTGAATGCACGCGGCCGGGCCTCGGCCACAGCGATCGGCAAATGGCTGGCCAGCAATGGCTACCTGCCGCGGGAAGTGCTGTGTTCCGATGCCGCGCGAACGGCCGAAACCTGGGCGCTGATCGCGGCGGAACTGCCCGACCCGCCTGGGGAGGAGTATTTCCACCGGCTCTACCATGCGCCCGCAACCCGGATGCTGGCAACGCTGGCCATGGCCGGGGCCGATACGGTCCTGATGGTTGGGCACAATCCGGGTATCGGGGATTTCGCCTCTGGCCTGCCGGCTACGCCCCCGGCCCATCCCCGGTTCTTCGACTATCCAACCGCGGCGACGGCCATCTTTGACTTTGACGCAGACAGCTGGGCCGATGTGCGCCCCGGCACCGGGCAGGTGGTGGATTTCACGACCCCCCGTGACCTGATTGGTTAGGACAACGAAAAAGGGCGGGCCAGACGGCCCGCCCTTGTCGCTCATTGCAATCGCTTAGTGACCCAGGATCTGGCTGAGGAACAGCTTGGTCCGGTCCGACTGCGGGTTGTTGAAGAAGGATTCCGGCTCGTTCTGTTCGACGATCTGGCCCTGATCCATAAAGATCACGCGGTTCGCCACCTGCCGGGCAAAGCCCATCTCGTGCGTGACGCACAGCATGGTCATGCCTTCCTCGGCCAGTTCGATCATGGTGTCGAGAACCTCCTTGATCATCTCGGGGTCAAGCGCCGAGGTCGGTTCGTCGAACAGCATGATCCGCGGCTTCATGCACAGCGACCGGGCGATGGCCACACGCTGCTGCTGACCACCCGAAAGCTGGCCGGGATATTTGAGCGCCTGATCGGGGATCTTCACCTTTTCAAGGAAGTGCATCGCCGTTTCTTCGGCTTCCTTCTTCGGCACCTTGCGGACCCAGATCGGCGCCAGCGTGCAGTTCTCAAGGATCGTCAGATGCGGAAACAGGTTGAAGTGCTGAAAGCACATGCCGACCTCGGACCGGATCTTGTCGATGTTCTTGAGGTCCGACGACAATTCCGTGCCATCCACCACAATCTGCCCGGCCTGATGTTCCTCAAGCCGGTTGATGCAGCGGATCAGCGTGGATTTGCCAGACCCGGACGGGCCACAAATCACGATCCGTTCGCCGCGGTAGACCGTCAGGTCGATATCCCGCAGGACGTGGAACGTTCCATACCACTTGTTCATATTCGTGATCTGGATCGCAACCTCGTCAGAGACCTGCATGTGGCTGCGGTCGATTTCACGTTCGATAGCAAGTTCAGACATTGCTGGTCTCCCTTAACGGTGTTCGCGCTGGAGTTTCTTCTCCAGGAATAGTGAGTAACGGCCCATGCTGAAGCAGGCGATGAAGAACATCAGGCCGATGAAGATGAACAGTTCCCAATAGACGCCGTTCCAATCCGTGGTGGCACGGATGGCCGACGCGATCCCAAGCGGGTCGAACAGGCCGATGAACACGACGAGCGTGGTATCCTTGAACAGGCCGATGAAGGTGTTCACGATCCCAGGGATCGAAATCTTCAGCGCCTGCGGCAGGACGATCAACTGCATGGACTGCCAGTAGTTCAGGCCGAGACTGTCGGCCCCTTCGTATTGTCCCTTCGGCAAGGCGGCCAGGCCGCCCCGGATCACCTCGGCGATGTAGGCCGAAGAGAAGAAGGTCACCATGATGATCACCCGCAGGGTCAGGTCAAAGTTGGTCCCCGGCGGCAGGAAGTAGTTCAGAAGAAGCTGCGCCGTGAACAGCCAGACGATCAACGGGATACCCCGGATCACCTCGATGAAAGTAACCGATGTATACTTGATGATCGGCAAGTTCGACTGGCGGGCAAGTGCCAGAAGAATGCCAAGCGGCAGCGACAGAACGATGGCCGAAAGCCCGATCACAGCCGAGAGCATAAAGCCCCCAAAGGCGCGGGATTCGACGAACTCGATCCCGATCGGGACTGCGTTGCCCAGCCCACTGCCCAAGGGGCCGGCAAGGAACAGCCAGTACAGGATCGGCACAAGGATGGTCAGGACCGTTCCTGCAAGCGTTCCGATCACGGGGGCCAGCACCTTCAGCACAACAAACCCAAGGACGAAACCCAGCGCCACCGTCACAGGAAGCCAGATCGACCCACCCCACAGCAGCCAGAAGGCCGCGAAGGGGGCAAGGGCCGTCAGGATCAGCATCTTGCGCGACAGGCCGGTGAACAGCACCGGCGCAAGCCCGGCGAGGAAGATCGCCAGCGCAAGCGCGGGACGCCAGTACAGCTCGGACGGGTAGTAGCCAAAGACGAGCTGGTGCCAGCGATCGCCAAGAACCGCGAAACAGGCGCCGCCATGTCCTTCAACCTCATGGGCGGCAAGGATTTCACGGCACTCGGTCAAGCTGTCTGCGTCCCAGACGGAATTCAGCAACCAAGGTGCGAGGGTCGAGACCACGACGTAGATCACGATCAGCGATGCGATTGTCAGCAACGTGTTCACAACGGAGCTGAACAGGTTTTCCCGCATCCATTTGAACACCCCCTTTTCCGCCAGCGGCGGTTCTTGCTGGGGCAGCATTTCGGTGCGGACGTAGCTGAGATTGGTATTGCTCATATCACCGCTCCTTCAGCTTGACGCTGTTGTTGTAGAGGTTCATCCCGCCAGAAATCAGCAAGCTGAGGATCAGGTAGAACAGACCCAGAAGAAGCATCCCCTCCAGCTCTCGACCCGTCTGGTTGATGGTGATGCCGCCCAGCGTGGCGCGCACGTCCATGTAGCCCACCGCAATGGCAAGCGAGGAGTTCTTTGTCAGGTTCAGGTATTGCGAAATCAGCGGCGGGATGATGACCCGCATCGCCTGCGGCAGGATGACAAGGTTCATCGTTTTGCCGGGACGCAGGCCCAGTGCAAAGGCAGCCTCGGTCTGGCCCTTGTTGATGGCAAGGATACCGCCCCGGACGATTTCAGCGATGAAGGCGCCGGTATAAAGGGTCAGCGCCAGCCACAACGCCATGAGAGAATTGCGGATATGGGTGCCGCCAGAGAAGTTGAACCCCTTCAGTTCGGGATACCCAAGGTGGAACCCGAGCACCCACAAGAGCGCCCCAAGCGGCACGAAGAACACAAGTAGATTGACCCACCAGGTTGTCGGTCGGACCCCGGTTGCGTTCTGAATGCGGTGTGCCCGTTGATTGTTCAGCCGGATCAGCAGGATGCTGGCGACAATCGTCATGACGATCACCACAAGGTCGATGCTGACCGCAAAATAGAGATCGGAGAAGATCCAGCCCGGCTTTACGTCAACATCACCCAGGCCATTGGAAAACAGCGGTTCGGGAATGTAGGTGCCGCGGTTGGTGATGGCTACGGTGTCCCCAAGGATCATCGAGGCCGCCGGGTCTTCACCACGAAAATCACGCGGCTGCGGGGTGGATTCGTTGAAAACCGCAAAGATCAGCACGATCCACAGAAGCAGGGGAACGTTCCGGAACCCTTCGACGTAGACCGACATCAGCCGCGACACGATCCAGTTCTTCGACAGCCGAAGAACCCCTGCGATAACACCGACGATGGTGGCAGCAACACAGCCCAGAACGGCCACAAGCAGCGTGTTCAGGATACCGACAAGCGCCGCGCGCCCGTGACTGGCCTGACTGTCGTATTCGATCAGCCGCTGGTTGATGTCGTATCCCGCAGGCTGCCCAAGGAACCCAAAATTGAAGTCCTTGCCCAGCGCATTGAGGTTTTCGATCGTGTTCGACACGAGCCAGAAGATCGCCGCCATCAACAGGATGAAAGCGACGGTCTGGATCGTCATCGATCGGTAGCGCGTGTCGTAGATAAGCTGACTAGGCCGAAAACCCGGTTTCGGCGGGTCGGATAGGGTCGTCATTGATGTCTCTCCCCGGCGTCCCTTGGTGCGGTCCACCGGTTGATCCGGCGTGACCCTTGTGTTGTGGGACTGCGTGCTTCGTCTTGTTGGAAAAAGGGCGCGGGTCACCCCGCGCCCTTTTCCGTTTTGAAACTTACCGGAACGGCGGCGAGTAGATCAGGCCACCTTCGGTCCACTGAGCGTTCAGGCCACGAGCCAGACCGATCGGGGTGTTCTCACCGATGTTGGTTTCGAACAGTTCACCGTAGTTGCCGCCGGCAGCGATTGCCTTGACGGCCCAGTCGGCCTCGAGGCCGAGCATGGCGCCCAGTTCACCTTCGGTGCCAAGCAGACGGTTGACTTCGGGGTTGCCGGTCGGGCCAGCGGCCAGTTCAGCAACGTTGGCCGAGGTCACGCCCAGCTCTTCGGCGGAAACCAGAGCGTTGAGGGTCCAGCGCACGATGTCGCCCCACTCGTTGTCGCCGTGGCGAACCAGCGGGCCCAGCGGCTCTTTCGAGATGATTTCCGGCAGGATCACGTGATCGCCCGGGTTCTCGAAGGTGGCGCGGGTCGCGGCAAGGCCGGACGCGTCGGTGGTATAGGTGTCGCAGGAACCGGCCAGGTACAGCTGCTGACCTTCGGCGTTGGTTTCGATCGGCACCGGTTCATAGCTGATGTTGTTGGCGCGGAAGAAGTCCGCGAGGTTCAGTTCGGTGGTGGTGCCGGTCTGGATGCAGACGGTCGCGCCGTCCAGATCTTTGGCCGAAGACACGCCGAGCGAACGCGGCACGATGAAGCCCTGGCCATCGTAGTAGTTGATGCCGGTGAATTCGAACTTCAGGTCAACGTCGCGCGAGAAGGTCCAGGTGGTGTTCCGGGCCAGCATGTCGACTTCGCCCGAAGCCAGAGCGGTAAAGCGGGTCTGACCGGTGGTCGGAACGAATTCAACGGCGGTCGCGTCGCCCAGAACGGCGGCAGCAACAGCGCGGCAAACGCCGACATCAAAACCTTCCCAGACGCCGTTCGCATCGGGGGCTGCAAAGCCGGTCAGGCCGGTGGTGACGCCGCAGTTCAGCTTGCCGCGAGCGCGCACGTCATCAAGAGTGGCCGCCGAGGCAGCACCGGCAGCAAGACCAGCAACGGTCAGGGCGCCGAGGATTACGGATTTTTTCATTTTTACCTCTTCCTGAGTTTCCGCCCCTCGCTCGAGGCGGCTGTTATCTTCCGTTCAGTTCAAACGGTGGCGATACTTGAGAAGTTTCTCCCCTCTCAACAGGACATAGAGTGTTCGGATTCATACCGGATGGTCAAGTGCGCCGGCTCGAATTAACCCACCGTTCATCAGGAAATCAGCCTTTGCTTGCCTCGAATCGCAGCCGATCTTCCCGCTATGCCTTAGAACTGGCCAAAGAGAAAACCTTGGCCGCCATCGCAAATGCCTCTTGTTTGATCGCTGCGGCCTCGGCCGCTTCGTCATCGACGCCCCACTGCTCTGCTTGCCAATCCTCGTCCAGCCGGGACAGCGACCATGCTGTATCCGCAGCAAGTTGACCCGACGTCACCGCCAGCCCGAGCACAAGAGACCCCGACAGGGCGACGAGATCATGGAACGCCGCCAGAGAGAACGAATCGAATTTCGCGATCTCCTCGCGCAGGCGGGGCAGGCTATCGACGGGTTGCTGCGCGAACATGACCCCCGAAATCGGCCGCAGCGCGACCCCATATCGAGCGTTGGCCCAGGCAAGGACAGGGTCCCATCGCTCTGCCTGACGCAGGACCAGTTCCTGCGGGTCCGTTGCGCGATAGCAAAGAAGGTCCGTCTCGCCATAGGCAGCAAGCATGTCGATGACCTCTTCCCGTTGGATGGAAAGCTTGTCGATGGCGGCATTGGCTGACCGGGTCACCGGCATGGTCGCGGGGTCGACCTCTTCCAACTGGGCATCCCATTCGGCGGCCACGGCCTCGGCATAGGCGCGGGTCGGCACCGACAGGGCCGCCTTGGCCGGCGTCCGCACCCGCCGCCCATCCAGAAGGACCTGCCAACCCGTATCGGCCTTGACGACAGTGGCTTCTTTCCAGAACCGCTTTGGTTTCCAGTTGCTCATCTCGCGTGCTCCAATACCTCTGCAATCAGGCCGGGCAGGTCCGCCGCCGTCCTTGCGATGGCGTCCGCCTGCAAGCCTTCCGCCGGATGGTAGCCCCAGCCAACCCCGATCGTGCGAACCCCGGCCGCCCGGCCCATATCCATATCAAAAGTCGTATCCCCGATCAGGACCGTATCCCCGGCACCCACGCCGGTTTCGGACAGGGCCGCAAGAACCATCGACGGGTGGGGTTTGGACGGGTGGTGATCGGCCACCTGTCGGGTCACGAAATACTGGTCCAGCCCATGCCCTTCGATCAGCTTGGTCAATCCGCGTAGGGATTTCCCGGTCGCCACACCGATCAACGTCCAGGGATCGGCGGACAGCGCGTCCAGCACCTCGCGGATGCCCGGATACAGCGGGCTTGTCTCTTCCACCGGGGCCGCCTGCCGCAGGGCGACGTAGGTGTCTTTATAGGCTTCGACCATCCGGTCGCGCCGCGCCGGTTCCACGCCCGGCAACAGCCGTTCCATCGCAACCGGCAGGGACAGACCCACGATCGAAAGGGTGTCTTCGCGCGACGGCGGCGTCAGCCCTTCTGCCGCGAAGGCCGCCCCCATGGACGAAACGATATCCGCCTGACTGTCGACCAACGTGCCGTCGACATCGAAAAGGACAAGGCGCAGTCTACTCATCGGGCATGTTGAACGGATCAAGCGGCGCGTGGGTCACATCCCAGCCGACATAGTCCCATGTGGCCTGCATGTGCGGCGGCAGTGGCGCCTCGAGCGTGATCATCTTCTTGGTGATGGGATGTTCAAAGATCAGCGTCCGCGCGTGCAGATGAAGCCTCGCATCCGACACGCCGCCGCCCACGCCAGCGCCCCAGCCATCGCCCTGATTTTCCTGCGCCGACCCGCCGTATTTCCCATCGCCGATGATCGGGTGGCCGATTTCGGAGATATGGGCGCGCAGCTGGTGCGTCCGGCCCGTGACCGGAACCATGGCCAGCCAGGCCATCCGGGTGCCAAGCGAGGTCAGCACGGCATAATCCGTGACCGCCCGCTTTGCGCCTTCGGTCGCCTCCACCTCCTTGGGGTGAATGCACAGCATCTTTTCGCCCTCACCGCCGCGTCCGCGACCCGGCGCCTTGACCAACCCATACTTGATCGTGCCCGCGCGGGGGTGCGGTGTGCCTGCGACAGCAGCCCAATAGATCTTGCGCACATTGCGGTGCCGCAGCGCCTCGGACAGGCGGCGGGCGATCCGGTCGGTTCGGGCCAGCAGCAAAAGGCCAGAGGTGTCCTTGTCCAGCCGGTGGATCAGCTTGGGCCGCTCCTTGTAACCGAATTTCAGCGCCTCGCTGAGGGCATCTACATGGCGGTCCCCCTGCCCCGATCCACCCTGCGACGGCAGGCCAGAGGGCTTGTTGAGCGCGATGATGTGTTCGTCTTTCCACAACACGCAGGATTGGATCATCTGCGCGTCGGTCGGCTTGATCTTGCGTTCCATCTTGGGGGCGGGCTGGTCAGCGGCATCGCCCAGCGGCGGGATGCGCACGGTCTGCCCTTCATCCAGCCGGGTTGCCGGTTTGACCCGGCCACCGTCGACCCGCAACTCGCCCTTGCGGCACATCTTTTCAATGCGGCCCTGTGTCAGGTGGGGGAACTGTTTCTTCAGCCAGCGATCCAGCCTCTGTTCGGCGTCATCGGGGCCGATCTTCCGGTTCTGAACGCCACTCATGCCACTATCCCCCGTGCCAAGACCATGCCGACGGCCAATGCCGTGACAGACAGAACAACCGACCCAATCACATAGGCCCCCGCCTGCGCCGTTGCCCCCCGTTCGATCAGAATCATCGTGTCCAGCGAAAACGCCGAAAACGTGGTGAACCCACCGAGAACCCCGGTCATCAGGAAGGGCGCGAACCGCATGCCGCCCTTATGGGCCAGCACCACGACCAAGACGCCCATCAGGAACGATCCGGCCACATTGGCCACGACCGTGCCCCAGGGAAATCCCGGCCCGACAAGGCGCATCACGGCCGTGTTGGTCAGGTAGCGGGCCGTGGCGCCAATGGCCCCGCCAGCGGCAATGGAAAGGAGTGTTGTCATCATGCGCACCCCTTGGCCCTTTGGGGGGCAAGAGTCAATTCCGGCCCTTGGCCTGCCGCTTGGCCCGCAGGCCCGCAAAGAAATCGACCCGCTTCTTCAGATCCCTTTCGAAGCCTCGATCAACGGGTTGGTAATAGACCCCGCGCTTCATCCCGTCCGGGAAATAGTTCTGCCCCGAAAACCCGTCTTCCGCGTCATGGTCATAGGCATAACCGGCCCCGTACCCCTGATCTTCCATCAGTTTGGTCGGGGCGTTCAGGATGTGCTTCGGCGGCGGCTCCGAGCCGGTTTTCTTCGCCGCTGCGCGGGCGGCCTTATAGGCGACATAACCCGCATTGGATTTCGGGGCGAGCGCGAGATAGGTCACCGCCTGCGCCAGGGCCAGTTCACCTTCGGGGCTACCCAACCGTTCGTAGGTTTCCCAGGCATGCAGGCAGATCGTCTGGGCCTGCGGGTCGGCCAGACCGATGTCCTCGACCGCCATCCGGGTCAGGCGGCGGGCCAAGAACCGTGGGTCCTCCCCCCCTTCCAGCATCCGGGAAAACCAGTAAAGCGCCGCGTCCGGGTCGGACCCACGCACGGATTTATGCAGCGCGGATATCAGGTTGTAATGCTCGTCGCCCGATTTGTCGTATTTCGCCGCCCGCTTCATCAGCCGGGTGGTCAGCGCGTCCGGCCCCAGTTTCCCGTCGACCTTCCACGCCGCGACCTGTTCGATCAGGTTCAACAGCGCGCGCCCGTCCCCGTCGGCCATGTCCAGCAGCGCCTCGCGCGCGGGGCCGTCTAGCGGCAGGGCGCGGCCCAATTCCTTTTCGGCCCGCTGCGCCAGCCGCTCCAGATCGGACAGGGACAGCCGGGTCAGGACAAGGACCTGCGACCGCGACAGCAGGGCGGCATTCAATTCAAAACTGGGGTTCTCGGTCGTGGCCCCGACCAGAAGGATCGTCCCGTCTTCCATATGCGGCAGGAACCCGTCCTGCTGGGCCTTATTGAAGCGGTGTATTTCGTCCACGAACAAGAGCGTTCCCTTGCCGTTCCGGTGGCGCAGCTTCGCCGCCTCGAACACCTTTCGCAGCTCTGGCACGCCCGTGAAAATCGCGCTGATCTGTTCGAAGTGCAGATCGGTTTCGCGGGCAAGAAGCCGGGCGATCGTCGTCTTGCCAACGCCGGGCGGACCCCAGAAGATCAGCGACGACAGCGAGCCGGATGCCAGCATGACCCCTAGCGGGGCGTCCGGCCCCAAAACCTGTTCTTGGCCGATTACTTCGGCCAACGTGCGTGGACGCAGCCGATCGGCCAAGGGGCGCGGGCCCTTCGGCGTATCGGTGTTTGTCGCGGTATCGAACAGGTCTGCCATGGCCGCAGATTATGCCGCCACCTTGGGCTTGGAAAGACTCAGTGAAGCTGGGTGGAGAAGTCGATCCAGACCGCCTGATAGTCGATCCCGCCCATGTTCATATTGCGGCCAGCGGCCTTCATCTCAAGACTGCACCGGGCTGCCCAGCGATGCCAGTTCGATGGCAGCAGCGCCAGCATCCGGCGGATGCCCTCTTCGCGCGAGGTGCGCAGCATCTGCAGCACCAACCGCATCCGGACCCGATGCCGAAGAGACGCCGGAATGTCGTGAACGACGAAACCGCGTGTGACCTCCCATGTGCCGTCGTCCACCGGGGCCTGATCGAACAGCAGATCATCGGGGATCGACTCCAGAAGGCCCCGCTGCGCATCCCTGATCATGTAGGAATAGATGCCGCAGCGGGCCGTTGTCGGGGTCAACCGAACCCCGGCCAGAACCCGGCCCGTATCATCGTGAACAGCCAGCCAGCGGCTTTGGGGCGTGTCGTACTGGTCGTATTCCATGCCCATGGTTTCGGGCAGGTCCCACCGATTGCGGACAATGAAGGATTCACGCCGGGCGCGCAGAAGGTTAACAAAAAGCTCGCCATGGTTGTGCATGTTGGCGAAAGATAGCGTGGTGCTGTGCATCATCGTCTCCAGCGAGAAGGTTAGGGTTACACAACCCTGCCGTCACATCGCGAAGGATGGTCAGAGCAGCCGGTAGTCCCTCGCCCGCTGGATCGCTTCGGCGGTGGTTCGGGCCAGGAGGGCGCTGCGCGCCGAAGAAAGTCTGGCCTTGAATGCGCTTTCGGATATCCCCAATCGTGCGGCGGCAGCTGCGTGACGATCCCCTTCGGCGACACACCGCAGGGCTTCTACTTGGGCGTCCGTCAAGGACGATGGGGGTTCAGTTATGTCATGGAGTTTGCTGATCTCGTGGGCGAAGTCCGCGATTTCGTCATCCCGAAACTCGCGATCCGCACGCGCGGCAGAGGCAATGGTGCGGGATTTCATCGGTCCGCAAGACACCGCCACCCCAAAGATCATTCCAAATTCCTTGGCCTGTCCAAGAATATTGAACGGGTCCGGTATGTCGATTTCGCTCCAACGTGCGGCCCCGATCTGGCTAAACCCCCAGGCAATGATCGGATCGCGAAGCGCATAGGCCTCCTCTGTATATCTATCGGTCCAGCCCTTGGGATAGGTTTGGTGATGAAGCAGCGGCAGCGCGAACCGAATGTGCAGCGCATAGAAGAAACCACTCGGCGCGAGCAGCGCGAGCCTGGTGGTATGTGCTTCGATTCCCGACCTCAAGGACATATCCTTTTAGACAAGTTGCCCGAATCTTGGTCAACTTTAAATTGAGTTTGGTCGCAATTATCAATGAGTAGAACGATGGGTAGCAGAGATATTGATCTGGAAAGTGCTTTCAAGAAAATCGGCGCGGCGCAACGCGCTGAAATCATTTCCTTTCTTGGCTTTGAAAGCGATGCGAGTGAGGAGCCGAAACGGAGTTCTGCAGAAATATCCGCCGACTCGACAAGCAATTCGGACCGGAAAACCAATTGACGTAACGTAAATCAAAAAGGGCCCCGTCCTACGACAGAGCCCCTTGAAAATTCGAACCGTTCGATACGGCTTATTCTTCGGCGTCAGCCTCTTCTTCGGCCAGACGTGCCTTGTCGGCTGCGCCCTTTGCGGCCGGGTCGCGGTCGACCAGTTCAATGATCGCCATCGGGGCCATGTCGCCGTAGCGGAAGCCGGCCTTCAGGACGCGGGTGTAGCCGCCGTTGCGTTCGGCGTAACGGGGCCCGAGCACTTCGAACAGCTTGGCAACGTGCTGGTCCTGCTTGAGCTGCGCCGCGGCCTGACGGCGGGCGTGCAGATCGCCACGCTTCCCAAGGGTGATCATCTTGTCCATGATCCGCTTGAGTTCCTTGGCTTTCGGCAAGGTGGTCTTGATCTGTTCATGTTCGATGAGCGAACCGGCCATGTTAGCCCAAAGGGCCTTACGGTGTTCGTGGGTCCGGTTCAGGCGGCGGTATCCGCGAGCGTGACGCATTTTCGATCTCCTAATTCGTCTTTTGCTTTGTCTGGCGACCGATGCGTGTCAGCCGCTCTCCTTGGGGCGTTTTGCCCGGTTTGTACAAATCCGGGACAGTGAAATGCCCGGTTTGTACATCGGCCCCCAACCGAAATCGGGGGCCGAAATTCCTTAGAACTGGTCTTCGAATTTCTTGGCCAGGTCTTCGATGTTGTCCGGCGGCCAATCCTCGACATCCATGCCAAGGTGCAGGCCCATGCCCGACAGAACTTCCTTGATCTCGTTCAGCGACTTGCGGCCGAAGTTCGGGGTGCGGAGCATCTCGGCTTCGGTTTTCTGGATCAGGTCGCCGATGTAGACGATGTTGTCGTTCTTCAGGCAATTCGCCGAACGGACGGAGAGTTCCAGCTCGTCCACCTTCTTGAGGAGGAGCGGGTTGAATTCCAGACCGTCGTCGTCGGAGGACGCAGAGGCGCTTTCCGGCTCGTCGAAGTTGACGAAGATGCCCAGCTGGTCCTGAAGAATGCGGGCGGCATAGGCCACGGCATCTTCGGGGCTGATGGAACCGTCGGTTTCGACCTTCATGGTCAGCTTGTCATAGTCCAGAACCTGACCTTCGCGGGTCGGCTGCACGTCATAGCTGACTTTCTTGACCGGCGAATAGATGGCGTCGATGGCCATCATGCCGATCGGCGCGTCTTCCGGCTTGTTCTTGTCGGCCGAGACATAGCCCTTACCGGTGTTGACGGTCAGTTCCATGTAGAGGTCGGCGGCTTCGTCGAGGTGGCAGATCACGTGATCCTTGTTCAGGATCTCGATCCCGGCGCTTTCCGAAATGTCGGCAGCGGTGACGATGCCCGGGCCCTTGGCCTGAACCGTCAGGCGCTTCGGCCCTTCGACTTCCATGCGGATCGCGACACCCTTGAGGTTCAGCACGATGTCGGTCACGTCTTCACGGACACCGGACACCGAGGAGAACTCGTGCAGGACGTTGTCGATCTGGACGGCAGTGATCGCGGCGCCCTGCAGCGACGACATCAGGATGCGGCGCAGCGCGTTGCCCAGCGTCAGACCAAAGCCGCGCTCCAGCGGTTCGGCGACAACGGTCGCGGACCGCATCGGGTCGTTGCCCGGCTTTACTTCAAGCTGGTTCGGCTTGATCAGTTCTGCCCAATTCTTGTGGATCATGCGTCCCTCCATTCCTGTCTGTGCCCCATGTCCTAAAGGCCCAGACGCCCGAGGTTTCAAAATGACGGACTGGGGCCGCACCAAACGGGCGGGCCCCAGCCAATAAAATTCGCTTAGACGCGGCGGCGCTTCGGCGGACGGCAGCCGTTGTGTGCGATCGGCGTCACGTCACGGATCGAGGTGATGTTGAAGCCAACAGCAGCCAGAGCGCGCAGTGCCGATTCACGGCCCGAACCGGGGCCCTGAACTTCGACTTCCAGCGTCTTCACACCGTGTTCCTGGGCTTTCTTGCCAGCGTCTTCAGCAGCAAGCTGAGCGGCGTAAGGGGTCGATTTCCGCGAGCCCTTGAAGCCCATGGTCCCGGCCGACGACCAGGCAATCGCGTTGCCCTGCACGTCCGAGATCAGGATCTTGGTGTTGTTGAAGGTGGAGTTCACATGCGCCACACCGGCGGCGATGTTCTTGGAGACCTTTTTCTTGCCCCCGCGGCGGGTATCACGTGCCATGATTGCAGCCCTCCCTTATTTCTTCTTACCGGCAATGGCCTTTGCGGGGCCTTTGCGGGTGCGAGCGTTGGTGTGGGTCCGCTGGCCGCGGACGGGGAGGTTGCGGCGATGACGCAGGCCACGGTAGCAGCCGAGGTCCATCAGGCGCTTGACGTTCATCTGCACTTCGCGGCGCAGGTCGCCTTCGACAGTGTAGTTGGCGTCGATATGTTCGCGGATGGCGAGCACTTCGGCGTCGGACAGTTCGTTGACCCGGCGGGTCAGGTCGATGCCAACGGCTTCGCAGATTGCGACGGCCGAGGTGTTACCGATACCGGTGATGTAGGTGAGGGCGATGGGAACCCGCTTTGCAGTCGGGATGTTCACGCCGGCAATACGTGCCACGTTTAGCTTCCTTTCGTTGCGGTTCCGTATTCCCGGAACCTTTTTTCACAACGGAGGCCCGACGGGTTTCCCCACGGGCCGCTGTCATTCGAGGTGATTGTCAGATGCGGGAGCGACCCGGAGCCAACAGATTGATTCCCTTGCGGGATGGGGCTGATTAGAGGGGATTGGGCAGAGGGTCAAGCCCCTGCCCGCCCGTTCTTAGCCAAGCACCGCTGCGATGCTGGCGGCGACGTCGTCCATGCTGGCCAGACCGTCGACCGACTGCAGCTGACCCTTGGCGTGGTAGTAGCCGATCAGCGGGCTGGTCTGTTTGTAATAGGCCATCAGACGGATCTTCAGGCTTTCCTCGTTGTCATCGGCGCGGGCGGTGCCGCCGGCGGCCACGGCCTCGGCCGCGCGGCCAAGGATTCGCTCGACAAGAACGTCGTCGTTGACCTGAAGCTCGATCACGTGGTCAAGGCTTTGGCCCAGTTCGTTCAGAAGCGCGCCAAGGGCATCGGCCTGCGCCAGCGTGCGCGGGAAGCCGTCGAAGATGAACCCGCCGTGATCGCCGCCTTTTTCCAGCTGTTCGCGGATCAGGCCGATCACGATCTCGTCGGTGACAAGTTCACCGCGGTCCATGACCCCGGCAACGATCTTGCCCATCTCGGTCCCGGACGTGCGGGCGGCGCGCAGCATGTCACCGGTCGACAGCTGCACCATGTTGCGTTCGTCCACAAGCCGAGCAGCCTGAGTACCTTTGCCCGCCCCCGGCGGTCCGAGAAGAATGATGTTCATCGACGCGACGGTCCCTTCGTCCGTTTCTTGGTTCCACGCTTTCCGCGCAGTTGCGATTTCTCGATCAGCCCTTCGTACTGGTGCGCCAGCAGGTGCGACTGGATCTGTTGGATCGTGTCCATCCCCACGGACACGATGATCAGCACTGACGTACCGCCAAAGTAGAAAGGAATCGAGAGTTGCGAGCGGATAATCTCGGGCATGAGACAAACTAGCGCAAGGTAGGCGGAGCCGAGGACAAGCACGCGGGTCACCACGTAGTCGAGGTATTCGGCGGTCCGCTTGCCCGGGCGGATACCGGGGACAAAGCCGTTTTGGTTCTTCAAGTTGTCGGCCACGTCATCGACCTTGAACGCCACTTCCTTGGTGTAGAAGTAGGTGAAGAAGACGATCATCGACGTGAAGAACAGAAGATACAGCGGCTGGCCCGGCCCGAAGTAGGCAAGGATCCAAGACATGACCGGCCCGGCGGAGCCGCCCGAGAAGGTCGACAGCGTGGTCGGCAGCAGCAGCAGCGCCGAGGCGAAGATCGCCGGGATCACCCCCGCCGGGTTGACCTTGATCGGCAGGTGGCTGGACCCGCCGTCATAAACCTTCATGCCCACCTGACGGCGGGGATACTGGATGTGGATCTTGCGCAGCGAGCGTTCCATGAAGACGACGAAGGCCAGCAGCAGGGCAAGGCCAATGATCACGCCGATGATCAGAAGCGCGCCGGTTTCCCGGTTGGCGGCGGCGGTCGACAGGAATTGCGCGGCGGCGGCGGGCAGTTCGGCGACGATGCCCACGAAGATGATCAGCGAAATCCCGTTGCCGATCCCGCGCGAGGTGATCTGTTCACCCAGCCACATCAGGAACATGGTGCCCCCGACCAGCGTCACCACGCAGGAGGCCTGGAAGAACAGGCCCGGATCGGACGCCAGGCTGCCAGCCTCGAGGCTGCGCGCAAGGGCGAAGGCCTGGAAGGTGGCCAGAACCACGGTGCCGTAGCGAGTGTATTGGTTTAGCTTCTTGCGGCCCTGTTCGCCTTCTTTCTTCAGCTGCTTCCAGGGTTCGTACATGGACCCGAGAAGCTGCACGATGATCGAGGCGGAGATATAGGGCATGATCCCCAGCGCGAAGATGCCCATCCGGCTGAGCGCGCCTCCGGTGAACATCGACAGGATGCCCCCGATACCGCTTGCCGCCTGTTCCATGAAGTCACGCAGGGCGCCCGTGTCGATCCCGGGAACCGGGATATAGGTGCCAAGACGGTAGACCATGAGAAGGCCGATGGTGAACAGGATGCGTTGCCGAAGCTCGGTCGCCTTGCCGAAGGCAGACCAGCTCAGGTTTGACGCCATTTGTTCTGCTGCTGAAGCCATTTAGGATCTCTTTTCGCTGAAACGCCGCCAACCGGGTCCCCGGGCGGCGGCGTTGGGAAAACTCTGCAAGCGATGTAAGCGCCCCGCAGGGCGCCGACAACCCTTTTACTCGGCCGCCACCGCGGAAGTGACCGTCAGCGAGCCGCCGGCCTTTTCCACCGCTTCGACAGCGCCCTTGGAGGCACCGGTCACGGTGATGGTCGCCTTGGCGGTCAGTTCGCCCTTGGCCAGAACGCGGATGCCGTCCAGCTTGCGACGGATCAGGCCGGATTCAACAAGGGTGTCCTCGGTGATGTTCTTGGCGTCGAGCTTCTTGTCGTCGATGAACTTCTGGATCAGGCCCAGGTTGACGACGGCGAATTTCTTGCGGTTCGGCTTGTTGAAGCCACGCTTGGGCAGACGCTGGTAGAGCGGCATCTGGCCACCTTCGTAGCCCTTGATCGCCACACCCGAGCGGGATTTCTGACCCTTGATACCACGGCCACCCATTTTACCCTTGCCAGAGCCCGGGCCGCGGCCAACGCGCATACGCTTCTTGGTTGCGCCTTCGTTGTCACGAAGTTCGTGAAGTTTCATGTCGCTTCTCCTTTGCCGGAACTGCCCCCCAGCGACGGAACGGGCAAACACGGCTTTTCCAATTGAGTCGGGCCCCGTCACGAGGCCACCGGGGGCGTATACGGGTTGGGGGCGGGACGTTCAAGCCCTCTGTGTACCGTCGCGCCGGGTCTGCCAGGTTCAGGAAGTCGGCGACACCTCCGGGCACCGGACCAGAAACGCGGAGCAGTCAAAAAAGCTCCAGTGCGTTGCCCGCCAGCAGAGCGCGTCAGGGCCGGCAAATCGCAGTTCCCAGACGACGGGAATGCCTTCGTTCGTCATCCGGGTTTCGCCGTCGATCTCCATGGTAATGGAATTCGGGCCGTATTTGTGAACGCGGTAGACGACAAGTTCTTCAAACTCCTCAATGTCGCTATACATGACGTCCATTTCATCGTTGAACGTGAAATGGCGGAGGTCGTCGACACAAACATTCTCTGAGACGGTCCAGCCCCAGGGCGTCCTTTCGATCAGGTCGACCATCTGTCTGAGGTCATAGGCCGACGTCGCCCCAGCAAAGCCGACGGCAAAGACAATACTCGTAATCAACCTTGTAATCATGTTCGCCCCTCGATTTTGCTGAGGTCATGTTAGATACCCGGGCGTGCATCGCAAGGTGCCAACGCGAGGTTCTAACGGCCCGGTTTGTTCCTTGCGGTGAACTGCACGACGCCCAATGCGATGCCGCCCAGAACCAAGACCGAGGCGAGCACGGCCCGTGTGGTCAGTGGTTCCGACAGGAACAGCGCGCCGCCGATGAGTGCGAGAACCGGGGCGGACAGCTGCGCGATTGCGCCTTTGGTGGCCCCCAGTGACGGCAGAACCCGATACCAGAGCGCATAGCCAAGCCCCGAGGTGATGGCGCCGGAGAGAACGCCCAGCCCGATCCCGGGTGCCGACAGCGCCGGACTTGGATGCAGCGCCAGACCGGCCAGAACCACCACGGGGCTGGCATAGATGAAATTGGTGGTCGTGGCGGCCAGCGGGTCCGACACGCGCCGCCCGGCCAGCGAATAGACGCCCCAACCGACCGAGGCGATCACCATCAACCCGATGGAGAGCGGTGGAAGGGCGACGGTTTCGGTCGGCCAGACCAAATAGGCCAGCCCCGCCAGCGACACCGCCATGCCAAGCCAGCGGGCCGCAGGTGGGTTTTCCCCTTCGGCCAGCGCCCCGGCGAACATGGTCAATTGGACCCCGCCGAAGAGCACCAACGCGCCAAGACCGGCGTCGACATGAAGGTAGGCGTAGGAAAACCCGACCAGATAGGCCACCAGCCCGGCAACACCGCGCCAATCCGGGCGGCGCAGGACCGGTCGCGTCCGGGACTGGAGCGTCATGAGAAGCCAAAGCATAATCGCGCCGCTGAGGACCCGGACCGAGGCGAATTCAGAGGCGCCGATGTGTCCGCCTGACAGGGCCGCCCTGTTCAGCAGCGAATTTGCCGCGAAGGCGATCATGGTGAGGCTGGTCAGCAGGAACAGACGCATCGGCGGGGCTTTCGTTGGGGTGGCCCCAGCATTGCCACAACCGGGTCCGGTTCCCAATCGCCTTTGCGCTGGTGGTGTGTGATCCCTACTGACGGGCACCTTGGGTTTGGTGCAGGTATTCGGTCCAGCAGGGGACGGGGCCGTTGGCCCAGGTGGCTTTGATCTTGGCGGCGAGGGTGCGGAGGAAGGTCATTGTGGTGCCTTTTGTCTGGGGTTGACCGCTGCCTACGCCCACCGCGCGCGCCGCACCACCGCCAATCCCGAAGCCCCGGAATGCAGAAAACGCATGGGACTACCAAGGGGGCCAAACGAAAACGCCCCGGCCGTTGCGGGCCGGGGCGCTGCAGGGTTGCGGTGCAACCGATGACTTAGCCGCGCTCTTCGATGATCTCGACGAGGTGCGGGATGCTTTCGACCATGCCGCGGATCGACGGGGTGTCTTCCAGCTCGCGGGTCTTGTGCATTTTGTTCAGGCCAAGGCCAACCAGCGTGGCACGCTGCTTGGCGGGGCGACGGATCGGCGAGCCGATCTGCTTGACGACGATGGTTTTTGCCATGGGTCCGTCTCCTTACGCTTCGGCTTCGGCAGGGGCATCGCCCTTGGAGCCGAGGATGTCAGCGACCTTCTTGCCACGACGCTGAGCGACGTTGCGCGGCGACTGCGACTTCTGCAGGCCGTCGAGGGTGGCGCGGATCATGTTGTAGGGGTTCTGCGAGCCGTTCGACTTGGCGACGACGTCCTGAACACCCAGCATTTCGAACACAGCACGCATCGGACCACCGGCGATGATCCCGGTCCCGGTCGGCGCGGTGCGCATGATGACCTTACCGGCGCCGTGACGGCCTTCGATGTCGTGGTGCAGCGTGCGGCCTTCGCGCAGCGGCACGCGGATCATCTGGCGCTTGGCTTGCTCGGTGGCTTTGCGGATGGCCTCGGGGACCTCCTTGGCCTTGCCCTTACCAAAGCCGACGCGGCCTTTCTGGTCGCCCACGACGACGAGAGCGGCGAAGCCAAAGCGCTTACCACCTTTCACGGTCTTGGACACACGGTTGATCGCGACGAGGCGATCGGCGAATTCGGGGGCTTCTTCGCGTTCGCGACGATTCCCACGCTGTTGCGGTTCACGAGCCATTTGGCTTCCTCTCTCATGGCGCGACGGGCGCGCCGTTCAACTCGATCCTTGGTGCACGCGACAGGCGCGGGCCCGGATCATCGGGGGGGCGCGAACGCCCCCCGCAAGACATTTAGATCTTCAGGCCGCCTTCACGCGCGGCGTCGGCCAGGGCCTTCACCTTGCCGTGGAACAGGAACCCGCCACGATCGAAGTAGGCTTCGGTCACACCGGCCTTCTTGGCGCGCTCGGCAAGAGCGGCACCAACCTTGGCGGCGGCTTCGATATTGTTCTTGCCGACCACGCCGAGATCTTTCTCGAGCGAGGAGGCAGAAGCGAGGGTGACGCCGTTCACATCGTCGATCAGCTGGGCGCTGATGTTCTTGTTCGAACGGTGCACCGACACGCGCATCTTGCCGTCGTTGACCTTGCGAAGCTTGTTCCGGACGCGCAGGCGACGCTTCAGAAACAGGGTACGTTTGCTGTTTGCCATCTGTCTGGTCCTTACTTCTTCTTGCCTTCCTTGCGGAAGATGTACTCGCCCTTGTAGCGGATACCCTTGCCCTTGTAGGGCTCGGGCTTGCGCCACTCGCGGATGTTGGCAGCAACCTGCCCCACCAGCTGTTGGTCGATACCTTCCACAACGATTTCGGTCTGCTTGGGCGCGGTCACGGTCACGCCAGCGGGGATTTCGAAATCCACGTCGTGGCTGTAGCCGAGAGCGAGCTTGAGCGTGTTGCCCTGCATGCTGGCACGGTAACCAACCCCGGTGATCTCGAGCTCTTTCTTGAAGCCCTCGGTCACGCCGGTCACAAGGTTTTCCACCTGGCTGCGGGACATGCCCCACTGCTGACGGGCCCGCTTGGACATGCCACGCGGGGTGACCTTGATCGCGTTTTCTTCAACGGTCAGGGTCACATCGTCGGTTGCGGTGAAGCTGCGGGTCCCTTTCGGGCCCTTCACTTCGATGGTCTGGCCGGAGATGGTCGCCGAAACACCCGACGGCATCTCGACCGGCTTTTTCCCAATACGAGACATTGCCAATCCTCCTTAGAAGACCGTGCAAATCACTTCGCCACCAACATTGTTGGCGCGAGCGTTCGCATCCGACATCACACCCTTGGGGGTGGAGACAATCGACACACCCAGGCCCTGACGGACCGACGGAATGTCCTTGACGCCCATGTAGACGCGACGGCCGGGCTTGGAGACCCGCTTGAGTTCGCGAATGACAGGGGTGCCTTCGTAGTACTTCAGGCTGATTTCAAAAGCCGGGTGGCCGTTGACATCAGTCGAGCTTTCATAGCCCCGGATGTAGCCTTCGTCGGCCAGCACATCCAGAACCCACGCACGCAGCTTGGACGCGGGGGTCGACACGGTCGACTTGCCACGCATCTGGCCGTTGCGGATACGGGTCAGCATATCACCGATAGGATCGTTCATTTCTCAACCCTCCTTACCAGCTGGACTTGACCAGACCGGGAATCTCGCCGTTCGAGCCAAGCTCGCGCAGCATGATCCGGCTGACCTTGAGCTTACGGTAGTAGGCGTGGGGACGCCCCGTGAGCTGGCAGCGGTTGTGAAGACGGGTGGGCGAGCTGTTGCGGGGCAGCTTGGCCAGGGCCAGGCGCGCCTTGAAACGCTCTTCCATCGACTTCGTTTCATCGTTCGCGATTTCTTTCAGCGAGGCGCGCTTGGCGGCGTATTGCGCCACCAGCTTTTCACGCTTCTTTTCGCGTTCGACCATGGATTTCTTAGCCATTTCTCTCTCTCCTCCCGCGCGTCACGAGTTGAAGGGCATGTTGAAATGCTTCAACAGCGCCTTGGCTTCCGCGTCGGTTTTCGCGGTGGTGCAGATGACGATGTCCATCCCCCAAACTTCGTCGACTTTGTCGAAGTTGATTTCGGGGAAGACGATGTGTTCCTTCAGGCCGGTGGCATAGTTGCCGCGGCCGTCGAAGGAGGTGCCCGAAACGCCGCGGAAGTCGCGGATACGGGGCATCGCCACGGTGATCAGACGATCGAGGAATTCATACATCCGGTCGCCGCGCAGAGTGACCTTGGCGCCGAGCGGCATGTCTTCACGGACGCGGAAGCCGGCGATCGACTTCTTGGCCTTGGTGGTGACAGCGCGCTGACCGGCGATGGTGGTCAGATCGTCGACAGCCGACTTGGCTTTCTTGGAGTCGCGCACAGCTTCGGCACCACAGCCGATGTTGAGCACGATCTTATCCAGGCGCGGGATCTGCATGTCGTTCTTGTAGCCGAACTCTTCTTTCAGAGCGGCCTTGATCGACGCAGCGTACTGGGCCTTCAGACGCGGGGTGTAGTTCGCGGTATCGAGCATCAGATCACGTCTCCCGTGGTCTTGGCGAAACGAACCTTCTTGTCGCCTTCCATGCGGAAGCCAACGCGGGTCGCCTTGCCATTGGCATCGACGATGGCCAGGTTCGACAGGTCGATCGGCATCGCCTTCGGCGTGCGGCCACCCTGGCTGGTCTGGCTTTGCTTGACGTGACGGATGGCGATGTTCACGCCTTCGACGACGGCCTTGCCGGCCTTCGGATCGACGGACGAGATTTCACCGGTCTTGCCCTTGTCCTTACCGGCAAGAACGACGACCTTGTCACCTTTTTTCAGCTTGGCGGCCATTAGAGCACCTCCGGAGCGAGCGAGATGATCTTCATGAAGTTCTTGGCACGCAGTTCGCGCACGACCGGCCCGAAGATACGGGTGCCGACCGGTTCACCTGCGTTGTTCAGGATCACGGCGGCGTTACGGTCAAAGCGGATTGCGGTGCCGTCTTCACGGCGAACTTCTTTGGCGGTGCGCACGACGACGGCCTTGCGGACGTCACCTTTTTTCACGCGACCACGCGGGATGGCTTCCTTGACGGAAACGACAATGATGTCGCCGACCGACGCATAGCGACGGTGCGAACCACCCAGAACCTTGATGCACTGAACCCGGCGAGCGCCAGAGTTATCAGCAACATCCAGATTGGTCTGCATCTGGATCATTTGGTTTCTCCCGACCTTTGGGGGGGCTTGCAGTTTGCCCTAGTCCCCAGGGTTTCGATTAACTGGAGTGTCCCCGCCCTTAGGAGGCGATGACCTCCCAGCGTTTGGTCTTCGACTTCGGCGCACATTCCTGAATACGGACGGTATCGCCGACGTTGAATTGGTTGTTTTCGTCGTGGGCCCGGTACTTCTTGGACTTACGGACGGTCTTTTGCAGCAGCGGGTGCTTGAAACGACGTTCGACCTGAACGGTGACGGTCTGGGCGTTCTGGTTCGAGGTCACGACACCCTGAAGAATACGCTTGGGCATGGATTAGGCCTCCGACGCGGCAGCGGCCGCTTTTTCGTTCAGGATGGTGTTCACACGGGCAACGGACCGCTTGACGGTGCGCATGCGTGCGGTGTTCTCAAGCTGGCCGGTGGCCTGCTGGAAGCGCAGGTTGAAGGCTTCCTTCTTCAGGTTGACAAGCTCTTCCCGGAGCTGGTCCGGGGTCTTGTCGCGCAGTTCATTGGCGTTCATCGCCTTTTTCCTTTCAACATCACCGGCGAGCCGCCCATAGGGACGTGACCCGATTCTCCGGTGGAGTGGGTGTAGAAGTGGGCCGTATAGGGGGGTTCCGGGGGGTTGGCAAGGACTGTTTTCCCGGTTTCTTGCCGGGGTGTCTGTCCCTGCCCCAGATGTAGCGGTTCGCGGGGCGAAGGCCAATAAACAAAAGCCTCTCGCGCCGGAAAACGCCCTGCGCTATGACGGGCCTATGGCTGATATCAAATCCCTCTTCGTGACCCGCCTTTACCGTGCCGAACTGTCCGAGTTCGGCACCCCCGTGGACAATGACGAACTGGTCGCCTCCTGCTATTCCATCGCGGAGGATGACGAGGCCGGGCAGGAATGGTGCGAGGAGAAGGGATACCCCGGATACACCTCTTACGCCTCGCTGACCGACCTGCCGTGGCGGTTTCCGGTGTTCAAGCAGATCGCCGATGCGCTGGACCAGCATGTCGCGGCCTTTGCCGAGGATCTGGAGTTCGATCTGGACGGACGGGCGCTGGTGCTGGAGGACCTGTGGATCAACATCCTGCCGGAAGGCGGAATGCATTCGTCGCACATCCACCCCCATTCGGTGATTTCCGGCACCACCTATGTGCAGATGCCCGACGGGGCCAGCGCGCTGAAGCTGGAAGACCCGCGCTCGGCCCGGATGATGGCCGCCCCGACCCGCAAGAAGGGCGCGCGGGAAGAGCTGCAGACCTTCGTCTACGCCGCGCCCAAGGTGGGCGAGGTGCTGCTGTGGGAAAGCTGGCTGCGGCACGAGGTGCCGATGAACATGGCCGAGGACGACCGGATTTCAGTGAGCTTCAACTACCGGTGGGAGTGAGGGGAGGCGTCCTGCCCCCTCGCCCGGACCCCAACGGCACATCTTTCGATTGACCCATCAGGCACGTGCCCGACCGGGTGGGCGTGGAACACGCCCGCCTTGGGGGCGGGCGGGCGTGTGCCGGGCCGCAGGCGTCCCGGCGGGTTCAAGGGATCTCTTCGCGCATTCATCCCTTTTCATAAGCCCAATTCGTGGTCAAACTACCAACTACCAACTACCAACTACCAACTACCAACTAACGACTAACGACTAACGACTAACGACTAACGACTAACGACTAACGACTAACGACTAACGACTAACGACTTGTTTCATGGACATACCACTCTTGAGGACGCTTCACGCGAGGCCCTGACACAGTCGAAAGAAGGAAGCGTTTCATTATTCCATGACAGGCAATTCAAGGGTTTCGATCAACCGGAATTATTTCTTGCCCAAGAATGATGATATCAAAATGTGCCCAGTTTGCGGATATCCGGCGTTTGAAGCATTTGACCAAAATGGCCTCACGACGTTCGAGATTTGCCCGTGTTGTCGCTGTCAGGCTGGCTACCACTATGTCGAATCTCATTCGATTGATCGTTTCGTGGAGCTGCGGCGAAAGTGGATCACCGACGACGGTGCCAACTGGCAGTCAGAGAACGAAAGCCCGCCTAAAGGCTGGAGCGCTGCTAGGCAGCTGAGGCTAGCAGGCTTTGACAACTAGCTCATTTCCGACAGCGTTTGACTTCGGCGAATAGCGAGCGGATCGGAGACACATGGCTTCGTCGCGTTGTGGCAAAATGGCAAAACCCCCGCCGATCTCTCGGCGGGGGTCTTTTCGTTTCGATCCGGGCGGGGCCGCAATTGACTGGGTCAATCGCTTTCCCCCGCTGGCTCAAATCCAATGGATTTGACCAGTTACCAGTCTTCCCGAACGACGGTGCGGGTCTTGACCGGAAGTTTCATCGCGGCGAGGCGCAGGGCTTCGCGGGCGATTTCTTCGTTCACGCCGTCGATTTCGAACATCACGCGGCCCGGCTTGACCTTGCAGGTCCACCGGTCAACAGAGCCCTTACCCTTACCCATACGAACTTCGATGGGCTTGGCGGTGACGGGGGTGTCCGGGAAGATGCGGATCCAGACCCGGCCCTGACGCTTCATGTGACGGGTCAGGGCACGACGGGCAGCCTCGATCTGGCGCGCGGTGACGCGCTCCGGCTCGGTGGCTTTCAGACCGTAGGTGCCGAAGTTCAGGTCAGACCCGCCCTTCGCCTGACCCTTGATCCGGCCCTTGTGCATCTTGCGGAATTTCGTGCGCTTCGGTTGCAGCATCTGTTCTACTCCTTAGCGACGGCCACCGGCACCGCGGGGCGCGGGGCCATCCTGCAGTTCGGCAGCTTTGCGGTCACGCGCGCTCGGGTCATGTTCCATGATCTCGCCTTTGAAGATCCAGACCTTGATCCCGATGATACCATAGGGGGTCATTGCTTCGGAGAGAGCATAGTCGATGTCGGCACGCAGGGTGTGCAGCGGCACGCGGCCTTCGCGATACCATTCAGTCCGTGCGATTTCCGCACCGCCAAGACGGCCGGCAACGTTCACGCGGATGCCAAGGGCACCCATACGCATGGCGTTTTGCACGGCGCGCTTCATGGCGCGGCGGAAGGACACGCGGCGTTCAAGCTGCTGCGCGATGGATTCACCCACAAGGGCAGCGTCCAGTTCGGGCTTGCGCACTTCAACGATGTTGAGGTGCAGTTCGCTCGAGGTCAGGTTCGCAAGCTTCTTGCGGAGCGTTTCGATATCGGCGCCTTTTTTACCGATGATCACGCCCGGACGTGCAGTGTGAATGGTCACACGGCACTTCTTGTGCGGACGCTCGATGATGACGCGGCTGACGCCGGCCTGCTTGCACTCTTTCTTCACGAATTCCTTGATCTTGAGGTCTTCGAGCAGAAGGTTGCCATAGTCCTTGGTGTCGGCGTACCAGCGGCTGTCCCAGGTGCGGTTGACCTGGAGGCGCATCCCGACGGGATTGACTTTGTTACCCATTAGGCTTGCTCCTCGACTTGACGCACCTTGATGGTCAGTTCCGAAAACGGCTTGATGATCTTGCCGAACCGGCCACGCGCCCGCGGGCGACCGCGCTTCATGGTCAGGTTCTTGCCGACATAAGCCTCGGCGACGACCAGTTCATCGACATCCAGGTTGTGGTTGTTCTCGGCGTTGGCGATGGCGGACTGAAGGCATTTCTTCACGTCCTGCGCGATCCGCTTTTTCGAGAAGGTCAGATCGGCCAGGGCCTTTTCCACCTTCTTGCCACGGATCATGCCGGCGACGAGGTTCAGTTTCTGCGGGCTGGTGCGAAGCATGCGCAGTTTTGCCATTGCTTCGTTGTCGGCCACGCGGCGGGGGTTCTGTGCCTTGCCCATGACTTACTTCCGCTTCGCTTTTTTGTCGGCAGCATGCCCGTAGTAGGTACGGGTCGGCGAATATTCACCGAACTTCTGGCCGATCATGTCCTCGGTCACGTTGACCGGAATGTGCTTCTGGCCGTTGTAGACGGCGAACGTCAGACCCACGAATTGGGGCAGGATCGTCGACCGGCGGGACCAGATCTTGATGACTTCGTTCTTGCCCGACTCGCGAACAGCTTCGGCTTTCTTAAGCACGTAAGCGTCAACGAACGGACCTTTCCAAACAGAGCGTGCCATGTGTTAGCGCCCTTTCTTGGCGTGACGCGAGCGAAGGATGAGCTTCTGCGACGCCTTGTTCTTGTTGCGGGTCCGACGACCCTTCGTGTCCTTGCCCCAGGGGGTAACCGGGGTCCGGCCACCCGAGGTGCGGCCTTCACCACCACCGTGCGGGTGGTCGATCGGGTTCATCGCGACACCGCGGACCGACGGACGCTTGCCGTAGTGACGGACGCGACCGGCCTTGCCGAGGTTCTGGTTCGAGTTGTCGGGGTTGGACACGGCACCGACGGTGGCCATGCATTCCTGACGCACCAGACGCAGTTCGCCCGAGGACAGACGGATCTGGGCATAGCCCCCGTCACGACCAACGAACTGGGCGTAGGTGCCTGCAGCGCGGGCGATCTGGCCGCCTTTGCCGGGCTTCATTTCGATGTTGTGAACGATCGTCCCGATCGGCATCCCCGAGAAGGGCATCGCGTTGCCCGGCTTGATGTCAGCCTTGGCCGAAGCGATGACCTTGTCACCAACAGCCAGACGCTGCGGGGCAAGGATGTAGGCCTGTTCGCCGTCTTCGTACTGGACGAGGGCGATGAAGGCGGTCCGGTTCGGGTCATATTCGATGCGAACGACGGTCGCGGAGATGTCGAACTTGTTCCGCTTGAAGTCCACGATGCGATAGAGACGCTTTGCGCCACCACCACGACGACGTGCCGTGATCCGTCCGGTGTTGTTCCGACCGCCCTTTTTGGTCAGACCCTCGGTGAGGGACTTGACCGGACGACCTTTCCAAAGCTCCGAACGGTCGATCAGCACCAGCCCACGCTGGCCAGGCGTCGTCGGCTTATACGACTTGAGTGCCATGTTTTCTGTCTTCCGTTGCTTTGCGGGCGGTAAGGCCCGGCAGGTGAAGGGCCCCGAAGGTCCCCATAGTCAAAAACACACGGCCCCGGACGAATCCGGGGCTGTGGATGGGCGGGGTTTAGAGGGGGACGGGGGTGGGGTCAAGCCCATTGGTGCAAGCCATGCATCGCAGCGCGGCGGCCATCCTATTGCCGAAGTGCCCGGGCAGGAGCATCTGCACCGACGGCCGTCGTCAAGATCAAGCCTAGAGCTTAACGATCCGTTCAATCGGGCGTCCTTTGGAGACCTCTTCGACCAGCTTGTCGAGATAACGTATCTCGCGCATCAAGTCTTCCTCGATCTCTTCCACCCTGATCCCGCAGATCTTCCCCTTGATCCCTGCCCGCGCCGGATTGAGCGCCGGCGCCTCGGCAAAGAACGTTCGGAAATCGGTCTTTTCGGCAAGAACCCGGTCCAGCCCCACGGCGTCATAGCCGGTCAGCCAGTGGATCGCCTGGTCAATCGCGTCTTTCGAGGACTTCCGCCGCTCGGCCTTGGCCACGTAGTGGGGGTAAACCGATGCGACAGAAATGCTATAAATACGATGTTCGGACATGAGGGCCTCCACCCCAAGAATACATCAGCCCGCATCAGCACAAAACAAAAACCCCGACCGCAAACGCAGCCGGGGGTCTTGCTGTTCCAGACCGCGTCCGGGCCATAAAAGGCGGACGCGTCGCTTCTTCTGCCTACCGCCCCAACAACCGTTTCAGGAGCGAGCCGGATTTGGGGCTGGGGGCGGTGTCCTGGGCCGGGGCCAGTGGGACGGCGGACTGGAGTTTGGTCGCCGGGCTGGCTGGCCGTGCGGGGGTGACGGGCCGGGCCGGGGTCACCGGTTTCGCGGCGGCGCGCATGTGCGGCGGCGTTTGCAGCGGCAGGACGTGCGGCGAGGCCTCTGGCTCGGCCGGTTGCGGGGCCGGGGCGGGGGTCTGTTTCCGCTCGGCCGTCGCGGCCTGCTGTCGGATTACCTCTTGCACGGCTGCCCTGTCGCCTGTCCGCGCCAGTTCCTCGTCCAGAAGCTGCTTGATCGACTTCATCGTGACCGCGGTCTCTTCCTTCCCCGAGACGCCGGCGATCGGTTCAATACGGCCATATTCCATTTTCGACCAACCTTTCGTCTGATCCAGCCCATTTGATTCAACTCGGGCCCTACAAACCCCCGATTTCGCCAGCCAAAAGCGGCGATTCAGAGGCGGGACCAAGGCAAAACAATGCGCCTTCGGACGGACCGGCAGGCAAAGAAAAACCCCGGCCGCTGACGCAGCCGGGGTTCTGTTCGTTTCCGATGTGCGGGCCTTAGAGGCCGGTCGACACGTCGATGGTGTTGCCTTCGGCCAGCGTCACATAGGCCTTCTTGACGTCAGCGCGCTTGCCGAGGGAGCCCCGGAACCGCTTGACCTTGCCTTTGGTGATGGTGGTGTTGACGGCCTTCACCTTCACACCAAAGAGAGCCTCGACGGCTTCCTTGATCTGCGGCTTGTTGGCGTCCATGGCCACTTCGAAGACGATCGCACCGTTTTCCGACGCCATGGTCGCTTTTTCGGTGATGATCGGCTTGCGGATCACGTCGTAGTGTTCTGCTTTCGCGCTCATTTCAGACGAGCCTCCAGAGCTTCGACACCAGCCTTGGTGAGCACGAGCGTGTCACTGCGGAGGATGTCGTAGACGTTGGCACCCATCGAGGGCAGCACGTCCAGGTTGGCGATGTTGCGCGCAGCCTTGGCGAAGTTTTCGTTCACCGCGGCCCCGTCGATGACGAGCGCACGCTTCCAGCCCAGAGCGTTGACCTGCTTGGCCAGCGCGCCGGTCTTGGCTTCTTTCACGTCAGCCACGTCCAGGATGACCAGCTCGCCCGCCTTCAGCTTGGCCGACAGCGCATGGCGCAGGCCCAGCTTGCGGAACTTCTTGGTCAGGTCGTGGGCGTGCGACCGCGGGGTCGGGCCCTTGTAGACGCCACCGTGACGGAAGATCGGGGCCTTCTTGGAACCGTGACGTGCGCCACCGGTGCCCTTCTGGCGGTAGATCTTCTTGGTCGAGTAGCTGACTTCCGACTTGGTCAGGACCGAGTGAGTCCCGGCCATGGCCTTGTTCCGCTGCCAGCGAACGACGCGGTGCAGGATGTCGGCGCGGGGCTCGAGGCCGAAGATCTCGTCCGAGAGATCGACAGCGCCGGCGGCTTTGCCGTCAAGCTTGATCGCTTCAGCCTTCATTGTTCTCGCCTCCTTCAGCGGCTTCAGCCGGAGCGTCAGCAGCGGTTGCAGCGGTCACGGCAGACCGCAGCGCGGCCGGGGTAACCAGGTTTTCAGGGAGCGGCTTTTTCACGGCGTCCTTGATGGTGACCCAGCCACCCTTGGAGCCCGGAACGGCGCCCTTCACCATGATCAGGCCACGGTCCACATCGGTGCGGACGACCTGCAGGTTCTGGGTGGTGACACGGGCAGCGCCCATGTGACCGGCCATTTTCTTGCCCTTGAAGATACGGCCCGGATCCTGACACTGGCCGACCGACCCGTGCGAACGGTGCGAAATCGACACACCGTGCGAGGCCCGCAGACCGCCGAAGTTGTGCCGCTTCATGGCACCGGCAAAGCCTTTACCGATCGAGGTGCCGGACACGTCAACGAATTGGCCTTCGTTGTAGTGGCTGGCGACGATCTCTTCGCCGACTTCGATGAGGTTGTCGGGGGACACGCGGAATTCCGCGACCTTCCGCTTGGGTTCAACCTTGGCAGCGGCGAAGTGGCCACGCATGGCCTTCGTGGTCCGCTTGGCCTTGGCCGTGCCGGCGCCCAGCTGAACAGCGGTGTAGCCGTCCTTGTCCTGGGTCCGCTGGGCCACAACCTGCAGGTTGTCCAGCTGAAGAACGGTCACAGGGATCTGCTTGCCGTCTTCCATGAACAGTCGGGTCATGCCGACTTTTTTCGCGATAACGCCAGAGCGCAACATAGCTGGTGCCCTCCTTAGACCTTGATCTCGACATCCACGCCAGCGGCGAGGTCGAGCTTCATCAGGGCGTCAACGGTCTGCGGGGTCGGGTCCACGATATCAAGCAGGCGCTTGTGGGTGCGGATCTCGAACTGGTCACGCGACTTCTTGTCGATGTGCGGACCGCGCAGAACGGTGAATTTCTCGATCTTGTTCGGCAGCGGAATCGGCCCGCGCACGGATGCGCCGGTCCGCTTCGCGGTGCTTACGATCTCGGCGGTGGACGCATCCAGAACGCGATAATCGAAAGCCTTGAGCCGAATGCGAATGTTTTGGCTTTGGACTGCCATTTTCATTGCCTTTCGCGGCTTAAGGTTGAGAGGTGAGAGGAGCGGGATTGCCCTGCCACGTCGAACCCGAATTCAACGGTGTGGGGCGGGCCTTACAGCCCGCCCCACGAAATTGCAATCACCGAATTATTCGATGATTTTGGAGACGACGCCGGCGCCGACGGTGCGGCCGCCTTCGCGGATGGCGAAGCGCAGGCCGTCTTCCATGGCGATCGGCGCGATCAGTTCGACGCCGAACTTCAGGTTGTCGCCCGGCATCACCATTTCGGTGCCGGCCGGCAGTTCAACGGTGCCGGTCACGTCGGTGGTCCGGAAGTAGAACTGCGGGCGGTAGTTGGCGAAGAACGGGGTGTGACGGCCGCCTTCTTCCTTGGTCAGGATGTAGGCTTCGGCTTCGAACTTGGTGTGCGGCTTCACCGAACCCGGCTTGCACAGCACCTGGCCACGCTCGACGCCGTCACGGTCAACACCACGCAGCAGGGCGCCGATGTTGTCGCCGGCCTCACCACGATCCAAGAGCTTGCGGAACATTTCCACACCGGTGCAGGTGGTCTTCTTGGTGTCGCGGATGCCGACGATTTCAATTTCGTCGCCAACGTTGATCACGCCACGCTCCACACGACCGGTCACAACCGTGCCGCGGCCCGAGATCGAGAACACGTCTTCGATCGGCATCAGGAACGGCTGGTCAACGGCGCGCTCCGGGGTCGGGATGTAGCTGTCGACAGCGGCCATCAGCTCGCGGATCGAGTTCTCGCCGATCTCCGGGTCACGGCCTTCCATCGCGGCCAGGGCCGAACCCTTGACGATCGGAATGTCGTCGCCCGGGAATTCGTAGGACGACAGCAGTTCGCGGATTTCCATCTCGACGAGCTCGAGAAGCTCTTCGTCGTCGACCTGGTCAACCTTGTTCATGTAAACGACCAGCGCCGGAACGCCGACCTGACGGGCCAGAAGGATGTGCTCGCGGGTCTGCGGCATCGGGCCGTCAGCAGCGTTCACAACCAGAATGCCGCCGTCCATCTGGGCCGCACCGGTGATCATGTTCTTGACGTAGTCGGCGTGGCCGGGGCAGTCGACGTGGGCGTAGTGACGCGCCTCGGTCTCATACTCAACGTGCGCGGTCGAGATCGTGATCCCGCGGGCCTTCTCTTCCGGCGCGCCGTCAATCTGGTCATACGCCTTGAAATCACCGAAATACTTCGTGATCGCAGCCGTCAGCGTCGTCTTGCCGTGGTCAACGTGACCAACAGTCCCGATGTTCACGTGCGGCTTATTACGTTCAAACTTTTCCTTAGCCATTGTGGCCTCCTTGATGTCGAGCGGTGCGTTGGAACACGCACCCTACAGGGGTGGTAGGGTGGGCCGGTCGGCCCACCGCGGGTTTAGGCGAATTTCTTCTGAATCTCGTCCGACAGGTTCTGCGGGACGGGGTCGTAGTGGTCGAACTGCATCGTGAACTGCGCACGGCCCGAAGACATCGAGCGCAGGGTGTTGATGTAGCCGAACATGTTGGCCAGCGGCACCATCGCGTCGATGGCAATGGCGTTGCCGCGGGTGTCCTGACCCTGCACTTGGCCCCGACGCGATGTCAGGTCGCCGATGATCCCGCCGGTGTATTCTTCCGGGGTAATCACTTCGACCTTCATCACCGGTTCCAGCAGCTTGGCGCCAGCTTTCCGCATCCCTTCGCGCATGCACATACGGGCAGCGATTTCGAAGGCCAAAACGCTGGAGTCCACGTCGTGGAACTTACCGTCGACCAGAGCAACCTTGAAGTCGATCACCGGGAAGCCAGCCAGCGGGCCGGAGTCCATGACCGAGGTGATGCCCTTTTCCACGCCGGGGATGTATTCCTTCGGCACGGCACCGCCGACGATGCGGGATTCGAAGGAGTAGCCTTCGCCCGGCTCGGTCGGGGTGATGATGAGCTTGACCTCGGCGTACTGACCCGAACCACCCGACTGTTTCTTGTGGGTGTAGGTGTGTTCGACCTCGTGCGAAATGGTTTCGCGGTAGGCCACCTGCGGAGCACCGATGTTGGCTTCGACCTTGAATTCGCGCTTCAGACGATCGACGAGAATGTCGAGGTGAAGTTCGCCCATGCCCTTCATGATGGTCTGGCCCGACTCGAGGTCGGTTTCGACACGGAAGGACGGGTCTTCGGCGGCAAGCCGCTGCAGGCCCTGGGACATCTTTTCCTGGTCAGCCTTGGTCTTCGGTTCGACCGCGATCTCGATCACCGGATCCGGGAAGGTCATGGTTTCCAGGACGACCGGGTCGTTGACGGCGCAAAGCGTGTCACCGGTGGTGGTGTCCTTCAGACCTGCCAGGGCGATGATGTCGCCGGCGAAGGCTTCGGTGATCTCGTCCTGCTTGTTGGAGTGCATCATCACCATGCGGCCGATGCGCTCTTTCTTGCCTTTGGTCGAGTTCAGCAGGGTGTCGCCCTTGGCCAGCTTGCCCGAGTAGACGCGGGTGAAGGTCAGGGTGCCCATGTAGGGGTCGTTCATGATCTTGAACGCAAGGCCCGAGAACGCCATGTCGTCGTCCGCGCGGCGGGCGATGTTACGGGTTTCGGTTTCGTCGCCCGGTTTGAAGCCCATGTAGTCGACCACGTCGAGCGGGCTCGGCAGGTAGTCGATCACGGCGTTCAGAAGCGGCTGGACGCCCTTGTTCTTGAAGGCGGAGCCGCCAAGGATCGGAACGAAGGTCAGCGACAGGGTGCCCTTGCGCAGCAGTTTGCGCAGGGTCGGCACGTCGGGCTCTTCCCCTTCGAGGTAGGCCATCATCGCGTCGTCGTCCATTTCGACGGCGGCTTCGATCATCTTGCCGCGCCATTCGTCGGCCAGGTCCTTCAGGCTGTCACGGATCGGGGCCTTGACCCACGATGCGCCAAGGTCTTCACCCTGCCACAGCCATTCTTCCATGGTCACGAGGTCGATCAGGCCTTCCAGCTCGTTCTCGGCGCCGATCGGAATACCGACGGGAACGGCGCGGGCGCCGGTGCGGTCTTCGATCATGCGAACGCAGTTGAAGAAGTCGGCGCCGATCTTGTCCATCTTGTTGACGAACACGATGCGCGGAACCTTGTAGCGGTCAGCCTGACGCCACACGGTTTCGGTCTGGGGTTCAACGCCGGCGTTGGCGTCGAGAACGGCAACGGCACCGTCAAGCACAGCCAGCGAACGTTCGACTTCGATGGTGAAGTCAACGTGGCCGGGGGTGTCGATGATGTTCATCCGGTGCTTGGGCGTGTCCGGGTTCACGCCATCTTCGGTGCGTTCCCAAAAGGTGGTGGTCGCAGCCGAGGTGATCGTGATACCGCGTTCCTGCTCCTGCTCCATCCAGTCCATGGTGGCGGCACCATCGTGCACCTCACCGATGTTGTGGGATTTGCCGGTATAAAACAGGATCCGCTCCGAGCAGGTGGTCTTGCCTGCGTCGATGTGGGCCATGATGCCGAAGTTGCGGTAGCGGTCGAGGGGATAATCGCGAGCCATGGAAAGGTCTTCCTCTTACCAGCGGTAGTGGCTGAACGCTTTGTTCGCGTCGGCCATCTTGTGGGTGTCTTCCCGCTTTTTCACAGCCGAACCGCGGCCGTTGACCGCGTCCAGAAGCTCGCCGGCAAGGCGCTCTTCCATGGTGTTTTCATTGCGGGAGCGCGAAGCGGTGATCAGCCAGCGGATGGCGAGCGCTTCACGGCGTTCGGGGCGAACTTCGACCGGAACCTGATAGGTGGCACCACCAACCCGGCGCGAACGAACTTCGACCGACGGTTTGATGTTGTCCAGCGCCTCGTGGAACACTTCCACGGGGGCCTTCTTGAGCTTGCTTTCGACCCGGTCGAAGGCGTTGTAGACGATCCGTTCGGCAACAGATTTTTTGCCATCGATCATCAGGTTGTTCATGAACTTCGTGACAACCCGGTCGCCAAACTTGGCGTCGGGCAGGATTTCACGTTTCTCGGCGGCGTGACGACGCGACATTGCGGTCTCTCCTTACTTCGGACGCTTGGCGCCGTACTTCGAACGGCGCTGCTTACGATCTTTGACACCCTGGGTATCGAGGACACCGCGCAGGATGTGGTAACGGACGCCCGGAAGGTCTTTTACCCGGCCGCCACGGATCAGAACCACCGAGTGTTCCTGAAGGTTGTGGCTTTCACCAGGGATGTAGCTGATCACTTCGAAACCGTTGGTCAGGCGCACCTTGGCGACCTTCCGCATGGCCGAGTTCGGCTTCTTCGGGGTGGTGGTGTAGACGCGGGTGCAAACACCACGCTTCTGCGGGCAGCGCTCGAGGTGCTGCGACTTGGACTTGGTGACTTTCGGCTGCCGCGGTTTGCGGATCAGCTGCTGGATCGTTGGCATTGGGCTTTGTTCCCTATCCTACACTAGTGTAGCGGCCCCGTAGGTCCGCGGTTTTCGATGACGTGCCGCACGCGTCCGCAACAGCACAAAAAACCCGCAGTCGATCCCTTACCGGAGGATCGGTGCGGTGTGTCTTCAGAGGATCGGGGAAGTAGTATCCCGGATCATGACCACGACGACTCTGATATCGGGCACGGGAAGACCCCCGGACCCGGATGGGCGGCGTATAGGGGGAGTCGTTCCCCCTGTCAACAGCACCCGGTGGTTATGCCGCCGCGCGGGCGTTTCGCCGCGCGATCCGCCGTTCCCGATGGAAGGTATAGAGCCCAGTACCCACCAGAATGGCCGCCCCCAGAAGCGTCGGCCAGGCGGGCCAGTCGCCGAAAACAAGGAACCCAAGGACCAGCGCGACCAGCAGGCTGGAGTAGCGGAACGGGGCGACGATGGCGATTTCCCCGATCCGCATAGCCGAGACCGAGGCGACATAGCCGACCATCAGGCAGAGCGCGGCACCACCGAGCATCAACCCCCCTGCCCCGTCGACCGGGACCCAGTCTTCGCTTAACCCGCCGATGATGCCGAAGGCTGTCACCCCGAGCGCGGCCACGACCGCAACCATCAGGCTGGGCACCCCCGCCGACAGCCGCCGCGCTGCAAGATCCCGCACCGTCACGGCCAGAACCGCACCGACCCCGAGGACGGAATAGATGGTGAACCCCTCGGTTCCCGGCCGCACGATCAGAAGCACCCCAAGAAAGCCGACCCCGATCGCCGTCATCCGCCGCCAGCCAACCGGTTCGCCCAGAAAGATTGCGGCGGCCAGTGTGACGGTCAGCGGCAGCGATTGCAGGATCGCCGACAGATTGGCGAGCGGCATATGCACCAGCGCGGTGAGGAACAGAAGCGTGCCGACGATCTCGGCCGCGGTGCGCAACCCGATCCGGCCCCAGTCGCGCCGGGGCAGGTTGACCCGCAATTGCCCCCGCCACAGCGCCAGCGTGATCAGCCCGATGGAAATACCGACGCCCCGCAGGGTGATCGCCTGATAAAACGGCACATGCGCCGCCGCCGCCTTCATGAAGGTATCGTTGACCGTGAAGGCGGCCATCGACAGCATCATCAAAAGGGCGCCAGAGATATTGGGACTGAGGGCTTTCATGGGCAAAGCATTAGCGGGCGACTTGGGGAGGCGCCAGAGGGTTCGCCCGCTTTGTCTTTGGCGTCAGGACAGGCTTTGCGCGTAGGCCTCCAGCTGCGTTACAACGGTGCCCCAGCCATCGAAGAAGCCCATGGATTCGTGGTTCTGGGCGGCTTCCTGCGACCGGTGCCGCGCGGTTGCAGTATAGATGGTGCCGCCGTTGCCATCGTCCTCAAGGTCGATGATGGCGGTCATGAAGGGGTCGGCCGCCGGCTTCCAGCCTTCGCTGTAGCCATCGGTGAAGACAAGCCGCGTGCCCGGCACGATTTCCAGATAGACACCTGTGTTTTCCATCACGTTCCCTTCCACCTCGAAGGTGGTGTTGAACCGGCCGCCGACCCGCAGGTCGATATCGCAGGCGGTGACGCTGTGCGGCTTGGGGATGAAGAAATTCATGATGTGTTTCGGGGTCGTCCAGCATTCCCAGATAAGCTGCCGGGGCGCGGCAAGGGTGCGGGTGAAGGAGAGGTCGGTCTGAGGATCAAGGTTCATCGGGATTATCTTTCAGAAGTGAAGTCACATAGGTGTCGAGGGTATCGAGGCGGTGTTCCCAGAGGTCTTTCTGTTCGTCGAGCCACGACCGCGCCGGGAGAAAGGCATCGGCCGAGAGGGTGCAGAACCTTGTCCTGCCACTTTTCCGGGTAACAACCAGTCCGGCCTCCTCCAGCCGCCGCAGGTGCCCCATGAAGGACGGCAACGCCATGTCATGCGGGGCCGCCAGTTCGCTTACGGTTGCCTCGCCGCGCGCAAGGCGGGCAAGGATCGCGCGTCGGGTGGGATCACTCAGCGCCGCGAAACAGAGGTCGAGAGTCGCTCCATACTTAGCCATGTAGCTAAGTATGACCGGAAACCGACCCCTGTCAATATTAGTTAGCTATAATCCTAACTTTCCCGCGGGCCGCTACGGTGAGGTTTGCAGAAAAGGGCCGTGACGGAAACGAAAAGGCCCCCGCGTTTCCGTGGGGGCCATTCGGTGTTCCTAGGTCAGTCGCGATTATTCTTCGCGGCTTTCGGGGATGTCTACGACCAGCGTGTCGAAGTCGTCCCCGCCGACCACATCATCCATGTCCGGCGCGGCAAGGGCGACGGCGGCTTCGGCTTCTTCGCGCCGGGCCTCGATCACCTTGTTGTCGCGTTCGCTGGCGATGCGGCGCACGCGGCTGGTGGCGCCACCGGTCCCGGCCGGGATCAGACGACCAACGATGACGTTTTCCTTCAGGCCGACCAGCTTGTCGCGCTTGCCCTGAACCGAGGCTTCGGTCAGCACGCGGGTGGTTTCCTGGAAGGATGCGGCCGAGATGAACGAGCGGGTCTGGAGCGAGGCCTTTGTGATCCCCAGAAGGATCGGCTCGCCCTGAGCCGCACGGCCACCGCGGGCCAGTGCCTTTTCGTTGGCGGCGTCGAATTCCGACTTGTCGACATGTTCACCCTTCAGAAGGGTGGTGTCGCCGGAGTCCATGATCTCCCACTTCTGCAGCATCTGGCGAACGATCACCTCGATGTGCTTGTCGTTGATCTTCACGCCCTGAAGCCGGTAGACGTCCTGCACTTCGTTGATCATGTAATCTGCAAGGGCCTCGACCCCCATGATCGACAGGATGTCATGCGGAGCCGGGTTGCCGTCCATGATGTAGTCACCCTTCTGGACGAAGTCACCTTCCTGAACCGGAATGTGCTTGCCCTTGGGCACCATGTATTCGACGCGCAGATCCGGATCCTCGGCGGACTCGATCGCGATGCGACGCTTGTTCTTGTAGTCCTTCCCAAAGCGCACATAGCCGTCGATCTCGGCGATGATGGCGTGGTCCTTGGGACGGCGGGCTTCGAACAGTTCCGCCACGCGGGGAAGACCCCCGGTGATGTCCTTGGTCTTGGCGCCTTCGCGCGGGATACGCGCGACCACGTCACCGGCCTCGATCTTCTGACCGTCTTCGATCGACAGAATGGCATCCACCGACATCGGATAGGTGACGGGGTTGCCGTCCTCCTTGCGCACCGGTTCGCCATCTTCGCCCGCGATGATGATCTCGGGCTTGAGGTCGCTGCCGCGCGGCACCGACCGCCAGTCGGTCACGATCCGCTGGGTCATGCCTGTTGCATCGTCGGTTTCCTCGCGGACGGCGATGCCGTTCACAAGGTCGACGAAGCGGGCGATACCGCCCTTTTCGGCGATGATCGGCAGGGTGTAGGGGTCCCATTCGAACAGCTTGTCGCCACGCGCAACCTTGGCGCCTTCCTTGACGAACACCTTGGAGCCGTAGCCCACCTTGTGCTGCGCCAGTTCCTCGCCGTTGTCGTCCATGATCGCGATGACCATGTTCCGGCCCATGACGATCTGTTCGCCCATCGCGTTTTCCAGCAACGAGGCGTTGCGGAATTCGACCTTGCCGTTGGTGGACGCCTCGAGGAAGGACTGCTGCCCGCCCTGCGCAACGCCGCCGATGTGGAAGGTCCGCATGGTCAGCTGGGTGCCCGGTTCGCCGATCGACTGTGCCGCGATGATCCCGACGGATTCGCCGATGTTCACCTTGGTGCCGCGGGCAAGATCACGCCCGTAGCAGGTGGCGCAGACGCCATCCTCGGCCTCGCAGGTCAGCGGGCTGCGGATGCGCATCTTGGCGACGCCGGCGGTTTCGATCAGGTCGGCGCGACGTTCGTCGATCAGCTCGCCTGCGGCGACGATGACCTCGTCCGTGCCCGGACGTAGAACGTCGTCGGCGGACACACGGCCCAGCACACGCTCGGCCAGCGAGGACACGACCTCACCGTCGTTCACGGCTGCTTCGGCGGTGATCGCAAGATCGGTGCCACAGTCGTTCTGACGCACGATGCAATCCTGCGCCACGTCGACCAGACGACGGGTCAGGTAGCCCGAGTTCGCGGTCTTCAGAGCGGTATCCGACAGACCCTTACGGGCGCCGTGGGTGGAGTTGAAGTACTCCAGCACGGTCAGACCTTCTTTGAAGTTCGAGATGATCGGCGTTTCGATGATCTCGCCCGACGGCTTGGCCATAAGGCCGCGCATGCCGCCCAGCTGCTTCATCTGGGTGACAGAGCCACGGGCCCCGGAGTGGGCCATCATGTAGACCGAGTTCGGTTCCTGTTCGGCGCCGTTCTCGTCGACCTTGTTGGCAGAGATGGTGGACATCATCGCCTCGGTGACCTTGTCGTTACACTTCGACCAGGCATCAACGACCTTGTTGTACTTTTCGCCCTGGGTGATCAGGCCGTCCATGTACTGCTGTTCAAAGTCCTTCACCTGTTCGCGGGTCTCGTCGACCAGCGTCCACTTGGTGTCGGGGATGACCATGTCGTCCTTGCCGAAAGAGATCCCGGCCCGGAACGCTTCCTTGAAGCCCATGCCCATGATCTGGTCGCAGAAAATGACCGACTCTTTCTGACCGCAGTAGCGGTAGACGGTGTCGATGACCTGCTGCACTTCCTTCTTGCGCAGAAGACGGTTCACCAGATCGAAGGGCGCCTTGGCGTTCTTCGGCAGAAGCGCACCCAGCCGCAGGCGGCCCGGAGTGGTTTCCACACGTTCGATGACTTCGTTGCCTTCTTCGTCGATCTGCGGAATCCGCGCGGTGATCCTGGCGTGCAGGTGCACTTCGCCAGCGGCCAGCGCATGTTCGACTTCTTCGATGTCAGAGAAGGCCATGCCTTCGCCCTTCATCCCGTCACGCTGGATGGTGGTGTAGTAGAGGCCAAGGATCATGTCCTGCGACGGAACGATGATCGGCGCGCCGTTGGCGGGCGACAGAACGTTGTTCGTCGACATCATCAGAACGCGAGCTTCCAGCTGCGCCTCAAGGCTCAGCGGGACGTGCACGGCCATCTGGTCGCCGTCGAAGTCGGCGTTGAAGGCCGAACAGACCAGCGGGTGCAGCTGGATCGCCTTGCCTTCGATCAGGACCGGTTCGAACGCCTGGATGCCCAGACGGTGCAGGGTCGGCGCGCGGTTCAGAAGAACCGGGTGCTCGCGGATCACCTCGTCAAGGATATCCCAAACCTCGGGGCGTTCCTTTTCGACCAGCTTCTTCGCCTGCTTCACGGTCGAGGACAGCCCTTTGGCTTCCAGACGCGAATAGATGAACGGCTTGAACAGTTCGAGCGCCATCTTCTTGGGCAGGCCGCACTGGTGCAGCTTCAGTTCGGGGCCGGTCACGATGACCGAACGGCCCGAGAAGTCGACCCGCTTACCCAGAAGGTTCTGACGGAAGCGGCCCTGCTTGCCCTTGAGCATGTCCGAGAGCGATTTCAGCGGACGCTTGTTGGCGCCGGTGATGACGCGGCCGCGACGGCCGTTGTCGAACAGCGCGTCAACGGATTCCTGCAGCATCCGCTTTTCGTTGCGGACGATGATATCGGGCGCGCGCAGTTCGATCAGCCGCTTGAGGCGGTTGTTCCGGTTGATCACGCGGCGATAGAGGTCGTTCAGGTCCGAAGTCGCAAAGCGGCCACCGTCCAGCGGGACCAGCGGGCGCAGTTCCGGCGGGATGACCGGCACGACGGTCAGCACCATCCATTCCGGGCGGTTACCGGATTCGATGAAACTTTCGACGATCTTCAGTCGCTTGATGATCTTCTTGGGCTTCAGTTCGCCGGTGGCTTCCTTCAGCTCTTCACGCAGCTGTTCGGCGGTCGATTCAAGATCGATCATCGACAGCATTTCCCGGATCGCCTCGGCACCGATGTTCGCCTGGAAAGCGTCCATGCCATAGACGTCCTGCGCGTCGAGGAACTCTTCCTCGGTCATCAGCTGGCCAAAGGACAGGTCGGTCAGGCCCGGTTCGATCACCACGTAGTTTTCGAAGTAGAGAATGCGTTCCAGATCCCGCAGGGTCATGTCCAGCATCAGGCCGATCCGGCTGGGGAGCGACTTGAGGAACCAGATGTGCGCGACGGGCGCGGCCAGTTCGATGTGGCCCATGCGTTCGCGGCGAACCTTTTGCAGGGTAACTTCGACCCCGCATTTTTCGCAGACAACGCCGCGATACTTCATCCGCTTATATTTGCCGCAGAGGCATTCGTAGTCCTTGATCGGCCCGAAGATGCGGGCACAGAACAACCCGTCGCGCTCGGGCTTGAAGGTCCGGTAGTTGATGGTCTCGGGCTTTTTGATCTCGCCATAGGACCACGAGAGAATCCGCTCGGGCGAGGCAAGCGAGACCTTGATCTCGTCAAATGCCTTGGCCGGGGTGAGCGGGTTGAACGGGTTGTTGGTCAGTTCCTGGTTCATCAGGTATCCTTTCCAGGCTGGATGCATTCGAAGAAAGCTGAGCGACGGTAAACATCGGCACTCATTCGGCCTTCTTGAGTATCAGTTTGATAGTAGCCAAGTGCTTGAAGCGGGGGGCGCTGCGCAATGAGTTGGAACCCGTTGCCACACGAATGGGAAACATGTTCCGGAGGGAAAAATTGCGCGACCAACGGCAGGCTGCGCACTCCGATAGGAGCAACAGTCTGCACATAATGCATCTGTCGGTCTTCAACGGTGTAGACAACCCCTGGGGTCGGGTTGACGTGCGTATTCGCCGCCAACCCAAGCAAGGTTGCAAACACCGTCAAGACAGTGACAGACAGCCCCTTCACTCGTCCTCCTCCGCATCCAGAAGTTCCATGTTGAGGCCGAGGCCCCGGACTTCTTTCACCAAGACGTTGAACGACTCGGGCACGCCGGCCTCGAAGTTGTCCTCGCCCTTGACGATCGACTCGTAGACCTTGGTCCGGCCTGCCACGTCGTCCGATTTCACCGTCAGCATTTCCTGCAGGGTGTAGGCGGCGCCGTAAGCTTCCAGAGCCCAGACCTCCATTTCCCCGAAACGCTGGCCACCGAACTGCGCCTTACCACCCAGCGGCTGCTGCGTGACGAGGCTGTACGGCCCGGTCGAACGGGCGTGGATCTTGTCGTCGACAAGGTGGTGCAGCTTCAGCAGGTACTTCACGCCGACCGTCACCTTGCGGGCGAACTGCTCGCCGGTGCGGCCATCGTAAAGAACCGACTGACCGGATTCGTCGAAGCCTGCCCGCTTGAGCGCGTCGTTCACGTCGGCCTCTTTCGCGCCGTCGAACACCGGGGTGGCGATCGGCACACCACGGGTCACGTTCGACGCGGCGTCGATCAGGTCTGCCTCGTCCATGCCGGCGATGCCTTCGTCATAGACATCGTCGCCATAGGCAAAGTGCATCGCTTCACGAACCGGAGTCAGGTCGCCGGACCGGCGGTATTCCTGCAGCGCCTCGTCCACCTGGATGCCCAGACCGCGCGCGGCCCAGCCCATGTGGGTTTCGAGGATCTGACCGACGTTCATACGCGACGGCACACCCAGCGGGTTCAGCACGAAGTCGACGGGCGTCCCGTCGGCAAGGAACGGCATGTCTTCCATCGGCACAACCTTGGAAACCACACCCTTGTTCCCGTGACGACCGGCCATCTTGTCGCCCGGCTGAAGCTTGCGCTTCACGGCGACGAAGACCTTGACCATCTTCATCACGCCCGGCGGCAGGTCGTCGCCACGACGGACCTTTTCGACCTTGTCTTCGAAACGGGCGTCCAGCTGGCGCTTCTGCGCCTCGTACTGTTCGTTCAGGGCCTCGACGATCTGCGCATCGGATTCTTCCTTCAGCGCAAGCTGCCACCACTGGCCACGGGTCAGGTCGGCAAGGACCTCTTCCGTCACCTCGGTGTTGGCCTTGAAGCCCTTCGGCCCCTTCACGGCCACCTTGCCCAGAAGCATCGACTTCAGGCGGGCATAGATGTTCCGGTCAAGGATCCCCATTTCGTCGTCCCGGTCACGGGCAAGGCGTTCGACCTCTTCCCGTTCGATCTGGAGCGCACGTTCGTCCTTTTCCACGCCGTGGCGGTTGAACACGCGGACCTCGACCACGGTGCCGAAATCACCCGGCGGCAGGCGCAGCGAGGTGTCGCGCACGTCAGATGCCTTTTCACCGAAGATGGCGCGCAGAAGCTTTTCTTCCGGCGTCATCGGGCTTTCGCCCTTCGGGGTGATCTTGCCGACGAGGATATCCGCGGGCCCGACCTCGGCGCCGATGTAAACGATGCCAGCCTCGTCGAGGTTGCGTAGCGCTTCTTCACCAACGTTCGGGATGTCGCGGGTAATCTCTTCCGGCCCCAGCTTGGTATCGCGGGCGGCGACTTCGTATTCCTCGATGTGGATCGAGGTGAAGACGTCGTCACGGACGATCCGTTCCGAGATCAGGATGGAGTCTTCGTAGTTGTAGCCGTTCCAGGGCATGAAGGCGACGACGACGTTTTTGCCGAGCGCCAGTTCACCCATGTCGGTCGACGGACCATCGGCAACGACCTGACCCTTCTGCACGGTGTCGCCCACCTTCACCAGCGGACGCTGGTTGATACAGGTGTTCTGGTTCGACCGCTGGAACTTGCGCATCCGGTAGATGTCCACGCCCGGATCGCCCACTTCGAGGTCTTCGGTGGCGCGTACAACGATACGCTGCGCATCGACCTGGTCGATGATCCCGGCGCGCTTCGCCATGATCGCAGCACCCGAGTCGCGGGCCACAACGCCTTCGATCCCGGTGCCGACCAGCGGGGCCTCGGCCTGAAGAAGCGGCACGGCCTGACGCTGCATGTTCGACCCCATGAGGGCGCGGTTGGCGTCGTCGTTTTCAAGGAACGGGATGAGCGAGGCGGCAACCGACACCAGCTGCTTGGGCGACACGTCGATCAGGTCCACGCTTTCGCGCGGGGCCATGGTGTAGTCGCCCGACTGGCGGGTGTTGACCAGATCGTTCTGGAACGCGCCCTTGTCATCCAGCGTCGCGTTGGCCTGGGCCACGGTGTGACGCATTTCCTCGGTCGCGGACATGTAGATGACCTCGTCGGTCACCTTGCTGTCCACAACGCGGCGGTAGGGGGTTTCGATGAAGCCGTATTTGTTCACGCGGGCGAAGGTGGCCAGCGAGTTGATCAGACCGATGTTCGGCCCTTCCGGCGTTTCAATCGGGCACATCCGGCCATAGTGGGTCGGGTGCACGTCGCGCACTTCGAAGCCTGCACGTTCACGGGTCAGACCGCCCGGCCCAAGGGCCGACAGGCGGCGCTTGTGCGTCACTTCGGACAGCGGGTTGGTCTGGTCCATGAACTGCGACAGCTGCGAGGAGCCGAAGAATTCGCGCACGGCGGCGGCGGCCGGTTTCGCGTTGATCAGGTCCTGCGGCATCACCGTGTCGATTTCGACCGACGACATGCGTTCCTTGATCGCGCGTTCCATCCGCAGAAGGCCGACGCGGTACTGGTTTTCCATCAGTTCGCCGACCGACCGGACGCGACGGTTGCCGAGGTGGTCGATGTCGTCCACGTCGCCCTTGCCGTCACGCAGTTCCACCAGCGCCTTGACGCAGGCAACGATGTCTTCGTTGCGCAGGGTGCGCTGGGTGTCTTCGGCATCCAGATCGAGGCGCATGTTCATCTTGACCCGGCCAACGGCGGACAGGTCATAGCGCTCGCTGTCGAAGAACAGGCTGTCGAACAGGGTCGAGGCGGCGTCGACGGTCGGCGGTTCACCCGGGCGCATGACGCGATAGATGTCCATGAGCGCGCTTTCGCGGTTCATGTTCTTGTCCGCGGCCATGGTGTTGCGGATGTAGGGGCCGACGTTGATGTTGTCGATGTCGAGCACCGGGATATCGGTGATGCCCGCGTCCAGCAGATCCTTAACGGTGCCGCCGATCACGTCGCCGTCCTTGTCCATCTCGAGCGTCAGTTCGTCACCGGCTTCGACATAGATCGCGCCGGTTTCCTCGTTGATGATGTCCTTGGCGACGTATTTGCCCACGATGTGGTTGAAGGGCACCAGCAGGTCGGTGACCTTGCCTTCGTCCTTCAGCTTCTTCACGGTGCGCGGGGTGACCTTTTCACCGGCCTTGGCGATGACTTCGCCGGTCTTGGCGTCGACAAGGTCATAGGTCGGGCGGGTGCCGCGGACACGGTCGGGGAAGAACTTGGTAACCCAGGCCCGGCCCTTCTTCTCGAACTTGTAGTCCACGGTGTTGTAATAGGCATCCATGATCGCCTCCTGGTCCATGCCAAGGGCATAGAGCAGGGTGGTCACGGGAAGTTTGCGGCGACGGTCGATCCGCGCGAACACGAGGTCCTTGGCGTCGAATTCGAAGTCCAGCCAGCTGCCGCGGTAGGGGATGATGCGGCAGGCGAACAGCAATTTGCCCGAAGAATGGGTCTTGCCCTTGTCGTGGTCGAAGAACACGCCAGGCGACCGGTGCATCTGGGACACGATGACGCGTTCGGTCCCGTTCACGATGAAGGTGCCGTTCGGGGTCATCAGGGGCATGTCGCCCATGAAGACGTCCTGTTCCTTGATGTCCTTGACCGACTTGGCGCCGGTGTCTTCGTCGACATCAAAAACGATCAGGCGCAGGGTAACCTTCAGCGGGGCGCTGTAGGTCAGGTCGCGCTGCATGCATTCTTCAACGTCGAACTTCGGCTTTTCCAGTTCGTACTTCACAAACTCCAGAACGGAGGTTTCGTTGAAGTCCTTAATCGGGAAAACCGACTGGAACACGCCTTTGATGCCTTCGCCGTCGGCGGGAATATCCGCGTCGCCGGACCGCAGGAACAGGTCGTAGGACGACTTCTGAACCTCGATCAGGTTCGGCATTTCAAGAACTTCGCGGATCTTGCCGTAGTACTTGCGCAGGCGTTTCTGGCCAAGGAACGATTGAGCCATGTGCGTCATCACCTTTTCATATCTCGTCGCGGGATCACGCCGCTGGGCTACGGCACGAGACCCATCTGAGAGCGGGCTTTCCGGTCAATTCCTGGCGTCCGTCCCACCGGACACCTCCCGACCATTGGAACCTACCCAAGAAGGGGGCCTTCGCGTCGCCCCCTGCTAAGACAGGTTCGGCTGGACCCGCGATTTCGCGGGCCCAGCCTGTGTTTGCAGGGCCAGAGCGGCCCCGGTCGTCTGGCTTAGGCCAGCTCGACGGTGGCGCCAGCGGCTTCCAGCTTCGCCTTGATTTCTTCGGCTTCGGCTTTGGCAGCGCCTTCTTTGACCTTGCCACCAGCTTCGACCAGGTCCTTGGCTTCTTTCAGGCCAAGACCGGTGATGCCGCGGACTTCCTTGATCACGTTGATCTTCTGGGCGCCAGCGTCCTTCAGAACGACGTCGAATTCGGTCTTTTCTTCGGCAGCCGGGCCAGCGTCAGCAGCCGGGCCAGCCATCATGACAGCGCCGCCAGCAGCGGGCTCGATGCCGTATTCGTCTTTCAGGATGGTTTTCAGTTCCTGGGCTTCGAGAAGGGTCAGGCCCACGATCTCTTCAGCAAGTTTCTTCAGATCAGCCATTTTATGCTTTCCGTTCGTTTGATGTGTGTTCCAACGTGTGGGAATTGATCCCCACGAGGGCAGTCAGGTTGCTTATGCAGCTTTCTCTTCGATGGTCGAAAGAATGCTCGCGATGTTCGAAGCAGGCGCGCCAATGGCACCGGCGATGTTCGCGGCGGGTGCACCGATGCAGCCGACGATGGAGGCAATAAGCTCCTCGCGCGACGGCATTTCGGAGACCGCTTTGACACCAGCGGCGTCAAGCGCCGTGTCGCCCATTGCACCGCCGAGGATCACGAGCTTGTCGTTCCCCTTGGCGTATTTCTGAACAACCTTGGCCGCAGCCACGGGATCTTCAGAATAGGACAGCACGGTCATGCCCGTGAGATAGTCAGCGATGCTTGCGCAGGGCTTTCCCTCAAGGGCGATCTTGGCGAGCTTGTTCTTGGCAACGCGCACGGACCCACCCGCTTCACGCATTTGCGCGCGCAGGTCCTGCATTTCGGCAACTGTCATGCCTTCGTAGTGGGCAACCACCACGACGCCAGAGCTTTCAAAGATCTGGCCGAGTTCGTCGACCAGCTTCTCTTTTTGTGCTCTATCCACAGTTTCACTCCAAGTTTGGAGGGTTTCCCCTCCGGCTCAATTTAACCCCCGGTCTTCTGGGGGCATTCGGGTCCAATTTCAGGGTCCCGAGGCCGTGATCGCCCGAAGGAACGCGGATGCGCCCAAACGGAAATCTTGTCTCGTTCCCCATCTCGGGAAGGAATTATTGGGATCTCTCCCAACCCTCCGTCTCGGACAGGACGGGGCCGGTTTGGCGGCCCCGCCATTCGTCACCCCTTGCGGGGCAACAAATCTCTTAATTACCAGTCGCCGAGGACACGTCGACGGACACGCCCGGCCCCATGGTGGAGCTGATCGCGACCTTCTTCATGTAGGTGCCCTTGGCACCCGACGGTTTGGCTTTTTGCACGGCGTCGACGAAAGCCAGCAGGTTTTCTTCCAGCTTCTTGGCGTCGAACGAGGCCTTGCCGATCCCAGCATGGACCACACCGGCCTTTTCAACCTTGAACTGGACCTGACCGCCCTTGGCAGCTTCGACAGCTTCCTTGACGTCCATGGTCACGGTGCCGACCTTGGGGTTCGGCATCAGGTTGCGCGGGCCAAGAACCTTACCCAGACGGCCGACGATCGGCATCATGTCCGGGGTGGCGATGCAGCGGTCAAAGTCGATCTTGCCAGACTGCACGGTTTCCATCAGGTCTTCGGCGCCAACGATGTCGGCACCGGCCGCCTTGGCTTCGTCGGCCTTGTCGCCACGGGCGAACACGGCGACGCGGACGGTCTTGCCCGTGCCGTTCGGCAGGTTGACAGAACCACGAACCATCTGGTCGGCGTGACGCGGGTCAACACCGAGGTTCAGAGCGATTTCGACGGTTTCGTCGAACTTGGCGCTGGCGTTTGCCTTGACCAGTTCAATCGCGTCGGCGACCGACAGGTCTTCCTTGCCGGCGAATGCTTCACGGGCTGCACGGGTGCGCTTACCAAGCTTGGCCATTACTTCACCTCCACGCCCATCGACCGGGCGGAGCCCAGGATGATCTGCATTGCGGCCTCGACGGAGTTTGCGTTGAGGTCTTTCATCTTGGCTTCGGCGATTTCGCGAACCTGGGCCACGGTCACGGTGCCCACGGTTTCCTTGCCCGGCTTGTTGGCGCCGGACTTCAGCTTGGCCGCCTTCTTCAGGTAGTAGGACGCCGGCGGAGTCTTGATCTCCATCGAGAACGACTTGTCCTGATAGTAGGTGATCACGGTCGGGCACGGGGCACCCGGCTCCATCTCCTGCGTCTTGGCGTTGAACGCCTTGCAGAATTCCATGATGTTGATGCCGCGCTGACCCAGTGCGGGGCCGACCGGCGGGGAGGGGTTGGCTTGCCCGGCTTTCACCTGGAGCTTCAGCTGCCCTACGACTTTCTTGGCCATTTGGCCTCTCCTTCTTTCAACCCCCGATCCGGCGCGCCGGTCAGGGCCTTACGTTGCGTGGTCCGGTCCGGCGGTCGCGACCGCCTCGCCTCCCACAAGGTTCATCAGGCCTGCTTGGAGACCTGAGTGAATTCCAGTTCGACCGGGGTGGCCCGGCCAAAGATCGACACCGTCACCTTCAGGCGCTGGTTGTCTTCGTCCACTTCCTCGACCATCCCGTCGAAATCCTCGAACGGGCCGTCGTTGACCTTCACCTTCTCGCCCACTTCGAAGTGGATGAGGGTCCGCGGTGCTTCCTGGCCCTCTTCGACCCGGCCAAGAATCGCCTGCACCTCTGCGTCGCGCATCGGCATCGGGCGGCCCTGCGGACCAAGGAACCCGGTCACCCGGTTGATTCCGTTGACGAGGTGATAGCCCTCGTCCGACATTTCCATGTGGACCAGAACGTAGCCCGGCATGAACCGGCGTTCGGTCGTCACCTTCTTGCCGCGGCGAACCTCGATCACTTCCTCGGTCGGCACCAGAACCTCGTCGATCTGGTCTTCCAGCCCCGATTCAGCCACCTTGGCGCGGATCTGTTCGGCGATCTTCTTCTCGAAGTTCGAGAGCACGCTTACCGAATACCACCGTTTCGCCATGTTCCTCGACACCTCGCCGTCAAATGCCCGAAGGCAAAAATTTCCATTCGTATCAGGCAGTTGGCCTGATTATTCCCGAAAACAAAAATCGGCGTGCAACACGATTCGCCGCACGCCCTATCCGGAAGTCGGTGGCTGATACCCCTCAAAGCCAATGAATTCAAGGGGGTCAGCCCACTTTCCTGGGCGTCAGCTCCCGAAGTAGGTCAGAACCCCATCCAGCCCGGTGCGGATCAGAATATCCACCAGCGCGAAGAAGGAGGCCAGAAGCACGGCCATGATGAAGACCATCAGGGTGGTCAGCAGAACCTCGCGGCGGGTCGGCCAGACAACCTTGGCGATTTCCGCGCGGGTCTGTTGGATGAACTGAACCGGAGAGGTGCGCTTGCGCTTTTCCTGCGGTTGGGCGGTGCCACCTTGTGCCATGGGCTGTTGCTTCCTTGTTTGAACGCCCGCCGACATACGCAGTTGCGGCGCGGTTTTCAAGCCTGCGCGGTGGGGTCGATGAACCGGACCTTGGGCAAGTCCCGGATCGCGGCGATCTGCGCGGTATAGCGGCGGTCCTCTGCCGCGCGGATGTCATCGGAATAAAGCTGCATCCGTTCCCGACCGCCCGCCACCGGGAACCGGGCGCGCGCCGTGTCGATCGGATCGGCGTTCGGATCGGCGGCCAGCTGGGCAAAGACCCACTCCATCCCCTCTTGCGACAGGCCGACATTCGGGCGGCCCGGCTCGGGCTCGAACCCGTCGGCCGCGGCCTCGCCGAGGAGGGCCGGAATCAGGCGGTTCTGAATGCGGTTGTAGTCCTCGTAGCGCCAGACATTGATCGCCGCTAGCCCGTCGATTTGAGTCAGGTCTGTCAGTATCCGCAGCCAGTCAAGGATGGCGGGATCATGGGCCGCGCAGAAGTCCTCGGGTGTCATGTAGATGCGGCTGTAAATCAGCTGGCTATACATTGAGGCGATCATCCGCAGCGGATGGCGCAGGCTGATGAACAACTCGACCTCGACACCGGGCAGGACCGAGACCAGGTCTGCGACCTTGGCCGGACCATCGGGATAGAGCGGTTGCGGCAGCGATCCGTCATCTTCACGCAACCGCCCAAAGAAGTTTTCTTCGCTCAGGATGACACGATGCCCGTCCTTGGCCAGAAACCGCAACTGGTCGTGCGGGGCCCGATGCGATGCCCTCCCCCCGGCCAGACCGAACAGGCCCGAAACGTTCCGCCCCCTGTCCCGCAAGTAGTCGGGGCCGTAGAACCGCACCCCGTGGGCGATCAGCCGTTCCTTGTTCCGTTCCATCGCGCGCTGCAAATGGGTCGTAGCCGTCTTATGCGGACCGACGTGCAGGGCAAGGGTGGGAAAGTTGGTCAAGGAAACCTCTCGGCAGGACATGCGCCCGGTGGCGCCCGAAAAGGTGGTGGCAGGGGCAGCAGGGTTCGAACCCGCGACCTACGGTTTTGGAGACCGTCGCTCTACCAGCTGAGCTATACCCCTAGGACCAAGGAGGCAATTACTGGCACCCACGACCAAGATCAAGGGGGTCCAGACGTGAAAAGGCCCTGCGCCAAAGAAAAAGGGCCGCCCGAAGGCGGCCCCTATCGCGATATCCCGAAGGATCACTCGATGATTTTGGAGACGACGCCAGCGCCGACGGTGCGGCCGCCTTCGCGGATGGCGAAGCGCAGGCCGTCTTCCATGGCGATCGGCGCGATCAGTTCGACGCCGAACTTCAGGTTGTCGCCCGGCATCACCATCTCGGTGCCGGCCGGCAGTTCAACGGTGCCGGTCACGTCGGTGGTCCGGAAGTAGAACTGCGGGCGGTAGTTGGCGAAGAACGGGGTGTGACGGCCGCCTTCTTCCTTGGTCAGGATGTAGGCCTCGGCTTCGAACTTGGTGTGCGGCTTCACCGAACCCGGCTTGCACAGCACCTGGCCACGCTCGACGCCGTCACGGTCGACACCACGCAGCAGGGCGCCGATGTTGTCGCCGGCCTCACCACGATCCAAGAGCTTGCGGAACATTTCCACACCGGTGCAGGTGGTCTTCTTGGTGTCGCGGATGCCGACGATTTCAATCTCGTCGCCAACGTTGATCACGCCACGCTCCACACGACCGGTCACAACGGTGCCGCGGCCCGAGATCGAGAACACGTCTTCGATCGGCATCAGGAACGGCTGGTCAACGGCGCGCTCCGGGGTCGGGATGTAGCTGTCGACAGCGGCCATCAGCTCGCGGATCGAGTTCTCGCCGATCTCCGGGTCACGGCCTTCCATCGCGGCCAGGGCCGAACCCTTGACGATCGGAATGTCGTCGCCCGGGAATTCGTAGGACGACAGCAGTTCGCGGATTTCCATCTCGACGAGCTCGAGAAGCTCTTCGTCGTCGACCTGGTCAACCTTGTTCATGTAAACGACCAGCGCCGGAACGCCGACCTGACGGGCCAGAAGGATGTGCTCGCGGGTCTGCGGCATCGGGCCGTCAGCAGCGTTCACAACCAGAATGCCGCCGTCCATCTGCGCCGCACCGGTGATCATGTTCTTGACGTAGTCGGCGTGGCCGGGGCAGTCGACGTGGGCGTAGTGACGCGCCTCGGTCTCATACTCAACGTGCGCGGTCGAGATCGTGATCCCGCGGGCCTTCTCTTCCGGCGCGCCGTCAATCTGGTCATACGCCTTGAAATCACCGAAATACTTCGTGATCGCAGCCGTCAGCGTCGTCTTGCCGTGGTCAACGTGACCAACAGTCCCGATGTTCACGTGCGGCTTATTACGTTCAAACTTTTCCTTAGCCATCTGGCTCGGCCTCGCAAGTTCGGGGGCCCGGCATTGCATTCCCTGCGGCCCGTTTCGACATCGCGGGCGATGTATCGACGAACCGCAAAGAAATCAAGCACCCTTGCCCCGAAGTTTTCGAACCGCCGTGAGGGCGGCAGACTTACTGCGTCGCTGCGCCTTCGGTGGCGGCACTCGCTTCGGCCTCGGCCTGAATTTCGGCCATGCGGTTGCCGGACAGGATGGTAGCGTCCTCTTCCAGCACCTCGGGCGTCCCGCCGAACCAGTCGGCGTTTTCGCGCATGGTCCGTTCGATGGCCCGCGCGGCGTTGAAGGCAAGCCCTTCAAGCTGTTCCTCGCGGGACTTGGACAGGCCGGACCCAAGGAAGGGAATCGAACAGCAGGGTTCGAACACGGTCAGTTGGATCGGCTCTTCGTTAAGCTTTTGCTGGGTCGCGTCTTCGAAGAAGGTCACTTCGAAGATCAGGACGGATTTCGGGGCGTAGACCGCCGGGATGCCGGGCAAGGCCAGAACATAGCCCTGAATGCCGATGGCAACGTGGTAATAAGCGTCACCGTCATAGCGCCCCAACCGGTCCGCAACGGCCTGTTCAACCGCCGCTTCCCATTCGTCGTTCGTCGCATCGCGCGAGAACGGGCCCTTTTGCGGATCGACCGCAACGGCAATGTTATGACCCAGAAGGAAATTGCCGATCGGGTCAGGCGCCGTGGTCAGGTCATCCCGAATGCCCCCGCAGGCGGCCAGGAATGTCAGAACGGCAAGAACGGCAATGCGGCGGATCATATCGGGCCCTTTCAAAACAGATTCCACAATGGTTAGCCCAGCCCGTCCCGGCTGGCAATCGTTGGCCCGGGGTTGCTGGACCCTAGGACCGGTCGCAAATCCGCCGCAGCGCCTGCCACTCTGTTTCGGTCAGAAGTGGGCGCCCCTCATAGCCCGCCGGTGTCGCCGCGCGGGCGGCGGCGATCCGGTCGCCCATTTCGGGGTGCGACAGAAAATGCTGCAGGATTTCCGGTTCGTCCCCATAGCTGGCCTGAAGCCGTTCAAAGAAGGAAGCGATCCCATTTGGCGGCAGGTCTGCAGCAAGCAGCAGGTCATGGGCATAGGTATCGGCGGCGGCCTCGGCCTCGCGGGTATAGTCGGCCTGAATCAGGCGTTCTGTCATGAACAGGACAAGCGCCCCGCCTGCGAAATCCCCGAACAGCAGCCCCAGCACCCCGATCGACCCGGCCGACCGCAGGGCGATGCGCGTGGGGTCGCGCGCCTCGACATGCCCCATTTCGTGGGCAAAGACGGCGGCGACCTCTTCGGGCGTTTCCGCTTCTTCGATGAGGCCCCGGAAAAACACGATATGCCCGCCCGGCAGAGCAAAGGCGTTGACCATCGGGTGATCCAGGACATGCACCGTCAGGTCGACCGGCAGATCCGCCTGCGCCGAAAGTCGTCGTTCGATCTGTTGCAGGGCGAATGTCCCTTTGCGGTCTTCGCAGAACGGCAGTTCGCTAAAGCCGGTTTCGTCCAGCGCCCGCCGGATCTGCAACAACGTCGCATCCCCCAGCGCCTTTTCACCCGCAGGCGGAAGAAACCGCGCCAGTTGGTCGGCCATCACCGGAACAAGGACAAAGATGATCAGCGCGACAGAGCCAATCGCCGCCGTGGCCCAGCGCAGGATACGCCCCTTGTTCGGGATTGGTTCCTTGTCGGTCAGGCGCCGTGCACTGGCCCGGACAAGGTTGATATCGGTGGCATTGGCGACCAACAGGCGCGCCGTTCCGGTTCCGGTCAGCCGCAGTGCCAACTGGTCCGTCCCCGCCAGGTCCGGAACCAGCCGGATGTCGTCCAGCCGCCAGATAATCGTTTCCCCGTCGTCAGGCAGGATCACCAGTTGCTTTTCAAGCGTCCGCACCTCGGCCCGGCCTCGCCGGATCGCGGCGCTTTGGCCATCCAGAAAAGCGATGGGCGCGGAAAGGGCTCGGGGTGGATACAGGCTCATATCGCGGCCCCCACATCCAGCGCTTCGGCAAAGCCTTCGGCCTCGGAAAATTCGTCGCGGTCCCGTTGCCGCACCTGGGCAAGGTCATCGGCCCCGGTAATGATCAGTGTTTCAGCATAGTGCCGCCACAGTGGCAGCGTGACCAGCGGATGTCGCAGGACTGACCAGCTTAGAAAAATCGAGAAATAGAGCAGCAGGCTGATCACGATCACGATCCATTCGGGGATTTCGCTGAAGGGATCGGCCCCGACCATCGGCCCCATCCGTGAAAAGTAGTATCCAAGCAAGAAGAGCAACGGGATCATCAGCGCGACCATGGCAAGATAGGTCAGGAAATACCCCATCGAATAAATCCACAGCACCCGCCCGGTGCGTGGCGCGGCGATCAGACCGACGCCACCGGCCGTCTTGTGGTTGGCCATGATTGCCTTGGACTGCACGATATAACGGACCACGCCGATCATACCGACCGTCCCAACAAGAAACAGAAGCCAGATCCGTTCCGGGTTGCGCGGCCCTAGGTAGATTTCTGTGCTGTAGGGGTCGGGGACCATTGGACCGATGGGGTCGATGAAGAAAATCCAGACCACCAAGCCGACCATCGCCAGCCCGGACAGGATAGGCAGCCATGCGACGCGGTAGAGCATTCGCCAGTTGCCGCCCTGATGCAGCCGCACCGACCCGAAGGAGGTCCTGTCGATCTTGTATTTCTCAAGCGCGAAGGTCATGCGCGGCCACAAAAGCCCGAGGCTTAGGATCGTTACGATCCAGTGCAGGATCGCCCTCCAGGTATAGCCCCATGCGCCCGGCTCCAGCCCGAAGCGGATGCCCCGCCAGCGGGTCCGCGCCAGCACATAGCGCCGGGACCGGTAAGAGGCATAGAACCAAAGTGGGATCACCCCCAGGAAACTGGTCAGATAGGCGGCGAAATTGTCGGCCAGAACCGCAAAACTGACGAACATCAGGACCAGATTCACGATACCGATGTAAAAGGCCATGATCACCACGGCCATCAGGAAACCAAGCAGCTTTTCAATCGGGGTGCCGGTATATTCCAAGGGCGCGCCGCCGGGCCGGATCGCGGACCAGTACCAGCGCCGAAGCCGGGTTTTCATCCAGAACCGGTAGAACCCGAGCGTCAGGATCGTCAGCAGGCTGGTGCGAAAGGCGAGCCCGAAAAGCCGCCCCCGGCGCCCGCCAAACCCGGTGAACAGTTTTCCTTCCGACTGTGGAACCGAAAATTGTGGCCGTCTGTCGTCTTGCGAGGTGACACGGGGCGACGGATCAGCGCCCGCGGCATGGGGCCAGGGGCTGCGGCTGGTGCCGGTGTCCAGTCTCTTGCCGCCCGCCCACGGCCCCTGCCCCTCTGTCATACACGCCTCGATTGCTCTTTGACCCTGATCTTCGCCAAAGAGCGGTGCCGGGGCAAGCCCGGCGCGCCGGTTCAGCTAAACTTGTTATCGCGGGGGAAGCCGTGGGGGGGCTGTTTTCCGACGCCCGCCCGCTTGCCCAGCCATTGGCCAAGGTCCTTTTCGGTCCGGGTGTTGCCGCCGCCCATGGTCCAGCTGAGCCCCTCTTCGATGTTGAAGGTGGTCAGGTCGGACAATCCGCCGTCAAGTTCCAGCATCCCCTGCGCGCCGCGCGCCTGATTGTATTTCTGCAGCCGCACGCCCTTGCCCCGGCCCATTTCCGGCACCTCGGCCAGCGGGAAGACAAGGAACCGGCGGTTCTGCGACACAACGGCCACATGATCGCCCTTGATCCGATGGACAATGCAGGCGGTTTCCCCGTCCTTGACGTTCAACACCTGCTTGCCGGTGCGGGTCTGGGCCAGAACCTCGGTTTCCGGCACGACAAAGCCGTTGCCCACGTTCGAGGCGACCAGCAGCTTGCCTTCGGGGTCGTGCTTGAAAATATCGACGATGTCGCTGTCGTTGGGCAGGTCCACCATCAGGCGCAGGGGTTCACCCATGCCGCGCCCGCCCGGCAGGTTTGCCGCCGACAGGGTATAGAACCGGCCATTCTGCCCCATAATCAGCAACCGGTCGGTGGTTTCCGCGTGGAAGATGAACCGGCCCTCGTCCCCATCCTTGAACTTCAACTCGCGGGTCAGGTCGATATGTCCGGTCATGGCCCGGATCCAGCCCATCTTGGAACAGATGACGGTGATCGGTTCGCGTTCGATCATCGCCTCCAGCGGCACGTCTTCGACTTCGCCCGCTTCGGCGAACTGGGTGCGGCGGGCGCCGCCGGGGCTGTCCTTGCCAAAGGCCTTGCGGGTCTCGCGCAGTTGGTCGGCGATCTTGGCCCATTGCAGGTCTTCGCTGTCGAGAAGATCCTCCAGATCGGCCCGTTCGATCATCAGCGCATCGCGTTCCTTGACCAGCGCCTCTTCCTCAAGCCGCCGCAGGCTGCGCAGCCGCATGTTGAGGATCGCATCGGCCTGCACATCCGACAGGCCGTTTTCCCGGCCCGCGTAGGACGACGGGATCTTGCGTTCGCTGTCTTCGGCAAAGGCGGGGGCAACGGCGTCTTCGTCAACGATCAGCGCAAGGCTGGACACATCGACACCGGCGAGCGGCGACAGGTAATCCCGTTCCGAGGTGGCGCGGCGAATGGTGGACTGGTGCGGTGTGCTCCAGTCCTCGTACATCAGCGCGGCCTTGGGATCGTCGTCGTAGCGGATGATGTCGATCACCCGGTCAAGATTCAGGAACGCGGTGATCAGGCCCGACAGCACCTCGAGCCGGTTGTCGATCTTGTCCATCCGGTGACGGCTGCGGCGTTGCAGCACGTCGCGCCGGTGATCGAGAAAGGCGCGCAGCACTTCCTTCATCGAACAGACCTTGGGCGTCAGCCCGTCGATCAGAACGTTCATGTTCAGGCTGAACCGGATTTCCAGATCGGAATTGCGGAACAGCATCCCCATCAGCATGTCGGGTTCAACCGTGCGCGACCGGGGTTCAAGCACGATGCGCACATCATCGGCGGATTCGTCGCGCACATCTGCCAGAAGCGGCACCTTCTTGGTCTGGATGACCTCGGCCAGTTTTTCGATCAGCTTCGACTTCTGCACCTGATAGGGAATTTCCGTGACGATGATCTGCCACTGGCCACGGCCAAGATCCTCGACCTCCCATTTCGCGCGCAGACGGAACGATCCGCGCCCGGTGCGATAGGCCTGCGCGATGTTTTCGCGCGGTTCGACGATGATGCCGCCGGTCGGGAAATCCGGGCCGGGCACATAGTTCAGAAGGGTATCGTCGCGGGCATCTGGCGTCTTGATCAGATGCAGGCAGGCATCGATCAGTTCGTGTAGATTATGCGGCGGGATGTTGGTCGCCATGCCCACCGCGATCCCGCTGGCCCCATTGGCCAGAAGGTTCGGAAAGGCGGCGGGCAGCACGACAGGTTCTTCCAGCGTCCCGTCATAGTTCGCCCGGAAATCCACCGCGTTTTCATCCAGCCCTTCCATCAAGGCCTCGGCCGCGGCGGTCATCCGCGCCTCGGTATAGCGGCTGGCGGCGGGGTTATCGCCGTCGATATTGCCAAAGTTCCCCTGCCCATCGACCAGCGGGTACCGCACCGCGAAATCCTGCGCGAGGCGGGCCATGGCGTCATAGATCGCCGCGTCGCCGTGCGGGTGGTAGTTCCCCATCACATCGCCGGAGATCTTGGCCGACTTCCGGAACCCGCCGGTGGGCGACAGTTTCAGCTCGCGCATGGCGTAGAGAATCCGCCGGTGCACGGGCTTCAACCCGTCGCGTGCGTCGGGCAGCGCCCGGTTCATGATGGTCGACAGCGCGTATGTCAGATAGCGGTCGCCAATGGCGCGGCGCAGCGGTTCACTGACAACGGCAGAGCCGATATTGGGGTCTTCGGGAAGATCATTCATGGATGTTGTGTAGCGGCGCCCGCGACCGTCGTAAAGACGGGTTGGGGGGAGGAAATTTTGGGTTTTCCCTCCGAAAAATCCGCGAATCCCGCTAATATATTCTGGTGTCTGCTGTAATTGCCGGTTGGGGGTGACGTGGTGAAAGTTTATGTGCCGTTGACTTTTGTCTTCATGGGATGGGCGTTCTACGAGGCGTCCGGCGGGGCGGAGTTTGTGCCGCAAGAACGCGAGCGCGTCGTCGCGACAACTGCCGAACCGGCGGCCGTCTCGAAATCAACGCTGGCCCCGGCCGCACCCGAGGCGCAGGTCATCCTTGCCAGCGCCAAGGCCCCCGAACCCACGGCACCAGTTGTTGAGACTTCGCCCGCCGAGGCGCTTGAGGCGGCACTGGCCCTTGCCATGAGCAGCGAGGACACCGTGGCACCCGCTCCGACGACCGAGGATGCCGAAGCTGAGGCCGAAGCCACGACGCTGGTCTTCCAGTCGCTTGCCCAACCCCTGATCGACGTCTCCGCGCCCGCTCTGGCGGCAGAGACGGACCTACGGGCCGTGTCCGGGTCGCGGGTGAACATGCGGTCCGGCCCCGGCACAAGTTATGGCGTGATCGTGACCCTGACGCGCGGCACCGAGGCCGAGGTTCTGGAAACGCTGAACGGCTGGGCCCGTATCCGCACGGTCGAGGACGGCAAGGTCGGCTGGATGGCCGAACGCCTGCTGGTCGAGATCGGCGCCTGAGCCGCGAAAACGCTTGCTCCCTATCGGGCCGCCCGGCATGACTGCGCCATGACGCAGAAATCCATCCTGATTACCGGCTGTTCCTCTGGCATCGGACTTGACGCGGCGCATGGGCTGCGAGCCGCCGGATGGCGGGTCTTTGCCAGTTGCCGCGCCCAATACGACTGCGACAAGCGGATCGCCGAAGGATTCGAAAGCCCACGCATCGACTACACCGACCCAAAGCTGATCCAGAAAGGTCTGGCCGAGGTATTGGAGGCCACGGGCGGCACGCTGGACGCGCTGTTCAACAACGGCGCCTATGCCTGTCCCGGCGCGGTCGAGGATGTGCCGACCGATGCGCTGCGGGCGATTTTCGAAACCAATGTCTTTGGCTGGCACGAGCTGACCCGCGCGGTGATCCCGGTCATGCGGCAGCAGGGCCACGGGCGGATCGTGCAATGTTCCTCGATCCTCGGGTTCGTCCCCTACAAATGGCGCGGCGCCTATGTGTCCACGAAATACGCGCTGGAAGGGCTGTCCGATGTGCTGCGGCTCGAAATGGCGGAGACGGGCATCAAGGTGGTGCTGATCGAACCGGGGCCGATCACATCGAAGATCCGGCAGAACGCCATCCCGCATTTTGAACGCTGGATCGATTGGCAGGCGTCGGCACGGGCACAGCAGTACGAAACCCTGCGGCATCGTCTGTATGAAGAAAGCGAACCCGACCGGTTCGAACTGCCCGCTGCCGCGGTGACGAAGGTGCTCTTGCGGGCGCTGAACAGCCCAAACCCAAAGCCGCGTTACTATGTCACAACGCCGACCCATGCGATGGGCCTTCTCAAGCGGATGTTGCCCAGCCGGGCGCTGGACTGGATCATTTCCAGGGGCTAGACCCCTTTCTTTTCGGGACAGCCCTGCTACATCGGGGCGAAACCGCAGACCCGCACGAGGTTCCACATGCTGCAAGACCCGCTGTTCATTGTCGTCGCCCTGTCCTGTTTGCTGGTGGCCGGCATTCTGCTTTGGGGCATCGGATCCTTTTCAAAGGGTGGGGAATACAACAAGCGGAACGCCAACAAGATCATGCGCTACCGGATCGCGGCGCAGTTCGTGGCGGTGCTGCTGATCCTGCTGTTCGTCTGGATGCGCAGCGGGGGGCAGTAACCATGGTTGTTCTGAACAAGATTTACACTAAAACCGGCGACCACGGTGAAACCGCGCTTGGCAATGGCGCGCGGGTCGCGAAACATTCGATGCGGGTGGCCGCCTACGGCACATCGGACGAATTGAATTGTTTTGTCGGCGTGGCCCGTCTGGCTGCCGAAGGCGATACCGCCGCCGCGCTGGAGCGGATTCAGAACGACCTGTTCGATCTGGGCGCGGACCTGTGCCGCCCCGACATGGAAAAGGATGCCGAGGCGGAATACACGCCACTGCGGATCGTCGACAGCCAGGTTGACCGGCTGGAGCGCGAGATCGACGCGATGAACGCAAGGCTGCAACCGCTGCGCAGCTTCATCCTGCCGGGCGGATCGGCCCTGTCGGCCCATCTGCATGTGTGCCGGACCGTGGCGCGGCGCGCCGAACGCAAGGCCGTCGAACTGGCGACGATGGAATCAGTGAACCCGGCGGCGGTGAAATACCTCAACCGTTTGTCCGACTGGTTCTTCGTCGCGGCGCGGATCGCGAACAACAACGGACAGGACGATGTCCTTTGGGTGCCGGGCGCGACCCGATAGGCCGCGATCCCCTTTCCACATTGGGACGTGACCGCTAACACCGCCACGGCGGCCGGTTTCCCTTGCGTCACCGAAACGGCGGACGTGGCGTCCCTGATCCATGCCGCGTCGATTTTGCACTGTTTTCGACGTGCTGCGCTTGCTAACACCACCCTCGAGTCAGTGCATCCTGCACAGCAAACTTGGGAGATTTACGCTTATGAAGGTCTTGGTGCCTGTGAAGCGCGTGATCGACTACAACGTGAAGGTTCGTGTTAAGGCGGACGGCACGGGTGTTGATCTTGCCAATGTGAAGATGTCGATGAACCCGTTCGACGAGATTGCGGTTGAAGAGGCGATCCGTCTGAAGGAAGCGGGCAAGGCCGAGGAGGTCGTTGCGGTTTCGATCGGCGTGAAACAGGCGCAGGAGACCCTGCGCACCGCTCTGGCCATGGGCGCCGACCGGGCGATCCTTGTTGTGGCCGCCGATGACGTGCACACCGACATTGAACCGCTGGCCGTGGCCAAGATCCTTGCCAAGGTCGTGGAAGAGGAACAGCCGGGTCTGGTTCTCTGCGGCAAGCAGGCGATCGACAACGACATGAACGCCACCGGGCAGATGCTCTCGGCGCTTCTGGGCTGGTCGCAGGGCACCTTTGCCTCGGAGCTTTCGGTCGAGGGCGACAGCGCCACCGTCACCCGCGAGGTCGACGGCGGTCTGCAGACCATCACCGTGAAGATGCCCGCCATCATCACCGTGGACCTGCGCCTGAACGAGCCGCGCTACGCCTCGCTGCCGAACATCATGAAGGCGAAGAAGAAGCCGCTGGATGAGAAGACCGCCGCCGATTACGGCGTCGATGTCACCCCGCGCCTGACCATCGTGTCGACCTCGGAGCCCGAGGCGCGCAAGGCCGGTGAAATCGTTGGCTCGGTGGACGAGCTGGTATCGAAACTCAAGGAAGCGGGGGCGCTCTGATGGCTGTTCTTCTTCTAGGCGAAGTCAACAATGGTGAGCTGTCGATGGACGCCACCGCCAAGGCCGTGGCCGCCGCGGGCAAGCTGGGCGATGTGACCGTGCTCTGCGCCGGGGCGTCGGCCGCCGCCGCCGCTGCCGAAGCCGCGACGATCAAGGGTGTGGCCCGCGTGCTCTGCGCCGAGGATGCCTCGCTCGGTCATCGTCTGGCCGAACCGACCGCCGCGCTGATCGTGTCGCTGGCCGGCGACTACAGCCACATCGTGGCCCCCGCCACCACCGACGCCAAGAACGTGCTGCCCCGGGTGGCCGCGCTTCTGGACGTGATGGTGATCTCGGACGTGTCGGGCGTGGTTGACGCCGACACCTTCGAGCGGCCGATCTACGCGGGCAACGCGATCCAGACCGTGAAATCGGGTGACGCGAAAAAGGTCGTGTCGATCCGGACCTCCAGCTTTGACGCCGCCGAAACCGGCGGGTCGGCTGCGGTGGAAACCATCGGCGCCGCCGCCGATCCGGCCCTGTCGTCCTGGGTGGAAGACAAGGTTGCCGCAAGCGACCGTCCGGAACTGACCTCGGCCGGGATCGTGGTCTCGGGCGGGCGCGGCGTGGGCTCGAAGGACGACTTCGCGCTGATCGAAAGCCTGGCCGACAAGCTGGGCGCTGCCGTGGGCGCGTCCCGCGCGGCGGTCGACAGCGGCTTCGCCCCGAACGACTGGCAGGTCGGCCAGACCGGCAAGGTCGTGGCCCCTGACCTCTACGTCGCCGTCGGCATCTCGGGCGCGATCCAGCACCTTGCGGGGATGAAGGACAGCAAGATCATCGTCGCGATCAACAAGGACGAAGAAGCCCCGATCTTCCAGGTCGCCGACTACGGCCTCGTCGCAGACCTCTTCACGGCCGTCCCGGAACTGGTCGAAAAGCTGTAAGGTTTCCGAACCGAAATCTGGAAAGGCCCGCCAATCTGGCGGGCCTTTTCGTTTGGATCAGTGGCGGGTGGGCTTGCCCATCAATCGCCGCAAGGCTGGGGCGATCCGCGCTGCCGCCTCCTCATGCGCCGCGACACCCAACATCTCGGTCGCGGCCTCGTTGTTGAGCAGCGGAAAGACCATGCCTTCGGTCCCGCGGGACAGGGCCTCGGCCGAGGGCTGCGCCTCGATCACGTCACGCACCAGCGGGCGCAGCTGTTCCACCATCGACCGTGTCACGAACAGCGGATCGGCCCTCAGCGGGTTGGGCCGCTCCATCCAGGGATCGTCGGTCAGGGGGGAATCCGACAACCACAAAAGAACGACATTGTCACCGATCCCCGCGATCAGGGATTTCATCCGTGCCAGCCAGGCCTGTTCCAGCTCGCTCCGCAAGATCTCGAACCGTTCCGGCGCGCGCGTGTAAAGCGCCCCAAGCAAATGCCGGGTAAAGCTGAAATCGGCGAAGTCCACATCGCTGAACAGCGCCTTCATCACCGTTGACGCCGACAGGAACCTGTCGTTGCGCCGGGGGTGGACCTTGTAGAACCGGTTCGACAGGTTGTGTGCGCCCATGATCTGCACCACCGTCAATTCCGCATCATGGGCGGCGGCAAGGATCGTCGGGTCGTTGTGAAACACGTCGATCCCGGCATTCACCACCCCGAAGTTCACGCATTTCTCGCCCAGCGCGGTTTCCACAAGCGTCGGGAATGGATGTTCGATGAATTTCCCATAGGTTTCGGTGCCACCGATAAAGGAAATATAGCGCCCATTCAGATCCCGGCGGGGTCCCCGAAAAGTCACTCTGCTCATGCCATAGCGACAGGGCGCATATGACAAGCCGGATTCGCCCAAAGGCTCATGTTTCATGGTTCCCACCACTCGTTGCTGTTTCACTCACCAAGGACGAGATTCGGACAAATCTCTTGCCAAAAGGCTAAGCTGCAAATTCGCCGCAAGTTTTCACGGCTCCTTCCGCTTGAAGGCAGGTCGGGTTGGGGCCTATGGTGCCCGCAATCTAGGAAAGGGCTATGGAATGGCGATCGAACGTGTGGGGGTTGTCGGGGCCGGTCAGATGGGCAACGGGATTGCCCATGTGCTGGCGGTTGCGGGCTATGAGGTCTTGCTGACGGACGTAAGCGAAGACGCCATGGCAAATGCGATCAAGCTGATCGACCGCAATATCGACCGGCAGGTCGGCCGGGGCCTGATCACCGAGGCCGACAAGGCCGAGGCGATGAAGCGGATCGGCACCACGCCGAAGCTGGCCGATCTGGGCCAGACCGATCTTGTGATCGAGGCCGCGACCGAACGCGAGACGATCAAGCAGGCGATCTTTGAGGACCTGCTGCCGCATCTGAAGCCCGATACGATCTTGACCTCGAACACCTCGTCCATCTCGATTACCCGGCTGGCCAGCCGGACCGACCGGCCGGAAAAATTCCTCGGTTTTCATTTCATGAATCCGGTTCCGGTGATGCAGCTGGTGGAACTGATCCGGGGCATCGCCACGGATGAACCGACATTCAAGGCCTGCGCGGAAGTGGTGCAGCGCCTGGGCAAGACCGCCGCGACGGCAGAGGATTTCCCGGCCTTCATCGTCAACCGCATCCTGATGCCGATGATCAATGAGGCGGTCTATGCGCTCTACGAGGGTGTCGGCAACGTTATGTCGATCGACACTTCGCTGAAGCTGGGCGCGAACCACCCCATGGGGCCGCTGGAACTGGCCGATTTCATCGGGCTGGACACCTGCCTTGCGATCATGAACGTGCTGCACGACGGGTTGGCGGACACCAAGTATCGGCCCTGCCCGCTGCTGACCAAATATGTCGAGGCCGGTTGGCTGGGCCGCAAGACCCAGCGCGGGTTCTATGACTATCGGGGCGAAACGCCTGTTCCGACCCGATAGGTCCGCAAGGGGTATGGTGGGTCAAGACCCACCTTACGCAAATTTCAAGGCCGGGTCGCAAGGTCGGTTTCAACCCACCTTACCTATGTCTCTTTCAGGCTCAGCACCCGTTGCCGCAGCCAAGCCATGAACCCGCGCTGGTCCCCGGCCCGCTCGGCCCATTCCTCGGGCGGAATCGGTTTGCCGATCACGGGTTTTTGCGGCTTGTCAAAGGCATGGACCACTTCGAACAAGAGAAGGCTTTGCCGCAGGGTTGACGAAATCCGGTTCGCAATCTGGTAGGCGCGGCTGTTCGAGCCCGGAAAATAGCAGGGCACCACCGTCGCGCCCGAGGTCCGGATCATCTTGGCGGTGAACACGTTCCACTCCGCCTCGATCACTGGGCCGAACATGGTCTTCGATGTCGCAACTACCCCCGAGGGGAACAGCGCAATCAGCCCGCCATCGGCCAGATGGGCCATGGCCTTCTTGCGCATCTCGATCATCTTGCGCTGCGCGTCTTCCTCGTGCGGGAAGGGCACCGGGATCATGTAGCTGCCCGCGCTTTCGTCGATCCCGGTCAGGATCGACCGGGTGAGGATGCGGTAGTCATTGCGGCGGCGCCCGATCAGATCCGCAAGGATCATCCCGTCCACAAGCCCGTGCGGGTGGTTGGCCACGAAGACCACAGGCCCTTCGGCCGGGATATTGTCCAACTGGTCCTGCGGGGTCAGAAGGTCGATCCCCATCACTTCCATCGTCGCGGGCCAAAAGGCCTGCCCGACCGGGGTCGGCCGCTGTTCGAACTGGCGGATACGGCGCACGATCCGCATTTTCGCGGTCAGCAGTTCGATGGTTCGGATGACGGTGCGCTTGAACGGGCTGTCGAAGGTTTCCGAATAGGTCAGGCTGCGCCGATCATAGATCACCGGGGCCTCGGCAGGATCGGCGGGCTTCACGATCTCGTCTTGTGTAGTGTCGCTCACGCGGCCTGTCCTTTCGGCACTGGGTTCAGAAGACCGGCCCTATCCTAGTCCCCTTCGCCGAACTTGTCAGCCACCAGCGCCTCGATGGCGTCGGCAAGGGCCTCGGCCTCTGGGCCGCTGGTCTCGACCTCAATAGAGGTTCCCTTGGAAGCTGCCAACATGAGAAGCCCCATAATGCTGTCGCCTGCGGCATCTAGCCCATCTTTCGAGACCGTCGCCGAGGCATCGAACTGTTCGACAACTTCGGCCAGTTTGGCTGAGGCGCGGGCGTGCAGCCCCTTGATGTTGACGATCTTGAGGGTCCGGTGGGTCGACGACATCGGCTATTTCACGCTCAGGTCAGGGGCCACGCTGTGGCTGTTGATGTATTTCCGGCCCGCGGTCAGGGCCGCTTCGACAGCTTCCGGCACGGACTTGGACCGGGACTTTGCCAGTTTGATCAGAAGGGGCAGGTTCATCCCGTAGAGGATGCGCCGGTTTGACGGACTGCACGCCCGCAGCGACAGGTTGGACGGAGAGCCGCCAAAAAGATCGGTCACGATCACGACCCCGTCGCCGGCATCCACCGCGTCGGCGGCATCGCAGATCTCGTCCTGTTTGCGGGCACGGTCATCCTCGGCCTCGATGGCAATCGCGACAACGCCTTCTTGCCTGCCGACGACATGTTCGACAGCGGCAAGGTATTCCCGTGCCAACCCACCATGTGCGACGATCACGATCCCGATCATTCGCCAGCTTCCCGTGTCGTTCGGACCAGATCGGCCCTGCGTTCCAGCTCCCGATGGCGTTTAGACACCTGCCACCCCTCGGCGGCAAGTATATTTGCCAGTGTCTCGGCCATTGCGACCGACCGGTGTTGCCCTCCGGTACACCCAAAGGCCAGGGTCAGGTGCGATTTGCCTTCGGCGTGATAGGCCGGAAGCAAGAGGCGGGCGAGGGACAGCACCCTGTCGAGGAAATCGGCATAGAGCGGGTCGGCCTCGATATGGGCCGCGACCTCGGGCGCGCGGCCATCCAGCGGACGCAGCCCCGCCTCCCAATGCGGATTGCGCAGGAAGCGGCAATCGAGCACGAGGTCCGCGCCGCGCGGCAGGCCCCGCTTGTAGGAAAAGCTCTGGACCGACACCGAGAGAGTCTTGCCGCCGTCCGCGCACAGCAGGTCCTCGACCTCGGCCCGCAGGTCGTGCGGGGTCAGCCCCGTGCTGTCGATCAACAGGTCGGCCCGCGCCCGGATCGGGGCAAGCAGGGCCAATTCACGCTGAATACCTGTCAGCGGGTCACCTTCGGGCGCCATCGGGTGCCGGCGGCGGGTTTCGGAATACCGCCGCAGCAGGACCGTTTCATCGCAATCCAGATAGAGCACATGAACGGACAGGCGGTTTTCGTGAAGCAGGCGTTCAAGGGAAGCGATGAAGGCGTCTACGGTGAAATCCCGGTTCCGGACGTCAATGCCCAGCGCGATGGGCCGGTCCAGCGGCGGACCGTCCAGCAGCCGATCCAGTAGGGTCAAGGGCAGGTTGTCGATCACCTCGAACCCGCGATCCTCAAGCGTGTTGATCGCGGTGGAACGTCCGGCCCCGGACGGGCCGGTCACAAGCACCAGCTTCTGGCGTCCCTCGTCGGGAGAGATCGGGTCTTTGTCAGGATCGTAGGGCATCATCACGCTTTCCGTCCTGACCGAAGATATTGCACAATTGCCGCAGGGAAATGGTGCATCTCGATCTTGTGTACGACCGGAAAGGAGACCCCCAGTATCGTCGTGGTCCGGATCGGCGGCAGTCTGTCGGTTTCAACCTGCCCCATATCCACCACCAGCGCGACCGGGACCGGCCCGACTGCATGGGCCCGCAACAGTCCTACAAACCGGGCTTCGATCATGCCGCGGATCGTGTCGGGGCAACTGGCAAGAATTCCTTCGGGCGTGGCCGACAGCGCGGTTTGGTCATCGGCGACAAGGTCACAGCCCAGCGCCATCAGGTTCAACGCCAGCGCGGATTTCCCGCTCCCGCTTGGACCCTTGATCAGGACGGCCCGTCCGTCGATTGCGACGCAGCTGGCGTGAAGGATGTCTTGCATATCCCGCGCGCCCCGACCGGTCAGATCGGCAGACCGACAACGAACCGGGCCCCAAGCGGTTCCGAGGTGATGTCTGCCTCGGTCGGGCGGATGTTTTCGGCCCAGATGACGCCATTGTGCGCCTCGACAATCTGCTTGGAAATGGCAAGGCCAAGGCCGGAATTGCTGCCGAACTGCTGTTCCGGGCGTTCCGAATAGAAGCGCTTGAATATCTTGGTCAACGCGCCGTCAGGGATACCCGGTCCGGTATCTTCGACCACCACAAGCACCCGGTTGTCGCGGCGCCGGGCCCAGACACGGATTGCATCGCCGTCCTCGCAGAAGGAAATCGCGTTGGTGATCAGGTTGACGAAAACCTGTGCCAACCGCCCTTCCAGCCCCGAAATCACAATCGGCTCTGTCGGCAGGTCGGTGATGTATTCGACGCCCTTGGCGTTCGCTTCTTTGGCCAGAAATTCGTTGAGATTACCCAGCATCTTGAGAAGGTTGAATTCCTCCTCCTCCTCGCGGACCAGTTCGCTGTCGAGCCGCGAGGCGTTGGAGATGTCAGACACCAGCCGGTCCAGCCGCTGCACGTCATGTTCGATCACGTCGAGCAGCTTTTCCTTGTGCTCTTCCTTCTTGACCATCCGCAGCGAGCCGACCGCCGACCGCAGAGACTCAAGCGGGTTCTTGATCTCGTGCGCGACGTCGGCGGCGAATTGTTCGTTGCCTTCGATCCGTTCGTAGAGTGCCGACACCATGCCGCGCAGCGCGCCGGACAGGCGGCCGATTTCGTCGGGCCGCGCGGTCAGGTCGGGAATGCGGATGCGCGTCGGGCTCATCTTGCGGGCATTCTTGTCGCGGCCAAGTTCGGCGGCGGTGGCCAGTTCGGCCAGTGGGTTGGCGATGGTCGAGGCGAGCACGAGGCTGAGCCCGATGGACACGATGATGCCGATCACGAACATCTGCAAAACCTGTTCCCGTTCCCGGCGCACAAGCGCGTCCAGTTCGCCCGCAGCGCTGATCATCGACACGACCCCGACGGGCCTGTCGCCCTGCAGGATCGGCGTCGAGACCAGAAAGATCGTTCGCCCGTTTGAATCGATCTCGGAATCAACGCGGGTGCCCTGCGCAAGCGTGTCCGGCAGCGTCCGGTTCAGTTTCAGCAATGGATCAATCGGGGTCAGATCTTCGTTTGCCGGCCGGAAGATCCCGGCGATCCCATCCCAGGCACGGTTCAGCAAACCGGTCAGGAATGTTCCCTCGTCTTCGAAATCCAGCCCGATCACCTGATTGCTGCCGACAAGGGCGGTGCGGCTGGCCACGAGAACGCCGCTGGGGTCGAAGACGTAAACGTCGACGCCGCCGCGCAGATCAAGGTTGTCGAGGGTAAGGACCGGGTCAATTCCGTCGCCCGCCACGAGGTTCACTGGCGCGCCAAGCGGCAGTTGTGCCTCGAACACATCGGCGACCAGTTCCGCCTCGCTCACCAACCCGTCGGCGCGTTGGAACGCAAGGTTGTCGCGCGACGGATTGAGGTAGAGCACCCCGGCCACGAGGATGATGATCGCAAGCAGATTGAAGGTGATGATCTTGCGGGCAAGCGGCGACCGGTTGATCATGATCAGCCCACGCCGCGCGCGGGCCTTGCGAAGGTCAGGGTTCACGGTCACATCAGGTGACACCCAGTCGTCCCCTAGAACGACATCGCTGTCCTGATGTGCCGACGCCGCCTTGCGAACCGATCGAAGGTCGCGAACGTCGATCTCGTGGTCCGAGGCGGCGGTCATCGCTTACTCTTCGTTGTAGCGGTATCCGATGCCATACAGCGTTTCGATCGCGCTGAATTCATCGTCGACCTGCCGCATCTTCTTGCGCAGCCGCTTGATATGGCTGTCGATCGTGCGGTCATCGACATAGACCTGATCGTCATAGGCCACATCCATCAGCTGATCGCGCGATTTGACGAAGCCGGGTCGCTGGGCCAGCGCCTGAAGCAGCAGGAATTCGGTCACGGTCAGCGAAACGTCCCGGTCTTTCCATTTCACGGCATGGCGCAGCGGGTCCATCGTCAGTTGGCCGCGCTGCATGATCTTGGTATCTTCGCTGTCGTCGGTGACTTCGTCCGAGATCGCATCCTGACGGCGCAGCAGCGCCCGGATACGTTCCACCAGAAGCCGCTGGCTGAACGGTTTCTTGACGTAGTCGTCCGCGCCCATCCGCAGACCCAGAACCTCGTCGATCTCGTCATCCTTGGAGGTCAGGAAGATGACAGGCATCGAAGTCTTCTGCCGTAGCCGCTGGAGCAGGTCCATGCCGTCCATACGGGGCATCTTGATGTCCAGAACGGCCATGTCGGGAAGGCGTTTGTTGAACGCGTCCAACGCCGCCTGACCATCGTTGTAGGTTTCGACTTCGAAGCCTTCGGCCTCAAGTGTCATGGAAACGGAAGTCAGAATATTCCGGTCGTCATCCACCAATGCAATCTTGTGCATGACCGTTACCCCTTTGTGCTCGCGATTATGTTGCCTGCCATTATTATTGCTGTGTTTTTCCCTTTTTTGCCGTGCCGAATCAATCCCCAAGTGTGATTCGCGCCCGGCCTGAGTCCAAACGGTCACGTATTTCGGTTAGGAATGGCTAAATTGCAGCACTTGCTGCGCAGCTTTCCGCATGTTGTGCGCTAACACCAAAATGGTTGCGCTAACTGCGACAAAGGCTCCTTTTCTCAAAGAAAATCATGGTGCTATGTGGACCTATCCGGGCCGAACGGCGGCCCCAGATCAGGAGCAAGACAATGGACCACGGACGGGTCAACCCTACCATGAAGCTTGAAAACCAAGGCATCACGGGTCTGGGCCATGTCTATTACAACCTGATGGAGCCAGACCTGGTGCAGGCCGCGATCAAGGCGGGCGAAGGCACGCTGGGTCAGGGCGGCACCCTGCTGGTGACGACCGGCAAACACACCGGCCGCAGCCCCAAGGACAAGTTCGTCGTCCGCACGCCCGAGGTCGAAGACACCATCTGGTGGGAAAACAACGCGCCGATGGAGCCCGCCAAATTCGACGTGCTGCACGCTGATATGCTGGCGCATATGAAGGGCGGCACCTACCACGTGCAGGACCTTTTCGGCGGCGCCGATCCGGCGCACCGGCTGGATGTCCGTGTGGTGACCGAACTGGCGTGGCACGGGCTGTTCATCCGCCACCTGCTGCGCCGCCCCGCGCGGGACGATCTGGACGGGTTCACCCCCGACTGGACGATCATCAACTGCCCGACCTTCAAGGCAGACCCGGAAAAGCACGGCTGCCGGAGCGAAACGGTCATCGCGCTGAACTTCGAAAAGAAGGTCATCCTCATCGGCGGCACCGAATACGCGGGCGAGAACAAGAAGTCGGTCTTTACCCTGCTGAACTACCTGCTGCCGGAGAAGGGCATCATGCCGATGCACTGTTCCGCCAACCACGCGCCGGGCAACCCGGTGGACACTGCCGTCTTCTTCGGCCTGTCCGGCACCGGAAAAACCACCCTCTCCGCCGACCCGACCCGCATTTTGATCGGCGACGACGAACACGGCTGGTCCGATCGCGGCACCTTCAACTTTGAAGGCGGCTGCTATGCCAAAACCATCGGGCTGGATGCCGAGGCAGAACCGGAAATCTACGCCACCACCCAGAAGTTCGCCACGGTCATCGAGAACATGGTGTTCGACGAAGAGACCAAGGAGCTGGATTTCAACGACAGTTCGCTGACCGCGAACATGCGTTGCGCCTACCCGCTGAACTATATCAGCAACGCCAGCGATACCGCCCTTGGCGGACATCCGAAGAACATCATCATGCTGACCTGCGATGCCTTCGGCGTGCTGCCCCCGATTTCGCGGCTGACCCCGGCGCAGGCCATGTATCACTTTCTGTCGGGCTTCACCTCGAAGGTGGCCGGCACCGAACGCGGCGTGACCGAGCCGGAACCGACCTTCTCGACCTGCTTTGGCGCGCCCTTCATGCCGCGCCGGCCCGAGGCCTATGGCAAGTTGTTGCAGGAAAAGATCGCCAGCCACGGCGCGACTTGCTGGCTGGTCAACACCGGCTGGACCGGTGGGGCCTATGGCACGGGCAAGCGGATGCCGATCAAGGCGACCCGCGCGCTTCTGTCCGCCGCGCTGGATGGCACGCTGATCGAATCCACTTTCCGCAAGGACCCGAACTTTGGCTTCGAAGTGCCGGTGACGGTCGATGGTGTGGATGCGGGCCTTCTGGATCCGCGCAGCACATGGGCGGACAAATCCGCCTATGACGCGCAGGCGCAGAAGCTGGTCAACATGTTCGCCGACAACTTCGCCCAATACGTCCCCTTCATCGACGAGGACGTGAAGGCCGCTGCGATCGGCTAGGCCGCGCCGAAAACGATAGAACCGCTTGCTGGGGGCGGGCTGCCGTGGCAGCCTGCCCCCATGCATTTCCGGTCTCTCCTGTTCTCTGCCCTTGTCCTGATCTCCGGTGCCGCCACGGCGCAGGACACCCCCCTACCCGATATGATCGGCCCGGCGATTTCACGGTTCGAGGCCGGGATCATCTGCGCGCCCGAGGTGGTCGGCTTTCGCGAAGCGCCCGATACCGTGGCGGGCGTGACCAACATCATCGACAACGAACCTGATTTCGTGTCGACCGGGCGCTATGTGCCTGCGGTCGAGGGTATGGGGTTCGGGGTCAAGACCCATGGGCGCGGCGTGGACCTGATCGGGGTGACGGTCACAACGACCCACCCGCCGATGGGCGCAGAGGGGATTACCCAACAGACCTATGTCAGGGATATGTCGGGAACTGGCGTCGGCATCATCCTCTACCAGTTCGATTTTCCTTATGAACTAGTCCTTGGCCGATGGACCTTTACCGCCGAACACGAGGGCGAGATCCTGTTCCGGGCCAGTTTCACCGTGGTCCCACCAGAGGCCGTGCCGTCATTGGCCGGGGTCTGCGGATACGAGGAACTTCTGGGCTAGAACAGCGCCCGCCGCATAAGGTTCAGCCCGGCGATCACCAGCACAACCAGCGTCACCTTGCGAAAGGTTGCCTGGTCGATCCGGTCCTGCACCTGCATCCCGATGGCCATGCCGCCCAGCGCGGGCAGGACCATCAGGGCCGAAAATGGCCATGTGTCTTCGTTTAGGACGCCGGACTGCACATGGGCCAGCGCCAGCGCCACCGCCCCCAACCCGTAGACGACCCCCTGCACCCGGACATGTTCCGCCTTGGGCGTGTTGATCGCGGTCAGGTAGGCCACCGTGGGCGGCCCCCAAACCCCGCTCAGTCCGCCGATGAACCCGGCGACCGCGCCAACCGCCGCCTCTGTCCTTCGGGTGGCAGACAGGGCGGGACGCCAGCCAAACAGTTGCATCAGGGCAAAGGTCGTGATGGCCACCCCGATCAGCCCGAACAGAATCTTCGTATCAAAGACATTGACCAGTTGCGCGCTGCCCAGAAGAACTGCACCACCAACCCCGAGGAAAAGGCCAAACTTGCGGATCGCGTCCCAGGCGGCCCGCCATCCCTGCCGCAGGGCCTGCCAGATGTTGGTCACCGCGGTCGGCAGGATCAGCGCGGCCAGCGCCAGTTCGGGCGACAGAAAGGTGGTCAAGCCCGAGATCATCACCATCGGCATCGCGAATCCGGTGACGCCCTTCACGAATCCGGCGAAGATGCCCACACAAAGTGCGGCAACAAACAGCGGAAGGGTGAAGGATCCGGGCAAAAGGGGGGCGAAAATCTCTATCATTCTGTCCCCTTAGCGCGGTTTCGCCCCTGTCGCAGCAAGATTCTCGCGCGACATTAACGCTCAAGTCGCCGCCCCGTATTGAAATAAAGTTGCGCTGCGGTTGCGAAGGCGCTATTTCTGCAACAGCAAAATGAGGAGTCGATCATGCCGCGCGACGCACAGGATACCCAGATGACCCAGACACCGACCATCCCGAACCTTCTGGACCTGACCGGGGCCGTTCAGCCCGCACTGACGACGCTTCTGGACACCGCGATTTCGACCCTGCGCGCAGCGGTCACGGACGAGGCGGGCAAGGTCTCCGGCGCGGCTCTTGAAACGCTTCAGGCTGAGGCGCATGGCCTGTCGTGGATCGCCACCTATGTTGAAAGCCTGCGGCAGATGCACGGCTGGGCCGATCGGTTGCAGGCCGAGGGCAAGCTGGGCGAGATCGAACAGCTTATCCTTCAGATCGCTTTCGGGGAATACTTGAGCCAGCTGCGCGGCGGCATCCCGATGAGCCAGGGCGAGATCTGCCGCCTGTCCGACCTTGGGCTGGACGTAGGCATCCTTGCCACCGCCGAGATTGACGCGCTGTGCGCCGGGGGGAACACCCCCGCCGCCCGCGCCCGCCTTGTCGAGATGATGGAACAGCAAAGCGGCGCAACCATGTTCGGCGCCTCTGGCCTTGAGGAAGAGCTGGAGATGATCCGCGACCAGTTCCGCCGCTATGCCGTGGAAAATGTCGAGCCCTTCGCCCATGACTGGCACCTGAAAGACGAATTGATCCCGATGCAGGTGATCGAGGAACTGGCCGAAATGGGCGTCTTCGGCCTGACCATCCCCGAAGAATACGGCGGCTTTGGCCTGTCCAAGGCATCGATGTGCGTGGTGTCTGAAGAGCTGTCGCGCGGATATATCGGGGTCGGGTCGCTGGGCACCCGGTCCGAGATCGCCGCCGAACTGATCCTTGCGGGCGGCACGGAAGAGCAGAAGCAGAAATGGCTGCCGGCGCTGGCGAGCGGGGAAAAGCTTCCAACTGCGGTCTTTACGGAACCGAACACCGGGTCCGATCTTGGATCGCTGCGGACCCGCGCGGTGAAGGATGACAGTGGCGACTACCGGATCACCGGCAACAAGACCTGGATCACCCACGCCGCGCGCACCCATGTGATGACCCTTTTGGCGCGGACCGATCCGGACACATCCGATTATCGCGGCTTGTCCATGTTCCTTGCCGAGAAGACCCCCGGCGATGATACAACCCCCTTCCCGACCGAGGGCATGACCGGCGGCGAGATCGAGGTGCTGGGCTATCGCGGCATGAAGGAATACGAACTGGGCTTCGACAACTTCCATGTGAAGGGTGAAAACCTTCTGGGCGGAGAAGAGGGCAAAGGGTTCAAGCAGTTGATGCAGACCTTTGAATCGGCCCGCATCCAGACCGCCGCCCGCGCCATTGGCGTCGCCCAATCGGCGCTGGACGTGGCGATGCAATACGCGATCGACCGCAAGCAATTCGGCAAATCCCTGATCAATTTCCCGCGCGTCGCCAACAAGCTGGCAATGATGGCCGTGGAAATCATGATCGCCCGCCAGCTGACCTATTTCAGCGCCCGCGAGAAAGACGCCGACCGCCGCTGTGATCTTGAGGCGGGGATGGCCAAGCTGTTGGGCGCGCGCGTCGCATGGGCCGCCGCCGACAACGGGCTGCAGATCCACGGCGGCAACGGCTTTGCCCTTGAATACAAGATCAGCCGCATCCTCTGCGACGCCCGCATCCTGAACATCTTTGAAGGCGCGGCAGAAATTCAGGCACAGGTGATCGCCCGGCGGCTTCTGGGATAAGGCTTAGCGCAGCGGCAACAGAAGGCAGGGCATGTCTTCAAGATCGGGCAGGTGGCTGATGCGGTAGGTTTCGCAATCGGCCAGCGCCGCCGCCCCGGCCGCGCTTTGGCTTTCATAACCCCAGTTCAGGGAATAGGCCCCGTCATGGCTGAACGCCATGGCAATGTAGGGCGGCCGCTTGCCGGGGTTGAAGAAGAGGTCGGCCACCTCGGTCGTCAACACGATCTCGCCCGGGCCGATCCCCTGATAGCCGACGGGGTGTAGCTCGGCGTAGATCAGGCAGCTGTCATTGGCATTCAGGCATTCGGCCAGTGCTATGGCGCGGGCGGCTTCGGCGGAATTGACCCCGATCGAATAACCATAACCGCCGCTCTTTGAGATCGCGAAAGCGCCGAAATAGGGGGCAGAGGCAAAGATTTCCTGAAAGTCGGCCCATGTGCTGTCGGGCACCGGAAGCTGGGACCGCGCGATCAATTCGGTTTCCGGGCCAAAGTACAGAACCCGAGAGACGGATCCCCGAAAATCCACGGACTGCAACAGGCGCTGGGTTTCGGTTTCGGGCAAGGACCCGGTTCCGACACCATGTATCCCTGCGACAAGTCCAAGTGCGAGTGTCAGGTTCATCTGTATCCCCTTTTCCGGCTGCTTCCCTGCGGGAAGTCTGCCCCGAAATCAGGCTCGGGCCAATGGTTTTGTCCCGTCGCGCGGCACCCCAAGGCGCGGATGGATGCGCCCGGCCAACCCCGCCGCGACCGCCATGCCAAGGGCTGTCGCCCCGAACACCCCGGACAGCGGCAGCACCAGAAGAACCGCCCAGGCAATCGCCGGGGTCAGAATACCCGACACGTCCCGGTAGCTGGCATAGACCGCCGCCATTTCCGTCCGCTCGGACGGTTTCACCGCCATCAGGAAGGGCAGGCTTCCGCAGACGTCCAGCATGACCAGAAGGACCGAGGCCGTCAGCAATGCGCCAAAGGCGATCCATGGCCAACCGGCGGCAAGCGCCCCGACCAGGAACAGCGCCCCGGCCCCGATAAAACTGCCCTGCACCGACCGCCGCACCCCCAGCCGCCGCACCAGACGCAGGAATGCCCCCGAGATGAACAAGAGCCCGTTGGCCAGTGACAGGGCCACAGCCCCCGCCTGATCGCCAAGGCCGTTTTCGATACAGAAGATCGGTAGGTAAACGATGAACACCCACCACCCACAGGACCGGATCACCGCGAATAGCCAGCCCGCCACCAGCCGGGGTTGCTTCACGAAGCGGCCAAGATAGGCGACCGGGTTCGGCGCGGGCGCGCGGGCGCGGGTGATCTGTTTGCCATCCCCGAGCCGCAGCGCCCAGAAGGCCGCCAGTAACGCAATCCCGAACCCGGCGGCGGCCAGAAACGGCAGCGGCGCCCAAAGATTCATCAGCCAGACACCAAGCACCGGCCCGGCGGACCAGGGCACCGCGCTATAGACCAGTCGCAGGCTTTCGTTCTGCCCTAGATCGACGCGGGCGATATAGTCCAGCACATAAGCGCTTAGGCAGATTTGAAAGGTTACGGTGCCAAGGGTGGTCGAAATCAGTGCCGCGGTGATCCCTGTCGTGTTCCCCGTCAGGCCCAGCACCGCGCCCAGAAGGTAAAGACCTACCGCTGCCGTGGTCATCCATCGGCGCGGGATGAGCCGCGCCAGCGCCGGAACCAGCCCGCCCCAAAGAAGCGATAGAAACCCGGCCGACAGGTAAATCAGGCTGACCGCCTCGGCATTTCCCCATGCCCGGTAGATAACCAGCGGCCAGACCGACAAGAGCATCCCCCTGATCCCCGCCTCCAGCGCAGCCAGAAGCGCGAAGTGGCGGATCTTGGGAACCGGGGCATGGGTGACATAAACGGGCGCGCGGGGGGAAAGCATTGACCAACCACTTCAAATCTTTCGCCCACCTTCGGCCCGGCGATATCCCGGCGTCTGAGACTTTTGCGACCGGATCGGGTCGCTGCTGGGCTTTGCCCCCAAAGCATGGCAGGCTGCGGTCATGAGACCCGGACCCCTGCCTCTTGTGTTGCTGCCCTTCCTTCTGGCGGCCTGCGACCCGGATGAAAGCCTGACGGCCTACGGCGCGGCAGACACCGTCTGGCAGCTTGAAACGCTGGACGGGGCCCCGCTTGGCGCAGCCGCAACGGTGGAATTTCCCGAACCGGGCCAGATCGCGGGGCAAGCCCCCTGCAACCGGTTCTTCGGCGAACAGCGCGCGCCCTACCCTTGGTTCGAGGTTGGGCCCCTTGCCGCGACCCGAATGGCCTGCCCCGATCTGGACAAGGAACAAAACTTCCTGTCGGCTCTGGCCGCGATGACCGAGGTGGAGGTCGCGGGCGACATCCTGATCCTGCGGGGGGACGACGGGCGGGAAATGCTTTTTCGCGCTGCCCCCTAAGCGCGGGCGATCAGATCAAGCAGGCGGCCCCGCGCGGCAGGCATCGGCCGGTCGCCCAGCCCATGCAGAACCCGGTTTTCAAGGAAATACCCGGTGGTGCCCAGCGCCCGCACGATCTCGGGGCCTGTCGCGTCGCCTTCGCCCTTCATCACCGGCGGCAGGGGCAGCATCCGGTCGGCCCATTCGCCCGCGCCCTGCGCGCTGACCGCGCGGCCCGATTTGGGCGAGACATAGCACAGGTCCTCGTTCATCCCCGTCGCGGCGCAGGCGGACAGGTCCAGCCCAAAGCCCAACTCCTCCAGCAGGTCCATTTCCCAGCGCAGATAGGCCAGCGGCCAAAGGTCGGGCTGGCCCAGCAGGTCCAGTATCCGCACCGTCCGGTCATAAAGAGCCGGATGCGGTTCCCGTTCAGGCAGGGTCAGGGACAAAAGGGCGCAAACCGTCGTCAGGCCGGCCAGCGCCAGACGATCGTTCATCACCAGCGCAGACCGGCTGCGGATCGGCTCGACCGTGAATGCGCCCAGATGATCCTCCAGACGGGCCTTCCACGTCACGTCGATCTGCGATCCCGGCTGCAGGACCGGGGTCATCTTGCGGCTGACCCCGCCCCGCACCACGCCTGCATGTCGGCCATGGGCAGGCGTCAGCACCTCGACAATCACCGAGGTTTCGCCATGCCCGCGGGCGGCGATCAGGACAGCTTCATCACGCCATTCGATCATTGGGGTATCAGGCCCCGGCGGGGCTGGATTGGCAAGGGGCTACTCCAGCCCCGGTTCGTCCAGCAGGTGCCGCCCTGCGCGGTCTTCCACCTCGATCAGCCAGAGGTCGGGGTCGAATTCCCGTTGCCGCGCGGCGGAGGCATCGACGTCTGCCTCGTCCCCTTCGGTCAGGATGACCCATTTCCGGTCGCCGGTCATCAGGTCGAACGACCGCTGGAACAGGCATGCCTTGCCGTCCAGCGTGTTCAGCTTGACCAGAACCGCCCCGGCGGTGCCGTCGCCCCGTTTGACCACGAAGGCCGGGATGTCGGCCAGCCGGAGCCGTGTGAGATAGGCCGATACCCAGATATCGGCGGTCAGCCTCACGCGTTGCCGTCCTTGAAGTCCAGTCCCATCTCGGAGTAACGCTCGGCCTCTTCCAGCCAGTTCGGACGCACCTTGACCTGCAGGAACAGGTGGATCTTGCGGCCAAGGAACTCTTCCAGCTCCTTGCGGGCGGCAAGGCTGACCGCCTTGATGGTTTCACCCTTTTTGCCCAACACGATCCCCTTATGCCCGTCGCGGGCCACATAGACCACCTGATCGACCCGGGCCGATCCGTCCTTGCGCTCTTCCCAGTGCTCGGTCTCGACGGTCAGCTGGTAGGGCAGTTCCTGATGCAGCCGCAGGGTCAGCTTTTCACGGGTCATTTCGGCGGCGATCATCCGCAGCGGCAGGTCGGCGATCTGGTCTTCGGGATAGAGCCAGGGGCTTTCCGGCATCTGCCCGGCCAGCCACTCTTTCAGGTCCTCGCAGCCATAGCCCTTTTCAGCCGAGATCATGAAGCTTTTGGCAAATGGATAGGCGTCGTTCAGCTTTTGGGTCAGGGCCAGAAGTTCCTCGGCCTTGACCATGTCGATCTTATTGATGGCAAGCGCGACCTGCGCCCGCTTGCCGACCTTTTCGTTCAGCCCGTCAAGGATGGCCTGCACCCCCTCGGAAATGCCACGATGCGCTTCGACCAGAAGGACCACCACATCGGCGTCGGCCACCCCGCCCCATGCAGCGGCGACCATCGCGCGGTCCAGCCGCCGTTTCGGGCGGAACAGGCCGGGGGTGTCGACGAAAACGATCTGCGTGTCACCGTGCAGGGCAACGCCCCGGATGCGGGCGCGGGTCGTCTGGACCTTATGGGTGACGATGGACACCTTGGCCCCCACCATCCAGTTGGTCAGGGTGGATTTCCCGGCATTGGGTTCGCCGATCAGGGCGACGAAACCCGCGCGGGTCTGGGCGTTGGTCATTTCGATACCTTTTCAAGAAGCGCCTTCGCGGCGCTTTGTTCGGCCTGCCGTTTCGATCCGGCGCGGGCCTGTTCCGTGGCGCCCGATTGCAGGCGCACCTCTATGGTGAATACGGGGGAATGGTCGGGACCCTCGCGGGCGACCTCGATATAGCGGGGGGGCTGTTCGCCGCGCGCCTGCGCCCATTCCTGAAGTGCGGTCTTGGCGTCCTGGGCAACTTCTTCGACCCCGTCGATCCTGTCGCGCCACAGGGCCAGCACGACATCGCGGGCCGCGTCATAGCCCGCGTCCAGATAGACGGCGGCGATCACCGCCTCCATCGCGTCGCCCAAAAGGGCCATCTTGCGCCGTCCGCCACTTTTCGTCTCGGACCGGCCAAGTTTCAGGACGGCGCCAAGGTCGATCTGCTGGGCCACTTCGGCGCAGGCCTCCTTGCGCACAAGCGCGTTGAATCGGGGCGCGAGCACCCCTTCTGTCGCCCCTCTGTCGGCGGTGAACAGCGCCTCGGCCATGACCAGCCCCAGCACCCGGTCTCCAAGGAATTCCAGCCGCTGGTTGTTGTCCCGGTTGGGAGAGCTCATCGACGGATGGGTCAGCGCCCGCACAAGCAATTCGGGCCGGGAAAACCCGTGCCCAAGCCTGTCCGAAAACGCCTGCATCTCTGTCGAAAGCTTCATCTGATCCCTTTCAGGAACCGGTCTGGCCGCCAGTTCCAGAATTCAAGATACCCCTGCCCGGCGGTGGAAACCAGCACCCGCGCGGCCCGACCCCGGATCAGGTCCTCGGGCACAAAACCATAGCCCCCCGCGACCGGCGCGATCCGGCTGTCCGTTGCATTGTCGCGGTTGTCGCCAAGGAAGAACAGGTGGCCATCGGGGACAGTAAAGGTGCCGGTGTTATCCATCGCCGACGACCCAATGTTCAGGACCCCATGCTGCCGCCCATCGGGCAGGGTTTCGATCCACAGCCGTTTCTCGCAGATGGCCCCCGGCCCGACCGCGCCGTTGTAGCAGCGGGGCAAGACGCGGGCCGGACCCTGCGGTTCCATCACTTCGGTGAACAGGCCGGCGTCGGTCTGGACCAGCGGCGCATCGTTCAGATGGACAACACCGTCCACGATCTGCACCCGATCCCCCGGAAGCCCGATGAGCCGCGCGACGTAGTCCTGCCCGTTCGCGGGGTGGCGAAACACATAGACCGCGCCGCGTTCCGGTGCTGGTCGAAACAGCGACACAACCATGTAGTCCCCGACCAGCAAGGTCGGCTTCATGGACCCCGACGGGATGGTATAGGGCGCCCAGAAGGCCCGGCTTGCGACAACGACGACCAGACCGGCCGCGACAGCGAACCCGATCGCACGCAGCCCGGTCGGCTCATGCGGGTTGCGCCGACCGCCGGGCATCAGCAAAAGCGCAAGAATGAACAGGATATTCAGATAAGGCACCAGCGACAGAAGCCACAGCCAGCCGCTTTGCCCCAGATCGTTCAACCGCCGCAAGAGATGCCCGTAATTGGGGATCGTCAGAAAGGCGAGGCCAAGCCACCCCGCGATTTCCGCCGCCCGACTATTTTCCGCACCCCAAACCGCCATCCCGATGGCAGTGGCCGACACGGCAAGGATAGTCAGGAACGCCAGCCTGCCGCTGCGCCCCGTCCAGTCGTAACCGTCAGCGATAAGCCTGACCGGGTTGAAGGAATATCCGGTGCGGGCCATGGGCGCGGCCCTAGTTGATCGGCTTGAAGTAGCGGTCAGACCGCCAGGTCCAGAAGAACAGCATCGAATTCCCCGCCGACGAGAACATGATCCGGTCAGCGCGGCCAACGATGTCTTCGTAGTTCACGAAACCCACGCCGCCCTGTGCCCGAAGAACGCGACTGTCCGTGGAATTGTCGCGGTTATCGCCCATGAAGAAATACTGCCCTTCGGGCACAGTGAAGACACCGGTATTATCGGTGTCCTGGGTCCTAATATTCAGGATGGAATGGCTTACCCCGTTGGGCAGGGTTTCGATGAACCGCTCTTTCGAACAATCATCCCCCAGCGACAGGTTGCGTTCCATGCAGCGGGGACCGGACCGTTCCGGGCCCTGCGGTTCAAAGGTTTCGACGAACAACCCGACCGGTTCCAGACCCACGGGTTCGTCATTGATGATCAGCCGCCCGTCCGTGACCTGAATCCGGTCGCCCGGCAGGCCGATCAGCCGCTTTATGAAATCGCGGCCCGTGACAGGGTGCCGGAAGACGACAACATCGCCCCGCTCCGGCTCTCCCCCGAACAGGCGTTCATTGCTGCCCTTGAAGACCCCGCAGAAGTCCTCGGCGTCCACATCAAGTCCAAGGGCCGGGATCCGGATCGAGGGGCAAGACGCGTAGGAATAGCCGTAGGCCATCTTGTTGACAAAAAGGAAATCCCCGATCAGCAGCGTGTCTTTCATCGACCCCGACGGGATCCAGAACGGCTGGAACAGGAAGGTTCTGAACACGCCCGCGATCAACAGGGCGTAGACAACCGTTTTCACGGTTTCCTTGATGGTCTCGAACAGTCCGGACCCCTGCACTTCGTCAGACATGATGCATCCTTCGTTGAATTTCGCGCTACATGCGGGGCGGGCGTGCCGGAGTCAAGCTTTGCCCCCATTCTGGGCGGCAAGGGGTCGCGCCTCGATCACCACAAAGGCCTGCGCCCAGGGGTGATCGTCGGTCAGGGTGACGTGGATGATCGCCTCGTGCCCCGGTGGGGTCATGCTGTCCAGCCGTTCTTTGGCCCAGCCGGTCACATGCATCACGGGCTGGCCGCTGCGCAGGTTGGTCACCGCCATATCCTTCCATGAAATCCCCATGCGCAGGCCCGTGCCCAGCGCCTTGGAGCAGGCCTCTTTCGCGGCCCAACGCTTGGCGTAGGTTCCGGCAACATCCTTGCGGCGCTCGGCCTTGCGCTGTTCGACCTCGGTAAAGACACGGTTGCGAAACCGGTCGCCGAACCGATCCAGCGTCCCGGCAATCCGGTCGATGTTCGCAAGGTCAGTGCCGATGCCAAGGATCATGATCTACCCCTACCCGACGAAGACCTTGACCGATGCGGCGCCAAACAGCCCGGCAAAGGCGAATTCGAACCAGCGGCGCAGACGTTTGTATCCCCGCGCGATGGCCGGATTGGAAAACAGGATCGCGTAGCCCAGAAACACGGTGGCGGAGGTTGAAATCATGGCGGCATAGACCTCCCAGATCACAGCCGGGCTTGCCCCGACAGGAACGGCGATCGCAAAGACGGAACCCCAGGCAAAGATCGCCTTTGGATTGGTCAGATGAATAAGCGCGCCTTTGAGATAAAGCCGGTCTTTCCGGGCGGTCGCTTCAAGCGACTTGGGACGCATTGCGGAGCGCAGGGATCTGACCGCAAGGAACAAGAGATATGCAGCCCCGAAATAGCGCAGCACCTCGGCCACCCACGAATTTGCCATCATCACGGCGCTAAGCCCCAAGGCGGCTGCAATGCCCCAGATCGCCGATCCGGTCAGGACACCCGACGCGATCGCCAATCCGGCGCGACGGCCATGCGCCATGGAGGTTCCAGAAATTGCGAGCGTTGCGGGGCCGGGGCTACCAGCGGCGATGGCCCAGCCCACACACAAGAGCAAGAGTGCCGAAACTGTCATGTCCGTGCCTCCTCCATAAGGGCCCGCATCTCGCGGATTGCCGGGTCAAGACCCCGGAAGATCGCCTCGCCGATCAGGAAGTGACCGATGTTCAGTTCCATCACCTCTGGAAAGGCGGCGACGGGTTTGACGGTGTCATAGGTCAGCCCGTGGCCCGCGTGCACTTCCAGCCCCAGCGAATGGGCGAAAGCCGCCATGTCGCGCAGCGCCTCAAGCTCTGCGTCGCGGGCGGCGAAATCGCCCTCGGCATGGGCGTCGCAATAGGCACCGGTGTGCAATTCGATCACCTCTGCCCCGATCCGGTGCGCGGCTTCGATCTGCTTGCGGTCGGCGGCGATAAAGATCGACACGCGGCACCCGGCCTCGCGCAGGGGGGCGATGAAATGGGCAAGGCGGTTTTCCTCGCGCGCAACTTCCAGCCCGCCCTCGGTTGTCCGTTCCTCGCGCTTTTCCGGGACGATGCAGACCGCGTGGGGGCGGTGACGCAGGGCGATCTTCTGCATCTCCTCGGTCGCGGCCATTTCGAAATTCAGTGGAACCGTCAGCGCCGCCATCAGCGCGTCGATATCGGCGTCGGTGATATGGCGGCGATCCTCGCGCAGGTGGGCGGTGATTCCGTCCGCGCCGGCGGCCTCGGCGATCTGGGCGGCGCGCAGCGGGTCGGGATAGGCCCCGCCGCGTGCGTTCCGCACGGTCGCCACGTGGTCGATGTTCACGCCAAGACGGAGTTTTCCGGTCGCCGTCATCGGTCGCCCTCCCTATTTGATCAAGTTTGAGACTAGCCGGAACCGGGGCCGTCGTCAGCGGGATTCTCGGCACTTCGCGACAACTGGCCCAATTTGGCCCGAAGCGCCTTTTTCCTGCGGTTCTGATAAGCTCGGATCAGGGGCACCGACAGGTAATATGCGACGGACCCGGCCACGATGCCCGGAATGATGCCGCCGACCATGAAGGGAAAGAACACCTCGTCATAGAACAGGCGCAGCCCGTGCCAGTCGGCCCGTTCGGCTGTGAAGGCAGCCATGATGTTGTGCCACAGATCGCCCCAGGCCCCGGCGAATTTTTCCCCAAGCGAGGTTTCGATCGGCCCGTGCGGTCGCCGCCCAAGCAGCAGGTGCCCGGTTTGCAGCGACACCGCGGCAATCGGCACATAGGTCAGCGGGTTGCCAAAGAAAGTCGCCAGAAGCGCCGCAAGGATATTGCCCCGCATGATTTTTGCGACCGTGAAGGCAATGATGAAATGCAGCCCGAAGAAGGGCGTGAAGGTGGTGAACACCCCGGCCCATATCCCGCGCGCGATCTTTTCGGGCGTGTCGGGCAGCCGGCGGACCCGGTGCTTGACATATTCGAACGCCCGGACCCAGCCGCCGCGGGGATAGAGAAATTCGGCCGCGACCTTCCACAGTGGCCGCCTATCCCTGCGTTTGAAGACCAACGTCGTTCCTTCCTTGCGCCTCAGGCTCCGGTTTCGGGCCGCTGTGCGGCTATGCAGCGTGCCGGATCCCGCAGGCGACGGATGGACGAAACATTACTTTCCGCCTCAAGCGCCGTCATCACCCTGTGCAGGTGTTCCGCGTCACGCAGGTCTACATCAAGATAAAGCCGGTAGTAGTCCGGTTTGCGGTCGATGAAGACAAGGTCCGAGATATTGGCGCTTTGTTCCCCGATCAATGTGCAAATTCGCCCCAGCACCCCGGCATCGTTCGAGATGGTCAGATCGAGCGTCACATTGTTGTGTGCGGAGTGGGTGCCCTCCTGCCAATGCAGGTCCAGCCAGCGTTCCGGCTGGTCCTCGTATTCGGCAAGAGCCTGACAGTCGATGGCGTGCACGACCACGCCCTGCCCCCGGAAGGTGATCCCGATGATCCGCTCCCCCGGCACTGGCTGGCAACAGGGGGCGCGGCGAAACGACTGCCCGTGGGCAAGACCCACGACGGCGCGGGCAGCTTCGACCTCGTCCCCGTCCTTTTCGGCAAGATCGGGGTAGATGGCCCGCACCACCTCGCGCGAGGTCAGCTCGGCCGAGCCGAGCCGGGCGAGGAGTTCCTTTTCGTTTTCCAGCGCCAGCGCCTTGGCGGCGGTTCTCAGGGCCTTTTCGGTCGACTTCTTGCCGATGTTTTCAAAGGCCACCCGCGCCAGTTCCGCCCCGAGCTTGACATAGCGTTCCCGGTCCTCTTCGCGCAGGGCGCGGCGGATGGCGGATTTCGCGCGTCCCGTCACGGCGATGTCGATCCATGTGGCCTGCGGCGTCTGTCCTTCGGCGGTGATCACATCGACCGACTGGCCGTTCTTCAGGCGGGTCCACAGCGGCACCCGCAGGCCGTCCACCTTGGCGCCCACACAGGCGTGGCCGATCCGGGTATGGATCGCATAGGCAAAGTCGATGGGCGTCGCCCCGCGCGGTAGCTTGATCACATCGCCCTTGGGCGTGAAACAGAACACTTGGTCCTGATACATCTCGAGCTTGACTGCCTCGAGAAACTCGTCGTGGTCGTGTTCATCGTCCAGCCGTTCGGTCAGCGAGGAAATCCAGTGGACCGGATCGACGGCGAAGCGGTTTTCGACCCGTTCCCCGTTCTTGTAGGACCAATGGGCCGCAACCCCGGTTTCCGCCACCTCGTGCATTTCACGGGTGCGGATCTGTACCTCGACCCGTTTACCGTCGCGGCCTGATACGGTGGTGTGGATCGACCGATAGCCGTTCGATTTGGGCTGGCTGATGTAGTCCTTGAACCGGCCCGGAACCGCGCGCCAGCGCTGGTGGACCGCGCCCAGAACCCGATAACAATCCGCCTCGGTCGCGGTGATGATGCGGAACCCGTAGATATCGGACAGGCGGGAAAACCCCTGATCCTTCTCCTGCATCTTGCGCCAGATCGAATAGGGGCGTTTGGCCCGGCCCGAAACCTCGGCCGTGATATTGGCGCGGTCCAGTTCGATGCGCATATCGGCGGTGATCTTTTCGATCACGTCGCCCGATTCCTTTTGCAGGGTCAGAAACCGCCGCATGATCGAGGTCCGCGCCTCTGCATTCAGAACCGAGAACGCAAGGTCCTCCAGCTCTTCGCGCATCCACTGCATCCCCATGCGGCCAGCAAGGGGGGCGAAGATTTCCATCGTCTCGCGGGCCTTCTGGGCCTGCTTGTCGGGGCGCATCGATTTGATCGTGCGCATGTTGTGCAACCGGTCGGCCAGCTTGACCAGCATCGCGCGAATGTCGCGGGACATGGCCATGAACAGCTTGCGGAAGTTTTCCGCCTGCTTGGTCTGGGTCGAGGACAGCTGCAGATTGGTCAGCTTGGTGACCCCATCCACCAGCTCGGCCACTTCGGCACCGAACTTTTCCGCGACCGTGGAATAGGACGCCTTGGTGTCTTCGATGGTGTCGTGCAGCAGCGCGGTGACGATGGTGGCATCGTCCATCTGCTGTTCGGCCAGAATACGGGCCACGGCGACGGGATGGGTGAAATAGGGTTCCCCCGAATGGCGGAACTGCCCATCATGCATCTGTTCGCCAAAGGCATAGGCCTCGGTCAGCAAACGCGCGTTTGTTCTGGGGTTATAGGCCCGGACAAGGGCGACAAGATCGCCGACGCTTGTGCTTTGCTCCATCGGCGCCACCGCCCTTGGACGGGCCGGACGCGATTAGCGCTGGCCCTGTGCTTCCATCAGCGCCCGAAGAAGCTTTTCTTCGGACATGTCGTCCTCGACCGGCTTGTCGGCCTCGGCCCCCATCAGAAGCGCCATCGCGTCTTCTTCCGGCTCGTCCACCTCGATCTGGGTCTGGAGCGATTCGATCATCCGCTCGCGCAGATCGTCGGCAAGTTGGGTTTCATCGGCGATTTCGCGCAGGGCAACGACCGGGTTCTTGTCGTTGTCGCGGGACACGGTCACCGGAGCACCGGACGAGATTTCACGGGCGCGGTGCGAGGCAAGCATCACCAGTTCGAACCGGTTCGGAACCTTGTCGACGCAATCTTCTACGGTAACGCGGGCCATCAGCGCTCTCCAATCTTCATTCGGGCAGGTCCTAGGAAGCCCCCCACATAAGGGCTGCATCCAGAAATGACAAGCAGATAGTACCGCAATCCCCAACGGTTGCGGGATCAATAGGGAACCACTTCGGCCCGCTGACCGGCGGGCAGCGCATCGCACAGGGCGCGTGCAGTTTGGCCCAGGGCGGGATGCACCCAATCGGGGGCCACATCACACAGCGGAACAAGGACAAAGGCCCGGTCCTGAATGCGCGGATGCGGCAGAACAAGGCCATCCGGCGCCCGTGTCTTCTGAAGATCAAGCGGCAGCGTCACCCAATGGGTCCAGGTCGCCAAGTCCGGGTATATCCGGTCACCGCAGGCCAAGAGGTCAAGGTCGAGCGTGCGTTCGCCCCACCGCTGTACACGCTCTCGTCCATGGTCGGCCTCGATCGCGTGCAGGCGGGCCAAGAGGTCGGGCGGTGCCAGTTCGTTCTGCACCTCGATCACCGCATTTGCATAGTCGGGGCCAGCGCCGACCGGGAAACAGGGGGTCCGATAGATCGGACTTTGGCATAGGACCGGGCCGATGGTTTCGGCCACCTGATCGATCGCCAGTTGCAGCCGGTCCGCCGGGTTACGACCAAGTGACGTAACGTTCCCGCCCAGAGCAATCAGCGGATTTTGGCCTTTTGTGCAGCCTTGCAAACCTTGCAGCAATGAAATGTTTCCCTAAATTGGCCGACAGCCTTGTCCACCCCTTTCACAAACCACACTCACGGACAACGGGCAGGGCAGATTTCTGAAGGACTGATTTATGTTTTATCGTGATGAGCGTATCGCTCTGTTTATAGACGGGTCGAACCTTTACGCCGCTGCAAAGGCTCTTGGGTTCGATATCGACTACAAACTCTTGCGTCAGGAGTTCATGCGCCGGGGCAAACTCCTCCGCGCGTTCTACTACACGGCGCTTTTGGAAAATGACGAGTATTCCCCGATTCGGCCGCTGGTCGATTGGCTGCACTACAACGGGTTCTCCATGGTGACCAAACCGGCCAAGGAATACACCGACAGCATGGGCCGCCGGAAGGTCAAGGGAAACATGGATATCGAACTGACAGTCGATGCTATGGAGATCGCGCCGCATGTCGATCACATCGTCCTGTTCTCTGGCGATGGCGATTTCCGCCCGCTGATTGAGGCCGTGCAACGCAAAGGTGTCCGGGTTTCCGTCGTATCGACCGTGCGCAGCCAACCGCCCATGATCGCCGACGAACTGCGCCGACAGGCGGATAATTTCATCGAACTTGACGAACTGCGCGATGTGGTCGGGCGGCCACCGCGCGAACCCCGCCCGGAGAACCAGGAAGCCTACGCCGAAAGCTGATGGCGCAGACCAAGTGACAAGAAAGGCCCGGTCCCTCGCGGATCGGGCCTTTTGCTTGGGCCTGTGGTCCGACAGCTAGCGCAGCGCCCGGTTGCTGACGGTCAGATCACGCAGGGTTTCGGCCCCGGTCAGCAGCGTCCAGATATGGAACATCGCGAGGGAGTCGCTGGGCCGGCCGTGTTCACTGGCATGTGTTTCCGAAAGCTTGATCACCTTCACACCGTCGATCATCGTTGTTGTCTTCATACTCTCACCCTTTTCACCTGTTGCACCCCCGTGTCCGACAACCTGCGCGGCGGGTCATTTCCAAACCGTTAATTGGCGACGGGACCTTTGCTGGCATTTCACTCAAACCCGACAGACTTGACCTTTGAGTGAGGGCTGCCACTGTATTCAGGCCAAAGGGGGGCTTGGGATGCGTGGGGACTGGGGCGAAAGCGCCATCAGACTGACCTGCCGGTTCATACGGGTGAGCGCCCGCTTTTATGCGGTCGGCGTTGTCGTGCCGGGGCTTGCAGCGCCACTTGCGGGGCTTTTGTCATGACCGTTCCGCTGCTTCTGATCCTGCAAGGGGTCGTCTTTGCCCTTTGGGCCGGTCTGGCGTTCAGAATTCTGTTTCACCTGCGGCGGCGGGCGATGGACCGGACCGGCGCCATGTTCCCCGGCCCCTTCAGCTTTGTCCGGGTCACCCGCGAATGGCTGGCAGACCCGGAAGAACGGGGATGGCACCTTGCCCTGCTAATTCTGACAATCCTGCTGATCAGCGTTTCGGCCCTGTTCACATTGACGCGCGCACCCGTGTTGCCTTGACCGCCTTGTCCTGCAATCAATCGGCCATGCTTTTGTCGATTGAATCCCTTGCAAAGTCCTTTGTTGGTGCGGAAGGCCCGGTGCCCGTGTTGCAGGGCGTCTCTTTTGACCTTGCGGCCGGGGAAACCGTGGCCCTGACAGGCGAGTCCGGCAGCGGGAAAAGCACGATCTTACATCTGGTTGGGGGATTGGACGCGCCCAGCGGCGGCTCTATCACGATTGAGGGCAAGGATATTTCCGGGCTGGGAGACGACGGGCGCGCGGCCTTGCGGCGCACGACAATCGGCATCGTCTTTCAGCAGTTCAACCTGATCCCCTCGATGACGGTCGCCGCCAATATCGGCTTTCAGGCGCGGCTGGCGGGCCGGATAGCGCCGGTTGCGCATCTTGCCGCCCGGATGGGGCTAGGTGCCCAGTTGGACAAGTACCCGGAGGACCTGTCTGGCGGGCAACAGCAACGGGTCGCCATTGCCCGCGCCCTTGCCGCCGATCCCCGCCTGATCCTTGCCGATGAACCAACAGGCAACCTTGACGAGGCGACCGCCGACAGCGTCATGGACCTCATGCTCGAGGCTATTTCCGACAGCGGCGCGGGCCTGTTGATGGTCACCCATTCCGACAAGCTGGCCGCCCGGCTGTCGCGCCGCCTCCACCTGTCGGGCGGGCGTATCGCATGATCTTCGCGGTCCTGTCCGCGATCCTGTCGCATTGGCGGCGCGCCCCGTTGCAGTTCATCTCCCTTCTTGCGGGGCTTGCCCTGGCGACCGCGCTTTGGTCCGGTGTTCAGGCTATCAACGGCGAGGCGCGGGCCAGCTATGACGCGGCCGCGCAGACCCTTCTGGAGGGGCAGTTGGATCGGCTGCTTCCCGCAGATGGCGGCGCGGTCACGCAGGCGGATCATCTTGCCCTGCGTATGGCGGGGTGGCGGGTCAGCCCGGTTGCCGAAGGGCGCCTGAACGGGGTGCGCGTTCTGGGCCTTGATCCCAATACCGTGCCGACGGGCGTCGGTCAGATCGACCTCGCGGACCGCGCGGATGCGGACGCGTTTCGAAACGGCGCCGGGCAGGTCTTCGGCCGACGTGATGCATTGGACCGGCTGGGACCAGTGCCGCCCGAACCGGTCGCGGTGGAGGACATTGCGCCAGGGACCGTCATTACCCAGATCGGCGTTGCCCAGCGGCTTCTGGACCGACCACCGGGACATATCGATTTTCTTCTGCTGGACCGGGACCAGCAGGACGGCCTGCCTCCTCTGGCCGAGATCGCGCCGGGGCTGTCACGCGTGGCGGCCGGTGGCGGAACCGACCTGTCACGGCTGACCGACAGCTTTCACCTGAACCTTACGGCCTTTGGCGCGCTGTCCTTCGTCGTGGGACTGTTCATCGTGCATGGGACCGTCGGGCTGGCCATTGAACAGCGCCGGCCGATCGTGCGGACTTTGCGGGCATTAGGGGTCCCTTTGCGCAGTCTGCTGACTGCCCTTGGGTGTGAACTGTTTGTCTTCGCCCTTGGTGGCGGGGCCCTTGGGCTTGTCCTTGGGCACCTGATTGCCGGGGCGCTTCTGCCAGATGTCGCATCCAGCTTGCGGGGGCTATATGGCGCGTCCATCAACGGAGAACTGACCCTACGCCCCGGCTGGATCGCTGCGGGTCTTGCCATGTCGATCGCGGGTGTGGGCGTGGCCGGTGCCGGCGCGCTGATCAGGATTGCACGGCTGCCGATCCTTGCGGCGGCGCGTCCGCGCGCCTGGGTGATGGGACACGGAAAGGGCCAGACGTTCCAGACGATCCTTGGCCTCCTCGCACTGACCGGGGCCGCCGTGCTGGCGCTGTGGGGCACGTCGCTTGTTGCCGGGTTCGCTCTGGTCGGGGCGGTTCTTCTCGGGGCGGCGGCGATCCTGCCCGCGATCCTGTCAACCGTGCTGCGGCTGGGTGAAAACAACGCCCGTAGCCCGGTGGCGCAATGGTTCTGGGCCGACAGCCGCCAGCAGCTGCCGGGCCTGTCACTGGCCCTGATGGCGCTGCTTCTGGCCATGGCCGCGAATGTCGGTGTGTCAACGATGGTCTCGTCGTTCCGCCTGACCTTCATCGGCTTTCTGGATCAGCGGCTCGCGGCAGAGCTTTACGTCGATACGAACGGGGTGCCGGGGTTGGAACACTGGTTGACCGACCGGGCGAACGCCGTCTTGCCCGTCCAATCGGTCGAGGTCGCGGTCCGCGGCCTGCCAACCGACCTTTATGGAACGCGCCCCGATTCGCTCTACCCCGACAACTGGCGCCTGTTGCAGGGGGACGCAAAGGCATGGGACACGATGTTCGAGGGGCGCGGCGTTCTGATCAACGAACAGCTGTCCCGGCGGGGCGAAATTGGCATTGGGGATGTGTTGCAGCTTGCAGGGCGCGACCTGCCCGTCGTCGGCATCTTCGGCGACTACGGCAACCCCATCGGTCAGGCAATGATCGCGGAACCCCTGTGGGCTGCCGCCTACCCGAACGAAGTGCCGCGCCGCTTTGCCGTTCGCACCGACCCTTCAACGGTGCCCGCGATGATCACCGATATTCAGGATAGGTTCGGGCTGTCCCCGGACGGCATCGTTGATCAAGCCGGGATCAAAGCAATATCGCTACAGGTCTTTGAACGGACCTTCGCAGTGACCGGCGCGCTAAACGTCCTGACCCTTGGCGTCGCGGGCTTTGCAATCCTGATGAGCCTTCTGACATTGGGCGCCATGCGGCTTCCGCAACTGGCACCGGTCTGGGCCATGGGCCTGACCCGCGCACGGCTTGGGCAGCTGGAACTGGTGCGGGCTGTTCTGCTTGCCGGGCTGACCGCCGTTCTGGCGATTCCGCTGGGGCTGGTTCTTGCCTGGGCGCTTCTGGCCATTGTCAATGTTGCGGCTTTCGGCTGGCGGCTGCCGATGTTCCTGTTCCCGGCGGACTATGCCCTACTTGGGGTCGAGGCGATCCTTGCGGCCGCGCTGGCGGCGGGGTGGCCCGCGATCCGCCTGTCGCGAATCCCGCCGGACCGATTGTTGCGCGTCTTCGCGGCGGAACGCTGATGCCGGGCCTGTGACCACCGGTCACTGGAACAGGGTCAAGGGTTCTGCTTATCTGCCGCCATGATGATGCAGCTTCCCCTGACCCGTGATCTTGTTCTTGTTGGCGGTGGGCACACCCACGCGCTTGTCCTGCGGATGTGGGGGATGAAGCCCTTGGCCGGGGTGCGGCTGACGGTGATCAACCCGGCCCCGACCGCGCCCTATTCGGGAATGTTGCCCGGTTTCGTCGCCGGTCACTATTCCAAGAACGATCTGGATATCGACCTTGTGCAACTCGCGCGGTTCGCAGGGGCACGGGTGATCTTGGGCGAGGTGACCAGGATCGATCCGGACAAGAAGACCATCACGGTGCCGGGCCGCCCGCCGATTGCCTATGACGTGGCCTCGGTCGATGTGGGGATCAACACGCGGATGCCTGACCTGCCCGGGTTCGCGGACAACGGCATTCCCGCCAAACCGCTGGACAGCTTTGCCCGCCGCTGGGCCACGTTTCGGGATGCCCTGGACGCAGGGGATGTCGCGGTGATCGGCGGCGGTGTGGCCGGGGCCGAATTGTCCATGGCAATGGCCTTTGCCCTGTCCGAGCGTGGCAAAAGCGCGAAGATCACACTGATCGACAGCGGCCCGGTGATGAAGGGGTTCAACAGGACCGCGCGAGGCCATCTGTTGCGGGCGCTGGCGGACACCGGCGTCGAGGTCATCGAGAACGCCCAAGTTGCACGTGTCACCGAGGCAGAGGTCATCCTTGGGGACGGACGACGCATCCCCTCTGCCTTCACGACCGGGGCAGCGGGGGCGCGGCCCCATAACTGGGTCTCAGAAATCGGACTGGCGCACGAGGGCGGCTATTTGACCATCGACGACACGCTGCGGACCAGCGACCCGGCAATTTTCGCGGCGGGCGATTGCGCCCATATGGGGTTTGCCCCCCGCCCCAAGGCCGGGGTCTTCGCGGTGCGGCAGGCCCCGGTCCTGTTCGACAACCTGCGTGCGGCCCTGTCGGGCGGCGAGATGGAGCATTTCGCGCCGCAGAAGGACTATCTGAAGCTGATCTCGCTTGGCGGCAAAAGGGCGCTGGCCGAAAAACTGGGCACTGCGGCGAAGGGGGGGCTTTTGTGGCGCTGGAAGGACCGGATCGACCGGACCTTCATGTCCCAATTCAAGGACTTGCCGGACATGCCCGGCCCGGACCTGCCGCTAACCATGGCAGAAGGGGTACGCGAGGCACTGGGCGACAAACCGATGTGCGGCGGATGCGGCGCCAAGGTGGGTCGGGGGGCCCTGCGCGATGTGTTGGCAGAGTTGCCAACCACCCCGCGCGATGATGTCGAAAGCCTGCCGGGCGACGATGCGGCTGTCCTGATTACCGGTGGGTTGCGCCAGATCATGACCACCGATCACCTGCGCGCTTTTACCCACGACCCGGTCCTCATGGCCCGGATTGCGGCAATTCACGCGCTTGGCGACTGCTGGGCGATGGGGGCCGATCCGCAGGCCGTCACAGCCTCGATCATCCTGCCGCGCATGTCCGCGGCCCTGCAGCGCCGGACCATGGCCGAAATCATGGCCGCCGCGCAGGATGTGATCGACGCCGCCGGGGCGGTGATCGTGGGCGGGCATTCTTCGCTGGGGGACGAGCTGACCATCGGATTTACCGTCACCGGGATATGCCCTGGGGTGCCAATCACCCTTGCGGGCGCAAAGCCCGGGGATGCGCTGATCCTGACCAAACCGATCGGGTCGGGCACGATCATGGCCGCCGAAATGCAGCGCAAGGCGCGGGGTCAGGACGTGGCGGCGGCCTTTGCCCTGATGGAACGTCCGCAGGCGGTTGCGTCGCGCGTGCTGCGGGACGTGGCCCATGCCATGACCGATGTGACGGGCTTTGGGCTGGCGGGCCATCTGGCCGGGATATGCGAGGCATCGGGAACAGGGGCGGAAATCGACATTGCCGCTGTCCCGTTCATGGATGGTGCCGAGGACTTGGCCGAGGCCGGGGTCAGGTCCACACTTTACGCCGACAACCGCGACGGGGCGGGGCCGGTGTTTGGCGCGAACGGGCCGAAGGGCGACCTGTTGTTCGATCCGCAAACAGCGGGCGGGCTTTTGGCCGCCGTGGACCCAAGCCGGGTTGATGAGACCTTGGGTAAGCTCTGGCTGGCTGGCTACCCGGCGGCGCGTATCGGGCGGATCATCGACCAGCCGGGCCGGATCACAGTGATCTGACAATCTCGGCAACGTTGCGGGCCGCCGCGTCCTGCCCGGCGTCGTCCAGACGGGGCACGTCCACCGTCCCGATCACCACGGGGTCATGGGCCGCGCGGGACTTCGTATAGGACGGGTCGTAGTGATCCACGATCAGGGACCGTGCCAGTTCCGGCATATCCCCCGCCTGCAACAGCGCCTCCCACCGGTCGACAAGATCGTGTCCCCGGTGATGGCGGATCGGCTGAAACCGCGCCTTGAGCCAATCCGTATCCGCCGCCGCGTCGGCGTAGGCCCGGCATAGATATTCAACCCGCGATGGGACGGGGGACCGGACCTCGATCCGGGGAGCGGCACACATCGCCTCCCAGACCGTGGGTGGGATGATCCGGCGGCCGATCTTGCTGCTCTCGGCCTCCATCACCACGGGACGGTCCGGGTCCAGACGCGCAAGCGCACAGGCAATCGCCCCCTCGAACGCCTTCTGGCTGGGCTGGCCACCCTCCAGCGCTCCGATCAGTGACCCCCGGTGGTTGGCCAACCCTTCAAGATCGACGATCTGAATCCCAAGGTTCGGCAGGCGGTTGAGGATGTCGGTCTTCGCGGTGCCGGTCAGCCCATCCAGCAAAATGACACGATGCGGAACCCGTTCCTCATAGACCGCCCGATAAACAAGCCTGCGATAGGTCTGATACCCGCCCTTGATCGTATCGGTCCGCCATCCGATCTGCGCCAGAATGGTCGAGAAGCTGCCAGAGCGTTGCCCGCCGCGCCAGCAATAGACCAGTGGACGCCAGCCGCCATCCTTGTCCTGCATCTGCGTCTCGATCGCCGTTGCCGCATTGCGGGCAACCAGAACCGCCCCGGCCTTCTTCGCCTCGAACGGGCTAACCTGCTTGTAGATCGTGCCGATGTGGGCGCGTTCCGCGTTCGACAGGGCGGGCATGGAGACAGCGCCCGGCACATGGTCCTCGACATATTCAGCAGGCGACCGAACGTCGATCACCGTGTCAAAGCCATGGTTCAGCAAGTCAGACAGAGAGTCGAATTCTTGGGGCATTCCAGTGATCTAACCGCTTGTTGAAGCAGAGTGAAGAGTATTGCGCGGCCCGCGAAACGCGGCGAAAGTTCAAGAATGAAAGAAATCGCCGAATCTCTTGACCTGCCCGAGGGCGGGTTTGACATCACCGGCACCGGCGACTTCCCGTCCGCCTTCGCGGTCACCGATCTTGCGACAGCGGCCTACGGATATCTTGGGGCTTCCCTTGCCGGGCTGATCGGGCAGGATAAGTCCCGTCCGAATGTGACGGTCGATCGACGGCTCGCCTCGCTTTGGTATGCGCAGTCCATCCACCCCTTTGGCTGGGAACTGCCGCCGGTCTGGGACGCCCTTGCAGGGGTCTATGAAACCCGCGACGGATGGGTCCGCCTGCACACGAACCTGCCGCACCACAAGGCGGCCGCGCTGCGCGTCCTGGGCTGCGAACCAGACCTCGATGCGGTGCAGCGCGCGATCAGGTCCTGGGGCGCGGACGAGGTGGAAACCTCCATTGTGGCCGAAGGTGGCGTTGCGGCCATGATGCGGTCAGAGGCGGAATGGGCGGCGCACCCCCAAGGGGCCGCGGTCGCCGCCGAACCGCTGATCCAATGGTCGAACTGGTCTGGCCCGGCGAAATCTTGGGATATGCGGCCCGACCGTCCGCTTTCGGGGTTGAAGGTGCTGGACCTGACAAGGGTTCTTGCGGGGCCGGTTTCGACCCGGACCCTTGCCGGATATGGGGCAGAGGTCCTGCGTATTGATCCTCCGGGTTGGGACGAACCGAACCTCGTGCCCGACATCACCCTTGGCAAGCGCTGCGCCCGGCTCGACCTGCGGCACCTGACCGACCGGGGCCCGTTCGAGGCCTTACTGGCCGAGGCCGACATCCTGATCCATGGCTATCGCCCCGGTGCTCTGGCGGGGCTTGGATATGACGAAGCGACCCGCCGGGACATTAACCCCGGCCTGATCGAGGTCACGCTGGATGCCTATGGCTGGACCGGCCCGTGGGCAGGACGGCGCGGGTTCGACAGCCTTGTCCAGATGAGCTGCGGGATCGCCGACACGGGCAGGGTCTGGGCGGCGTCGACCAAACCCACTCCGCTGCCCGTTCAGGCATTGGACCATGCGACCGGATACCTGATGGCAGCGGCGGCCGTGCGTCTTCTGGACCGTGCCGCCCGGGGGAAGGGGATCGGAACCGCGCGCCTGTCGCTTGCCCGAACGGCGGAGCTTCTCAAACCCTATCGGCAGGATCGGATCGGAACGCTGGACAAACGGCCCGAACAGGCCGACCTGTCACCTGAAACGGAATACACGCCATGGGGGGCGGCCTTCAGGCTGCGCCCTGCCCTGACCATCGAAGGGGCGCCGATGAAATGGGATCGCCCGGCATCGGCGCTTGGGTCGGTCGCGGCAAGTTGGTAGGGGTCAGTGCGCCCCGACCGCAACCGGGTCGATCAGGGTGCGCCCGCCGTCCACAGTAATCACCTGCCCCGTCACAAAGGCGCTGGCGTCCGACGCAAGGTATTGCACGGCATCGCAGACCTCTCCCGGGCCAGCGATGCGGGAAAGGGGCGTGTGGTCGATGATCTCGGACCGGAATCCCTCGTGCGCTTTCAGCGCCCCTTTGAGGCTCGCACTCATCACCGATCCGAAGGCCACGGCATTCACCCGGATCCGTTTGGGGGCCAGCGCCACGGCCATGGAGCGGGTCATCTGGTCCAGCGCCGCCGTTGAAATGGAATAGCCAAGAAGTTCCGGATGGGCCCGGCGCGAGGCAATGGACGACAGGTTGACGATCGACCCGACGCAGCCCTCGTCCTGCCCCTCGGCCTGCTTGATCATCCGCTTTGCCACGGCCTGCGTCAGCCGCAGCGACGTCAGCATGTTCTGTTCCAGAAGCGCCATGACGGAATCGTCGTCCGGGTTCAGCGGGTCGGAGGTTTCGACCTGCCGGGAGGCATTCACAAGGATATCCACCTTTTCGAAGGCATCAACGGTGGCCGACAGCAGGTTCGCGATGGTCAGCTTCTTGCGCAGATCGCCCGCGAAAATCCTGACCTGCCCGTCCTCTGTCACCTCGCCCGAAAGCTCCTTCTCCAGTCGCGCTTCGTCCATGTCGCAGAAGACGACATTCGCGCCCTCTTCTACGAACTGCCGCCCGATGGCGAGCCCGACCCCATTGGCCGCGCCGGTGACGATTGCGGTCTTGCCTGCGATGGAAAAGGACATGGGTAGCCTCCTTCTGACCCGGTGGACCCTAGGCGGTTTCAGCGCAAAGGGCGAGTCGCGTGAAACAGCTTGAAACTGCGGTCGCCGCCGATCTCGTCAACCGTGCGAAACCGTTCCCGCAGGGCGGTCTCATAGGGCAGATGACGGTTGGCCACCATCCAAAGCTGACCGTTGGGGGACAGTGCCGCCGCCGCCGCCGCGATGAACACCCGGCCCAGCGCCGGGTCGCCCGCGCGACCGGTATGAAATGGTGGGTTCATGACAATGCCGCCATAGGGCTCTTTCGGCTTGTGGAGGGTCGCGTCGGCCCACAGGAAACTGGCGCGCGGGTCGGTGACGTTCAGGCGCGCGCAGTCCAGCGACAGCGCCTCGGCCTCGATCAGATCAAGGCTGGTTACCCCGTCGCGTGACAGGACCGCCTGCGAAAGATAGCCCCAGCCCGCGCCGAAATCCGCCATCCGGGCGGGCAGCTTGGCGGGCAGCGCCTCGGCCAGAAGGGCAGATCCCTTGTCCACCGCGCCATCGGAAAACACCCCGGCGGTGGTATGAAACCCGTGATCGCCCAGCGCCGGCGGCGGGGCGGCCCAATCGGCGAACGCATCGGTGCGGTCAAACCAGAACAAGCGGCCATGCCCCTTGGTCACGCTCGGCAGATCGCCCAGCCGCTTGCGGCATTCCTTGAACAGGCTGTCGACCCCGTCGGTCTTTTGCCCATCCACGAGAACGCGCGCGGCACTGCCCGCCGCCTGCGCGACCAGCGCCCGGGCAAGGGATTTCGACCGGGGCACAACCACGATGGCAAGATCGCATTCGGGCATGTCGCGGGTGACAGTGCACCCCCGCGCGGCCCAGGCATCCATATCCGGGCGAAACCCGTGCACGACGGTCAGATCGGCGGGGGTCAGCCCCTCGGCATCCCAATCAGCGGCAGGACGCAGCAGGGCGATCCCGCCTTCGGGCAGGGACAAAAGCCCCTCGTCAAGGGCGGTGGCAAGTCGGGTCTGGGACATCTGTCTTGCGGAAAGGCGCGGGGCCTATTCCTTCTCCATCGTGCATTGCAGGGGATGTTGGTGGCGATGGGCGAAATCCATCACCTGCGCCACCTTGGTTTCGGCAATCTCGTGCGAGAAGACGCCCACGACCGCGACGCCCTTCTTGTGGACGGTCAGCATCAGTTCCACCGCCTGCGCGTGCGACATGCCAAAGAACCGCTCCAGAACATGCACGACGAATTCCATCGGCGTGTAGTCGTCGTTCAGGATCAGCACTTTGTACATCGGCGGGCGCTTGGTCTTCGGGCGCGTTTCCAGCGCAACGCCGACGCCGGTCTGGTCGTCATCGTCCTTGTCGGCCATCATGTAGATCGTTGAAGCCATGGAGCCCTTCGGGTCAGTGGTCATGCCAGTCCGGCTGGTCTTATATAGGCCAGGGACGGGACATGGGAACCCCTCACCGCATGAGAGGTGAACGCCGGCCGACCGAGCGGGTCACCGCCTGCGACGTGGCTCGGCCGAAGGTCTGCAACAGGCGCGGCGCGGCCAAGGCCGTGATCATCGCGATGATGGCAAGGACTACGAAGACCTCGAGGATGGTCACGCCGTTGCAGCCGGAACGGATCTTCCTTTGACTTTCGGCTTTACTATTGAATACCTTCGTATCCATACCCCAGCAGCATCCACCTTTCCCAGAAGACCAGATACGGCGTTTTCGTGAATTCGGCGGTGCCAGATTGCAGATGAGAAAAACTAGAATTGTTTAACATCACTGAAACAGGACTGTCACTGCCTTCGGGTTGGATACTCAGTATTGCGACGGACCTACACTCTTCAAAGAATACGGGGTGAGTCCTGTCTAGAACATCTGGAAAAGTCTCTCTAAAGTTGGTCTCCATCGCCGCCCAAAAGAAATCAAGTGTATCGCCTGACAATGTGGACGCGTAACGCGGAACACACGGACCAAATGACGTCATCGTCGGTAAATCTAACGGCGTTTCTACCGGAGCCTCCTCCAAAATTGTAGATCTTGCTTCAGAATATACTGGCGCTGCAAAGACATTCATCGCTGCAATCAAGAAAAGAACCTTTCTGACGAGACCTAGTCTGCTCATTTCCAGCACTCCATACTGCAAAAATCTCCATGCGCGTAGCCGCCGAAAGCCGTGATCATCGCAATGATGGCAAGGGCGACAAGGAACTCGAGCAGGGTCACGCCGGAGCGGGGATTGCCAAAAGTCACCTCTATCGACTTTCTAGTAATTTCATCAACCTGCTTTCACACACTCATCAAACGCTCTAGGATAAAACTACCAAAATATCGTCTCTCGACAATCGATATCTCGAACTCTTGGCTCATCGGCTCACAGGTCGCTTCCCCGGAGCACGAGTGCAGCTCAAGTTCAATCCGGACAGGATCTTCAGGCATTTCAAATCCTTCGAAATAGAAGCGCTCATCCGGGTATGGATGGGTTTGATGCGCGACATTAGTTGAATTCATAGACGTTTCCCAAGATAGAACCGTTATGACTGCTCCATATTGATCTAAGAACTTGATATCGATCCTTCTGATCTCACTTCGTCCAACACCGTTGTCCAACATCAGCACTTCTAAATTGAATGGTGATCCGATCTCGACTCGATCGAAAAGGAAACGATCAGACAGAACGATTGTCTCGCTGAACCATAGTGAATACCCAATACTACCTCCGCCAAGATAACTTGGCTCAAACGTTCTCTCGTGATATGGGTTGATACACTTTGCCATAAGTAGAAAAAGGGAAAGTGATCCAAGTATGCCAGTCCATTTCATTTTGACTACTCCTAATCTTCTTGCCGACTAGTCCTTACCTCAACCATTCTTTTAACCAACCTCGTCGTTCAGGTTGTCGCTGTTCGTTTGTTGCCTCCAGGCTATTAGCAGGAAGGGGAGGGGGAATTCTGAGAGTTTCTAGCGAAATGCAGTTCCTCGACCAATACCGTAGTTTTCATGACGGCTATTCCGGGATTCAACCATCCCGATATCCCAAAAAATCTACTGATTTCACGGTAGGGCTCCGCTATGCTTTCATTCCCGCCCGGATCCCGCGCATTCAACGGATCGTTCCCCGAGTACGCATACCTGTTCGTCCCGACGCCTGCCTTTGTGACCTCGAACCAGTCGGGTTGCAGGAGTGAGGCGGGCAGGAAAGGCCCCAGTGGGGCGTTTCCTCGCCGAACACCCAGTTCGGGGTCGTAGTAGCGGGCGTTGAGGTATTGGAGGCCTGCGCCTTCGTCGTAGCGTTCCCCGATGAAGCCGTGGGCCTCGTCGGCGGTGACCTGCTCGATCACCTCCCAGGAGATCTCGCCGAAGGGCCGGTAACGCCGCCGGGTCGCCCGCTGGCCCGCCGCGTTGGAGATCGCCTGCACCGAGGCCAGCTGATCGCGGGGGATGATGCGGGGATCAGCATCTTGAATGTCTGCTTCCGCCTCCCCCAAGATGTAGATGGACCCCTCTACGAACAGACAAAAACCCATTGAAAATAGACGGTTTTCTCATCGCTGTCTTTCTGCTAGGCTAGCCGCAAATCAAAAGGCACCGCCAAAGAAGCGGGCCCTGAGGCAGAAGAAGAGGCAGCGACGTGGCAAGTCGTTTGGGACAGGCAGCCCGGGCAGGGCTATTCCTTATCGTATGGGTATTCCTTGCGGTCATTACCCCGTTTTCCGTGGCGGCGGCGCCCTATGCCGCGCTGGTCATGGATGCGCGGACCGGAGAGGTTCTGCATTCCCGAAATGCCGACACCCGCCTGCATCCCGCGTCTTTGACCAAGATGATGACCCTGTACATCGCCTTTCAGGCCGTGGAGCGGGGCGAGATCAGCCTTGATACCCTTGTAACCGTGACCGCCGCCGCCGCCGCCGAACCACCGTCAAAGCTGGGCCTGCGGGCGGGACAGCAGATCCGCCTGCGTTACCTGATCCGCGCGGCGGCCGTGAAATCCGCCAATGACGCGGCCACGGCCATCGGGATTGCCATCGAAGGGTCCGAGGCCGCCTTTGCCCGCCGGATGAACCGCACCGCCGAGGCGATGGGCATGACCCGTACGACCTTCCGCAATGCCAACGGGCTGACCGAAAATGGCCACCTGTCCACCGCCCGCGACATGACGATCCTTGGGCGGCATGTGATCTATGACTACCCGCAGTATTACAACATCTTCTCGCGCCGGTCGGCGGATGCGGGAATGGCCACGGTGAACAACACCAACCGCCGGTTTCTTGACGCCTATGAAGGGGCGGATGGGATCAAGACCGGCTATACCAATGCCGCAGGGTTCAACCTTGTCGCCTCGGCCGAACGCCGGAACGTGCGGATCATCGCGACCATGTTCGGCGGGTCGTCCACTGCCGCCCGGAACGCGCGGGTAGCCGAACTTCTGGACATGGGATTTGCCCGCGCCCCGGCGAACGCGCGGTTCCGCGCCCCGACGATGGGGCCGATGGGCAACCCTTCGGCCGAAATCGTGGTCGGGTCGAATGACGGCGAACAGGGGGTCGCGGGCAAGACGATCCGCGTAACCGGTCAGGTCACCGCATCGCTGCGCCCTGTTGCCCGGCCAACGCCCGAGCCCGCCGCGCCGCCGCCGGAGCTTCTGGTGGCCGAGGCGGATGTGATCGCCGAAGCGCTGGCCGAGGTGGTGCAGACCGCCGCCGTCGCGCCACCGCCGTCCGACCTTGCCCCGACCGAAGTGGGTGTGACCCCCCGCGCCCGGCCGGAGGTTGTCATGGCCGCCAGCCAGGTCGCCGCGCCAGAGGCTCCGCCCCAGCCCGAGGTCGTAACCCGCGTGTCCACATCTGGCGGGCGCCACTGGGGGATCAACGTTGGCCGCTACAGTTCCCGCTACGAGGCGGAACGGATCTTGCTGCGGGTCGCCTTGAACGAGATGGCGACGCTGGACGGGTCGCTGCGCCGTGTGGTTCAGCGGTCGGGCGGGTTCGACGCCAATTTCATGGGGCTGACCCGGGAAACTGCCGATCTGGCCTGTCGCAGGCTTCAGGCGCGCGGCATGACCTGTTTCATGATTGGAACGGACTAAGGTTCAGGCGACGCGGCCCTCGAAGGCCGCGGCCATCAGCGCCTTGGTGTAATCCGACTGCGGGTCGTCGAAGACTTGCTGGACCGGACCGGCTTCCACCACATCGCCCGCCCGCATCACCATGACCTTGTGCGACAGGGCCCGGACCACCTTGAGGTCGTGGCTGATGAACAGATAGGCGAGCCGGTGCTTGCGCTGCAACTCGCGCAGCAGTTCCACGATCTGCACCTGCACGGTCATGTCCAGCGCACTGGTCGGTTCGTCCAGAACCAGAAGGCGGGGCCGCAGGATCATCGCGCGCGCAATGGCGATCCGCTGCCGCTGCCCGCCAGAAAACTCGTGCGGGTAGCGGTCGCGCAATTCGGGATCAAGCCCGACTTCGCGCATTACCTCGACCACAAGATCGTCGTGGCTGCGGGTGCTGTCGACCCCGTGGATGCCCAGCCCCTCGGCGATGATTTCGGACACGGTCATGCGCGGCGACAGGCTTCCGAACGGATCCTGGAACACAATCTGCATATCCCGGCGCAGGAGGCGCATCTGTTTCTGGTTCCGCCCCTCCAGCGACTGGCCAAGAAAGGCGATCCGCCCCTCGGACCGGATCAGCCGCATGATCGCCAGCGCCAAAGTCGTCTTGCCCGACCCGCTTTCGCCCACGATCCCCACGGTTTCGCCGGCCCGAACCGACAGGCTGGCCGCGTTCACCGCCTTGATATAGCCCGCCGTGCGTTTCAGCAGGCCCCGGTGGATCGGGAACCAGATCTTCAGGTCTTCGGTTTCGGCCACGACCTCGGCCCCGTCGGGCACCGGGGCGGGTTCACCCGCGCTTTCAGCGGCCAGCAGCATGCGGGTGTAGGGGTGCTGCGGGTTCGCGAAAATCTCGGCCGTTGGTCCCTGTTCGACAATCTGCCCGTCCTTCATCACGCAGACGCGGTCGGCGATCTTGCGGACGATGGTCAGGTCGTGGGTGATGAACAAAAGACTCATCCCCGCCTTGGCCTTCAGGTCCGCCAGAAGTTCAAGGATCTGCGCTTGAATGGTGACGTCCAGCGCCGTGGTCGGTTCGTCCGCGATCAGCAGCTCGGGCTGGTTGGCCAGCGCCATGGCGATCATCACCCGCTGCCGCTGCCCGCCGGACAACTGGTGTGGGTAGGAGGACAGGCGCTTTTCCGGTTCACGGATACCGACCTGTTCAAGAAGTTCGATAACTTTGACACCAACAGGATCTCTTTGCCGCAATTTGGACCGATCAAGCGCAGTTACGCTGCCCTTACTCTTCCACCTCTTGCCGAGGAACCAACCTAGCGAAGCACAAACAACAAATCCCAGAGCCCAAATGAGGAGGAACCCCCCAAATCGAGTCTCCAGCCCTGACAAAAGTGCAATAGTTGGGATGAAGACAGAAAGCGCTCCAAAAATGTAGGCGCCACGCTCTGGTGACCACGCATTCGGTCTTGCGATCCTCGCCCTAGACCTGCGACCGAGGCTAGTGCCCTGATGCAGCTCGATGCTTTCGCGCAACTGCTTTTCGATGGTGTGCAGCGGATTGAGCGAGGTCATCGGCTCCTGAAAGATGAAACTGATGTCATTGCCCCGGACCCGGCGCAGGTCCGCATCCGACGCGCCGATCATCTGGGTCCCCGCATAGGTCACCGATCCCGACACCTCTGCGCTGTCGCCCAGAAGCTGCACGGTGGACAGGGCAGTGACGGATTTGCCCGACCCGCTTTCGCCCACCAGCGCGACTGTTTCACCCTTGCCCACGGTAAAGGACACGTCGCGCACCGCATCGGTCACCTGCCCGTCCTGCCGGAAGGTCACGTTCAGGTTGGACACGTTCAGAACCGCGCTCATTTGAAAGTCTTTCGCGGGTCAAAGGCATCGCGGACGCCTTCGAAGATGAACACCAGAAGCGACAGCAGGATCGCGAAGGTGAAGAAAGCCGTGAACCCGAGCCAGGGGGCCTGAAGGTTCTGTTTCGCCTGCCGGGTCAGTTCCCCAAGGCTGGGGGAAGAGGACGGCAGCCCATAGCCAAGGAAATCAAGACTGGCGAGCGTGCCGATGGCCCCGGTCACAAGGAAGGGCAGCATTGTCACGGTCGCCACCATTGCGTTGGGCAGGACGTGCCGGAACATGATCGTCCAATTGCCGACCCCAAGCGCCCGCGCTGCCCGCACATATTCGAAATTCCGCGCCCGCAGGAATTCGGCCCGGACCACGCCGGTCAGGGCGGGCCAGCCGAAGATCACCGTCACAAAGACCAGCAGCCAGAAACTTCGTCCAAGGATCGCAAAAAGGATGATGATGACATAGAGGGACGGAACCCCGGTCCAGATCTCGATAAAGCGCTGGAACAACAGGTCGGTCCAGCCCCCGAAAAAGCCCTGCACCGCCCCCGCGATGATCCCCACGATGGACGACAGGGTGACCACGATAAGCGCGAACAAGACCGACAGGCGGAACCCATAGATAACGCGCGCGACCACGTCCCGTTTCGTATCGTCGGTGCCCAGCCAGTTGGTGTCCGACGGCGGCGAGGGCGCGACGCCGGGGATATCGACGATCGTGTCATAGGAATACCGGATCGGCGGCCAGAGCACCCAACCCCGTTCGAACCCTTCGATCTCGACCGCGCCCGCCGCGGCGGCTTCGACCAGCGCCTCGGGGTCGTCGAAACATTCTTCCAGCCCGCCGGTGACGATCAGGCATTCGACCTCTGGATAGCGGTAGGTCGCCTCGGTCGCGAAATCGCCGCCGAAATCCCGCTCTGAATAGAAGCTGAAGATCGGCATCCGCACCTCGCCCCGGTAGCTGACGAGGATCGGTTTGTCATTGGCCAAAAACTCGGCAAAGAGGCTGAGGACGAAAAGCACGGAAAAGATGACCAGCGACCAATAGGCCCGCCGGTTCTTGCGGAAATTGCGCCAGCGGCGCTGGTTGAGGGGGGACAGGCGCATCCGGTCAGCCCTCTCTGCTTTCGAAATCGATCCGGGGATCGATGAAGATATACGTAATGTCGGTGATGATCCCCACGATCAGACCCATCAGCGAAAAGGCAAAGAGCGTTCCAAAGACCACCGGGTAATCGCGGGCAACCGCCGCCTCGAAGCCAAGTCGGCCCAACCCGTCAAGGCTGAACAGGGTTTCAATGATCAGCGACCCGCCGAAGAACACCCCGATGAACAGTGCCGGAAAGCCCGAGATGACGATCAGCATGGCGTTGCGGAACACATGGCCATACAGCACCCGCCGTTCGTTCAGCCCCTTGGCCCGCGCGGTCATGACGTAGTGCTTCTTGATCTCGTCGAGGAAGCTGTTCTTGGTCAGAAGCGTCAGCGTCGCAAAGGCCGAAATGGTCGAGGCCAGCACCGGCAAGGTGATGTGCCAGAGGTAGTCCTTTACCTTGCCCCAGGCACTGAGGTCTTCCCAGTTCGCGCTGGTCAGCCCGCGCAGCGGGAAGGTCTGGCGGCAAGTCGGGTTCCAGTCGTAAAGCCACGGCAGGTATTGCCGGAAGAAGTCCGACACGCCAAAGCCAAAGCGGTAACAGTTCCCCCCGGCGAACAGCACGATCAACAGGATCGCGAAGAGGAATCCGGGGATCGCATAGCCCACGATGATTGCGGCGCTGGTCCATGTGTCAAAGGACGACCCGTCGCGCACCGCCTTCCTGATCCCGAGCGGGATCGACACGAGATAGGCAATCAGCGTGGACCACAGGCCCAAGGTGATCGACACCGGCATCTTTTCCAGAACAAGGTCCACGACGCTGATATTGCGGAAGTAGCTTTCGCCGAAATCGAAGCGGATATAGTTCCACATCATCAACAGGAACCGCTCTAGCGGCGGCTTGTCGAACCCGAATTCCGCCTCCAGTTCCTTGATGAAATCCTCGGGCAGCCCGCGGGCCCCGGCATAGCTTGAATCCGTGTCGGTTTCGGCAATTTCGGCCGAGCTGCCCGAGATGGTTTCAAAGGCATCACCGGACCCTTCCATGCGGGCGATGATCTGTTCGATCGGGCCGCCCGGCACGAATTGGGTCAGGGTGAAGTTGATTATCATGATCCCCAGCAGTGTGGGGATCACGAGCAGCAGTCTGCGCAGGATATAGGCGCCCAAGGCGAACCCGTCCTTTCGTTTTTACTGGAAGGCGCCTTCGGACCGGAGCCGTTCGGCGGCCTCGGCGTCGTACCACCAGAAGGACATCTCGCCCAGTGCGAAGGGGGGGAGATTTTCCGGATGCCGGTACATGTCGTAATAGGCGACGGTGTGCACATCCTTGAACCATTGCGGCACCCAGAACCCTTCGTGCCGCAGCACGCGGTCCAGCGCATGGGTCGCGGTTGTCAGGTCTTCAAGGGTTTGGGAGTCCACCACGGCGGTAATCAGGCGATCTACAGCCGGGCTGCGCAAACGTTGCAGGTTGCGACTGGAATCATCCGCTGTTTCAGATCCGAAATGTTGCCTTAGGCCGACACCGGGTTCAAAAGACATCGAATAGCCGTGACCAATGAAATCATAGTCGCCACTTCGGGTTCGCTCGACATACTGGGCGGTGTCCACTCTCTCAAGTTTTGCATCAATGCCCAGCGCGCGAAGATTTTCGATGTAGGGATTGTTTATGCGGTCGAAGGCGGGGCTATACGCAAGGATGGTCAGGGCCAGCGACACGCCATCTTTGGACCGCATCCCATCGTCGCCAGCAACCCAGCCTGCCGCGTCCAGCAGGTCGGACGCCGCCCGCAGGTTGCCCCGATCCAGCGACCGGGAGCCCGAGGTCGGGGCCATGACCGCCTCTGCCGTCAGGATCTCGGCGGGCAATAGGCCCTCGTCCACCAAGGGCTTCAGCAGGGCAATTTCTGCATCTGACGGGGTGCCCGTCGCCTCAAGATCGCTGTTTTCCCAGAAGGAATTCACGCGTTCGTACAAGCCGTAGAACAGCGCCTCGTTCGACCATTCGAAATTGAACATCAGACGCACCGCCTCGCGCACTTTCGGATCTTGCCAGACTTCCCGATCCAAATTGAAGACCCAAGCCTGAGCCCGACCGATACTGCCATTTGGCAGCTCAACCTTTTGCACCCAGCCATTTTCCAGCGCCTGAAAGTCATAGCCCGTCGCCCATTGTAGCGAGGAGTTTTCATTGCGGAAGGTATATTCGCCCACCTTGAAGGCTTCGAAGGCGGCAGAGCCGTCGGCAAAATACTCAACCCGGATCGTGTCGAAATTGTTCTGTCCGACGTTCATCGGATGATCCGCGCCCCAGAAATTGGGGTTGCGGCCATAAACCAGCTGCCGCCCAATATCCATGCCTTGCAACATATAGGCCCCAGTGCCGAGGAAAGGCGCATCGGCCGCCTCGTCCAGCCGGATGCCCTGCTCCTCGAACCAGGATTTGGAGAACACCGACGTGCCCCCGGCAAAACTGATCACATCGCGGCGCGGCGCTTCTTCGGTAAAGGTGAATTTGATCTGGTAGTCGCCCAGAACCTCAACCTCGGACACGAAACCGGACACGACATTCCGGTATTCCGCGATGCCCTGCTCCATGAACAGGTTGAAGGTGAACTCCACATCCGCCGCCGTCATCGGGCGGCCATCCGAGAATGTCACATCCTGACGCAGGTTGAAGATCACCCAGTCGCGGCTTTCGGGGTATTCGATGGTTTCGCACAGGTAGCAGTAGACGCCATAGGGGTCGTCCGCCGTGCCGACCATGATCGATTCCTGCGCAATCGTGGCCATGGATGCAGGCACGCCTTCGCGGGCGAAGTTGTTGAAGCTGTCGAACGTGCCCTGCGCCCAGATGCTGATCTCGCCGCCCTTCGGCGCGTCCGGATTGACATAGTCGAGATGGGCGAAATCGGCGGGGTATTTCAGGTCGCCAAAGTTGGTGTAGCCGTGGCTGACCGTGACCTCCTCGTGCCCGGCGGCAAAGGCCTGACCGGCGATCAGCGCCAGACCAAGCAGCGCCCCCGCGCCGAACAGCCACGGCCGGGCGTCCACCCGGAGGGCCTTTGCCTGCGCCTTGGTTCTGGGGCGGTGCGGTTCGGGACGGTTCATTGCGCTCTCCTGATGGGATCTTTGGGTATTGTTGGCTACCAAGATAAAGCTAACGGGGGCGGTGTCACGCATTCAAGTTGAGAATGCGTGATCAAGCGGTGAATGGACCGTGACGGTGGGTGCCCGCGCAAAGAAAAAGGGGCCGCACCGGCGGTGCAGCCCCAAATCAATTCCATAGAACCGCTGATCAGCCGCCGATGGTCGACAGGTAGGCGATCAGGTTGGCGCGGTCTTCGATCTTGGGCAGACCGCGGAAGTTCATCTTGGTGCCCGGCGCAGCGCCCTTGGGGTCGGCCAGGAAAGCGTTCAGGTTTTCCGGGGTCCAGGTCTCGCCGACCTCAAGAAGGGCGCCGGAATAAGCGAAACCGTCGATCGCGTCGATCGGACGGCCGACAACGCCGTAAAGCGACGGGCCGGTGCCGTGCTGGCCCTCTTCCAGAGCATGACAGGAGCGGCAGTTGCGCCACAGGCCTTCGCCCGCAGCCGCATCGGCCGAGGCAAACACTTCGGCAAAGTCCGGGCCTTCTTCGACAGCGACTTCTTCGCCGCCGTGGTCAGCGCCTTCAACCTCGATCACATAGGCCTGAGCGTGTTCATCACCGTGGGCACCGCCACCATGATACAGGGATTCAGCAGCCCAGTTGCCGAAGAGGAAGACCAGAAGCGCGCCGCAAACGCCGGCCACCGCCTTGGTGAGGGTCATTGTGTCGAACATGTCGCGTTCCATCTCGTTCGCAGTTTCGCGGCTATGTATCCGGTTACGGCGGGGTCTTGCAAGCTATAGTACCGCGACTTATTGCCCTTTTTTCAGAACAACGTTTGGATGACCGTCATGACTGGCAAGATCGCATTTCAGGGGGAACTGGGCGCTTATGGCCATCAGGCCTGTATCGAAACGCGCCCCGGGCACGAACCCCTGCCCTGCCCGACCTTCGACGCCGCCATTGAAGCGGTGCGCAAGGGCGATGCCGAACTGGGCATGATCGCGGTCGAGAATTCGACTTATGGCCGGGTTGCCGACGTGCACCACCTGTTGCCCGAAAGCGGGCTGCATATCGTCGACGAAGCCTTTGTTCGGGTCCATATCAACCTTCTTGGCCTGCACGACGCGCGAGTCGACGATATTGAAACCGCTTTGGGTCACGTCGTGATCCTTCCGCAATGCGCGGGGTTTCTGCGCGAACACGGAATCAACCCGGTGGCAAGTTCGGACAACGCACGGGCCGCGCGCGATGTTGCCGAAGGCGGGGACAAGACCAAGGCCGCACTCGCGTCAGAGCTTGCTGCCGATATTTATGGCCTGAAGATTCTGGCCCGCCACATTGAAGACCATGATCGCAACACCACCCGGTTCCTGATTATGGCGCGCGACCCCGACTTCACCCGGCGCGGCAAGGCGGGGATGATGACAAGCTTTATCTTCCGGGTCCGCAACATTCCTGCCGCGCTGTACAAGGCCATGGGCGGCTTCGCGACCAACGGCGTCAACATGACGAAACTGGAAAGCTACATGGTCGGCGGCAACTTCAACGCCACCCAATTCTATGCCGAAATCGAAGGCCACCCCGACGATCGGAATGTTCAGCTTGCTTTGGAAGAGCTGGACTATTTCACCGACCATATCCGGCTGATGGGGGTTTTCCCGGCCTCTGCGCGGCGACACGAAAAACCACAACGCTGATCAGGCTTTGGCGTTGTAGTCTTCCTCGACGTCCTCGGCAAAGTCGGCGACCCGCGTCTTGAATTTGCGCTGCAGGTTCGTCTTGGCCAGTTTCAGCGACTGGATCAGCAACCGCGCGGCCAAGGTCTTTGGGGTCATCTCGACCGAAAGGGTCAGGCGGGTCCGGGCCGGCGACAGCGGCACCAGTTCGATCAGGGTTTGCCCCTGTAGCCCACCGGATTCAAACTTGGCGGCAAAACCATTTGGCGGATCGAAGTCCGCGATGACCGCCTCGGCGTTGCGCGGCTTGCCACGGAAGATGAATTCGACCCGCCACGACGCGCCGCGCCCGACCTTGGCACCATCATCTAGCCGGTGAACTTCAACGCCGCGCCGTAGCGCCGACCGCTCGAAGCTCGCGAAATCGGTGGTTCGCGCAAACACATAGTCGATTGGTGCCTCGATATCTTCCCGCGTGCTGAGTTTCATCCCGCTGCCCCCTCTTTTTGATTGGTTAACCTTTCAGCCAGCCTTGGCCCGCCTGTCAAGTCAACTGATCCGAAAGCCAGTTCCACAGAAGGAAATGCGCGATTGATCCCTTTCGGGCGGGTTTGATCCGGGGGTGCTGTCCGATGAACGCCTGCGCGATCTCCTCGCGCGTCGCCCAAAGCGCATCTTCCAGTTCCGCCGGATCCAGAACGATGTCATTGCTCAGCGCCTCGCCCCGGCATCCAAACATCAAGGATGTAGGAAAGGCCCAAGGCTGACTTGCAAGATAGTCGACGCGTCCCACCGTGATCCCGGCTTCCTCCAGCACCTCGCGCCGCACCGCCGCCTCGATCGGCTCGCCGGGTTCGACAAAGCCGGCAAGGCAGGAATACATCCCGTCGGGCCAACCCGGCGACCGCCCCAGAAGGACAGAATTGCCATGCGTGATCAGCATGATGACGACAGGGTCCGTTCGTGGGAAATGCTGACCACCGCAGGCGGGGCAATTGCGCTGCCACCCCGCCATAGCCATCGCGCTTGGCGCACCGCAGCGGGAACAAAACATGTGCGTCTCGTGCCAACCGAATATCGCCTTGGCCGTTGCCGCAAGTTCGGCGTCCCGCGCATTCAGGCCGGTCATGATCGACCGCAATTCGGCAAACACCACCCCTTCTGGCGCATCGGGATGCACCTGAAGCGATGGGTCAAGAAATCCAGACGGGTCCGGTGCGGTCTCGGAGTCAGGTTCCCACGGGCTAATATCGGCCGCAAAAACAGCACCCCCACCGTCAAGGCCCAGAAAGATCATCGGACCGCCGGCCGCCCGGCAAAGCGCGTGGCGCAGATCCACGCGGACCAGCCCACCACCGTCGGGGCCCACCACCAACGGCTTTCCGCGCCACAGGATGATCGCACGGCTTTCAGCATTGTCACACAGGGCGTCTAGCCGGGCCGGGTCGCCCCGCAATTGGGCCGCCCGATCAAGGCCAGAGCCGCCAAAGGTCACTGTTTCCGCATGTCTCATGGCCGACCTCTGGCACGATACCTGCAAAAAGACAAACCCGGAAACCCGGTCGGGGCTTCCCTTGGTCGCCTTCAGGTTGTTAGGCTGCAATCGGGACGGTATTGCAAAAGGACTAGGCTGTGGAACAGGTCCGCCCTTTGAAAGGACGCGAACCGCGGACGTGTGCACATCTGCGCATTCTGGCGACAACCGACCTGCACGCGCATCTGTTGCCCTATGACTACTTCGCGGATCAGCCGGTTGCCCACTTCGGGCTGGCATTAACTGCCAGCCTTGTCCGGCAGATGCGGCAGGAAAGTCCCAATTGCCTGCTGTTTGACAACGGCGACTTCCTTCAGGGCACACCGCTTTCAGACCTGATCATCGAAACCCGGTCGAACGATCCCGATTGCATCCATCCGGCCATCGCGGCGATGAACCGGCTTGGCTACGATGCCGCCTGTGTCGGAAACCACGAATTCAACTACGGTCTGGATATTCTGGATTGTGTCGCGGGGTCCGCACGGTTTCCGATGTTATCGGCCAACGTGTCGCGAACACTTGGTGGGTCCCCGCTTGACGATGACACACTTCTGCCTGCCACGGTGATACTGGACCGGATGGTCGTCGCGTCAGACGGCTCTTGGCTGCCGCTTCGGATCGGGGTCATTGGCCTGACGCCACCGCAGGTGATTGACTGGGACCGGCACCAGCTTGCCGACAGCCTGAAGACCCGGGACATGATCGAAACGGCAAAGGCGCATGTCCCTGACCTGCGTCGGCGCGGTGCCGAAATCGTTGTGGTCCTGTGCCATTCCGGGATCGGGGGCCAGCGGCACAAGCCGGGGATGGAAAACGCGATCGTCCCGCTTGCCGCTGTTCCTGGAATAGATGCGATCATCGGCGGGCATACCCACCTTGTCTTTCCCGGTCCCGACGTATCGGCAGACGGCCCGGTCGATCCGGTGCGTGGAACCATTCATGGAACACCGGTGGTCATTCCCGGCTCGCTGGGATCGCACCTGGGAGTGATCGACCTGACGCTTGATCGCACGCGGGACGGATGGTCCGCGCAAAAGGGCACATCAACCGCAGCCTGGCCGATTGCACGGCGGCGACCGGACAACAGCTATGAACCGCTTGTCCCGATCGATCCGGAGATCATTGCCTCTGTAACCGAAGCGCATGAAATCACGCTTGCGCATATCCGCCGCCCGATTGGCGAAACCGCGGTTCCGCTGCACAGCTATTTTTCCCGCGTTGCCCCCGACCGCCCACTGGCCCTGATCGCGGATTCGCAACGCAATGCGATTGGCGAACTGCTTCAAGACACACCCTATGCAAGCCTGCCGTTGATCGTAGCGGCCCCTCCGTTTCGGGCCGGCGGGCGATCAGGTGTGACCAACTATGTCGATATTTCACCAGGGCCCCTGACCCTACGAAACGCCGCCGAACTCTACCCCTATCCCAACACGATCTGCGCGATCGAGATTTCGGGCTCCGCGCTGGTCGACTGGATGGTCCAGACAACAGATTGCTTCATGCAGGTTGGGCCGGGTCAGGTCGATACCTGCCTCATCAACGAGGATATGCCCAGCTACGCCTTCGATACCTTTGACGGGGTCGACTACACCATCGACCTTGCCGCCCCTCTTGGGTCCGATGGCCGGATCCGCGACGTTCGCGTCAACGGAAAACCACTTGCCCCGCATGACCGCCTTGTTGTCGCCGCGTCAAGCTATCGGGTCGGGGGCGGTGGCGATTTTGCGATGCTTGCGCTTGCAAGAACCATTGTCGAGACCCGCACAGCCGCCAGAGATATCCTGATCGAACACATCCGGCGGTCCGGGCCAATCAACCCCGCGGCGCGGGCGGGGTGGCGGCTGGCGAATGTGGCCGAAAGTTCCGGACTGTTCCTGTCCAGCCCGAACGCCGCAGGATTCGCGGCGGAAGCAACCCGCGGGCGGGCCACACATGTGGGTCCGGGGCCCGAGGGATTCGACTGGTTCCGATTGATGCTTTAACGATTTGCCGCAATAACGCGAGGAACCTGAACCTGTCCGGGGGGCTCGACCGTGTTTCGCCTTATCGTATTCCTTGTCCTTGTGACTATTTCCGCTGCCGCACTGACACGTCCGGGACCGGATGCCGTCGAAACCGCGATCGGGACCATGATCCGCGACGAAATCGAGGCAGGCAGCCTTGACGACATCAATGACCCGGTTGCCGCGCTGTTGTTTCAGGCGTGCAAGGCGGATGCGGCGGCCTGTGCCGATCTGGCCCGGTTGGGTATTTCGGTCGACTATCTTGACCACAAACTCTTTGCCCAGGTCGATGTCGCCGGCTACGGCAGAAGCGCCAGCTGCTACGCCGCATTCACCCAGTTGTTCTGCCCCTCTGGCCTTCGCCGCTAGCCGGGTTGCGCCACGCGCGGTCCGGCCCTATATGCAAAGTCGAGAGGTTGGCGCGGGCGAGCGCCTCGCCAACCCGGTCAGGTCCGGAAGGAAGCAGCCGCAACGAGCCCCGCTTGGGTCGCTGTCCAGCCTCTCACCTAGAAACGCCAATTGGACGGAGGACGATCATGGAGAATGTGACCTGCCTCCGGGCCGCGCCGTCGAAGTGACCCGCGCCGCCCGATGTGACCATCGCTGTGTCCGCACAGCCAATCCTCACACGTTCAAGGGCTTTCCGAATTGACCCGATTTTCCCTTTCCGACCTTGGATGGTCGACCCATTTCGCCCGTCAGCTTGACGCTGACGAAACCGCAACCCCCGTGCGACTGACTGCGATCAACCGGCGCGATGTCGAGGGGCTTGGCCCCGATGGGCCGGTGACCCTGGTGACTCCGATGGAAACCGGCGCCTATGCCGTTGGTGACTGGGTCTTGTCCGAGGGCGGCCGCGCCACCGCTCTGCTGGACCGGTCCACGCTGATCCAGCGCCGCGCCGCCGGGCACGAGGTCAAGGGCCAGCTGATCGCCGCAAATGTCGATACGCTGGGGATCGTCACCAGCTGCAACGCCGATTTCAACCCGGCGCGGCTGGAACGCTACCTTGCCATGGCGGCCGCCGCGGGCTGCCTGCCGCTGATTATCCTGACCAAGGCCGACGAGGCAGAAGACCCCGCCGACTATGTCCGCCGGTCCGAGGCGCTGTCGCCCCTTGTGACCGCCTTGGCCATCGACGCCCGCGACCCGGAGGAGGTGAAACGCCTTGTGCCATGGTGCAAGGATGGCCAGACGCTGGCCCTTGTCGGATCGTCCGGGGTTGGCAAGACCACGATTCAGAATTGTCTGACCGGGATAGAGGACGCTACCCAGGGCATTCGAGAAGATGATGCCAAGGGGCGGCATACTACGACATCCCGCGCGCTCCGCCCGACCTTGTTCGGCGGGTGGCTGATCGACACGCCCGGGATGCGCGAACTGCGCCTGACCGAGGCCGCCGAAGGGATCGACGCGGTCTTCGCCGATATTGCCGATCTGGCGCTGGAGTGCCGGTTCAGCGACTGCCAGCATGATACCGAACCGGGATGCGCCATCCGCGCGGCAATCGACGCAGGGAGTCTGGATGAGGCGCGATACGAACGCTGGCAGAAACTGGCTCGCGAAGACCAGTACAACACGGAAACCGTCGCCGAATCCCGCGCCCGCTATCGCAAGCTGAACAAGCTCTACAAGACCGGCAAGGCGCGGGGAGAGGCGAAGCGGCGCTAGGCCGCGAAGTCGCTCTTGGTATAGCCCTGAACATACAAAAGGGCCGTCAGGTCGCCGTGATTGATCCGCACATCGCATTGGGCCTGCACGCTGGGTTTGGCGTGCAGGGCAACGCCCGTGCCCGCGCGTGTCAGCATCCCCAGATCATTGGCCCCATCCCCCACGGCAAGCACATCGGCTTCTGACAGTCCGAGACGGGCGGTGATCTCTTCCAAGGCCTGCACCTTGGCCTCGCGCCCAAGGATCGGCATTCCGACCTTGCCCGTCAGCTTGCCGTTTTCGGTCAGCAGCGTGTTGGCGCGGTTTTCGTCGAACCCAAGGTCCGCCGCCACCCTTGCGGTGAAGGATGTGAACCCACCCGACACCAGCGCCGCATAGGCGCCGTCCGCCTTCATCGTCGCCAAGAGCGCCCGCCCGCCCGGCATATGGGTGATCCGGGTTTTCAGAACATGGTCGATGATCGCCTCATCCAACCCGGCCAAAAGACCGACCCGTTCGATCAGCGCCCCTTCGAAGTCCAACTCGCCATTCATGGCCCGGGCCGTGATCTCGGCCACGCGTGGGCCGACACCCGCCTCGGCGGCCAATTCATCGATGCATTCCTGCTGGATCATGGTGCTGTCCATATCCGCCAGAAGCATCTTCTTGCGCCGCCCTTCGGCGGGCAGGATCACAAGGTCCACCCGCTGATCCTGAAGACTGGCCCAGATCTCCTCGGCATTGCCGGGAACTTGCGGAACACCAAATTCCGCAGCTTCGTCCACGGAAAGCCAGCGCGCTTCGCCACCGCCCCAGGCGTTGCGCAGGGCCTCGACCAACGCGGGGTCGAGTGCGGGATTGGCGGGGTTGGTCAGCAGGGTGACGATATGCGAATGGGTCATTGTGTTCTTTCTTCAGCCCAGGTCGGTGAGGCGCGCAAGCATCGGGGCCCGCTGCCGTTCCACGCGAGCGACAAAATCGGCGTTCTCGGCCCGGAATTGCTCGGCGAAACTGCGTCCTTTGCTTCCGGACAATTTCCGGTGCTTTTCGACGATTTCGACGTCGGGGTCCAGATCAACCCCCAGATGCCCGGCCATTGCCGCAAGGACGGTTGTCGGCGGGTGGGCGATACACTGTTCATAACTCAGCCGCAGCGGTTGCAGCCCTTTTCGGTGAAACAGCGCCTCTGTCCGGGTTTCCATCCAGCGCAGAAACCGGATGATCCGCCGGATCGCACGCGGATCGTAGACAAACAGCGCCTCTGCATCTGCTTCGATCGCTGCCGTTGCTGCGGTCGCGTGGCCCAGCCGGGTCTGCCGCATACGGCTGATCGACACTGCCTGCGCAACGATATCCTCCCGGCACAACCACATGACGTGGGTGGGGTCCGTCGCGACGAGGAACCTATGTCCTGTTCGGAACCGCGACAGGATCTGCGAATAAGTGATCTGGCACCCGAATGTCCCCCCGTGGTTCCGGGCCCGGCTCAGAAGGTCAACATAGTCGCCCATATTCTTTGCGCCGTAATGCCCGGCGATCTTGGGAAGGAGGGCGGGATTGAAGATTTCTCCCGGTCGGCCAAGCACCTTTGTCTGATCGGCAAGTTCCGTCAGACGAGACGATCCACTGCGCGGCGTAAAGAACATGGCATAGCGGCGTTCCGGCGCTGGCATGGCAAGAATCTGGGCGTGGTAGTCGGGCTTTTGCGGAATATCCCGGAACGGGTCCGACAGCGACTCGGTCAGTTTCTTCAACACCCAATTCACGCCGTGTCCCGCCTTCCCGGATGCGGATGCAAGTTTCCGATCGTAGTCGCCAAGGGTCGCATTTCGCACCTCAACCGGCGGTCTAGCCGCATTTTGCCCGTTGTGAAAGCCCTCTGCCCCCCGTATCTCCGGCCTTGGGACACCCCTCCCCAACGAGGGGCGAATATCTGAGAGGGTATCAGATAATGGCTTTGACCAAACCGGCTGCGCGCCCGGAAAATCCGCGCTTTTCTTCTGGCCCCTGCACCAAACCCCCCACATGGAATCTTGCCGCGCTTGGTGACGCCCCACTGGGCCGGTCGCACCGTGCCGCAGTCGGCAAGGCCAAGCTGAAAGAGGCGATCGACCTGACCGCTGAAATCCTTGGGGTTCCGTCTGACTACCGGATCGGCATCGTTCCGGCCTCGGATACCGGCGCCGTCGAAATGGCGATGTGGTCGCTTCTGGGTGAACGGCCTGTGGAAATGGTCGCTTGGGAAAGCTTTGGGGCTGGCTGGGTCACCGATGTGGTCAAGCAGCTCAAGATCGAGGCGACAGCCCACACCGCCGACTATGGCGATATCGTCGATATGTCGTCGCTCAACTACGACAACGATGTGGTCTTCACCTGGAACGGCACCACCTCGGGCGTGCGTGTGCCGTCGGGCGAAGTAATCCCGTCGGACCGCAAGGGTCTGACCATCTGCGACGCAACCAGCGCCGCCTTTGCGCAGGATCTGCCCTGGGACAAGCTGGATGTGGTGACCTTCTCCTGGCAGAAAGTTATGGGCGGTGAAGCGGCCCACGGTATGCTGATCCTCAGCCCTCGTGCCGTTGAACGGCTCGAAAGCTATACCCCCGCCTGGCCCATGCCGAAGATCTTCCGCATGACGAAGGGTGGAAAGCTGATCGAAGGTATCTTCCGCGGCGAGACCATCAACACCCCGTCGATGCTGGCGGTCGAGGACTACCTGTTCGCGCTGAAATGGGCCAAGTCCATCGGCGGGCTGGACGCCTTGATCCACCGGGCCGATGCGAACGCCCGCGCCGTCTGGAATTTCTGCGCCAGCCGCGACTGGATCGCCAACCTTGCCAATGACAAGGCCACCCGGTCCAATACCAGCGTCTGCCTGAAGTTCACCGACGATCGGATCACCGATGGCGCGGCCTTTGCCAAGGCGGTTGCCAAGCGGCTGGAGGCGGAAAACATCGCGTTGGATATCGGCGCCTACCGCGACGCTCCCGCCGGTCTGCGGATCTGGTGTGGTGCCACCGTGGAAACTGCCGATATCGAGGCGATGCTGCCCTGGCTCGAATGGGCCTTTGCCGCCGAGATCGAAGCGCTGTCCGACGCTGCATGATGCGTAAGGTGGGCCTTGGCCCACCCTACCCCCATACCCCTGAACCGTAAGGTGGGTTTCAACCCACCCCCGCCCAATGAAAGGACCAGACATGGCCCCCCGCGTACTTATTTCCGACAAGCTGTCCGAAGCCGCCGTCCAGATCTTCCGTGATCGTGGCATTGACGTCGATTTCCAGCCCGAACTTGGCAAGGACAAGGACAAGCTTCTTGAAGTCATCGGCCAATATGACGGCCTTGCCATCCGTTCGGCCACGAAGGTGACCGAAAAGATCATCGCCGCCGCCGACAATCTCAAGGTCATCGGCCGCGCCGGGATCGGGGTCGACAACGTCGATATCCCTGAGGCATCGAAGAAGGGGATCATCGTGATGAACACCCCCTTCGGCAACATGATCACCACCGCCGAACATGCCATCGCGATGATGTTCGCCGCCGCCCGCCAGATTCCCGAGGCCAGCGCCTCGACCCATGCTGGCAAATGGGAAAAATCGAAATTCATGGGGGTCGAGTTGACCGGCAAGACCCTTGGCGTGATCGGTGCGGGCAACATCGGGTCGATCGTCTGCAACCGCGCCCTTGGTCTGAAGATGAAGGTCGTCGCCTACGACCCCTTCCTGTCCGAGGAGCGCGCCACCGAAATCGGCGTGGAAAAGGTGGATCTGGAAGAGTTGCTGAAGCGGGCCGATTTCATCACCCTGCACGTGCCGCTGACCGACCAGACCCGCAACATCCTCAGCCGTGAGAACCTTGAAAAGACCAAGAAGGGCGTTCGCGTCGTCAACTGCGCCCGTGGTGGTCTGGTGGACGAAGCCGCCCTTGCCGACCTGCTGAAGTCGGGCCATGTCGCCGCCGCCGCCTTCGACGTCTTTGCGGAGGAACCGGCCAAGGAAAACCCGCTGTTCAACCTGCCCAACGTGGTTTGCACCCCGCACCTTGGCGCGGCCACGACCGAGGCGCAGGAAAACGTCGCCCTTCAGGTCGCCGAGCAGATGGCCGACTACCTGCTGACGGGCGCGGTGCAAAACGCGCTGAACATGCCCTCCGTCACCGCCGAAGAGGCCAAGGTCATGGGCCCATGGATCAAGCTCTCGGGCCATCTGGGCAACTTCATCGGCCAGATGACGGACGAGCCGATCAAGGCGATCAACATCCTGTTTGACGGTGAAGCCTCCGAGATGAACCTCAAGGCCCTGACCGCCGCGACCATCGCCGGGATCATGAAGAAGACGAACCCGGACACGAACATGGTGTCGGCCCCGGTCATGGCCAAGGAACGCGGCGTCCAGATTTCCACGACCAAGCAGGACCAGTCCGGCGCTTTCGAGGGCTATGTGAAGGTCACGGTTGTCACCGCCGAACGGGAACGCTCTATCGCGGGCACAGTGTTCAGCGATGGCAAGCCGCGCTTCATCCAGATCAAGGGCATCAACATCGATGCCGAGGTCGGCGCGAACATGCTGTACACGACCAACGAGGACGTGCCGGGCATCATCGGCACCCTTGGTCAGACCATGGGCGAGAACGGCGTCAACATCGCCAACTTTACCCTTGGCCGCGCCGCCCGGAATGGCGAGGCGATCGCGCTTCTCTACGTCGACGATCCGGTTCCGGCCCCGGTCATCGCCAAGTTGGAATCGACGGGCATGTTTCGGCAGATCAAGCCGCTGACCTTCGACGTGGCCTGATCCACCCGATACCCCTGACCGAGCCGCCCAGACCGGGCGGCTCGTGTCGTTTTCAGGCTTCCCGTTTTCGACCCGCCGATGTCGTGACAGTGTCAGACCGCGCCGCCCGCTCGCGCAACCCTCAGGCATTGAGTTGCCGGAGGGCGACATGGCCTATCAACCCCGATTTACCGCCCTTCTGGACGAGCTTGCCGCTGTCTACCGCGCCGAAGGACGTTCGGAAGGCGCAACGGCCGCCAACGCGCTGACCCAGACCGCCATCGACATGCCCGTCACCCCGTCAGCCTGTGCCTTTGACCTGGGTATCCGGACCTGTCTGGCCGGGTCGGACCATCCGGCCGCACGGGCCGCGCTTGCCACCCATGACCTGATCGACTGGAGCGTGAACCCGGTACAGGACCAGATGACTGCCGCAGCCGCCGCCATCATCGCTGTTGCGACGCTGATGGGTCCGGACGGCCCGATTCCCTGCCCCGATCACCGGCTCGGCCTCGTCTATATGGCGCCGAACAGCTACTACGGCCTGCACAATCACGACGCGGATGAAACCTATGTGATCCTCGCGGGGTCCGCCCTCTGGACCGCAGGGGACGACACCCGGCACCGGCCAGCGGGCGACATGATCCACCATCCATCTCTGATGCCGCACGCGTTCCGCACCGGCCCCGAAGGCTTTGTCGCGCTTTGGCGGTGGAGCGGTGACATCAACACCCATTCCTATCGGTTCCTGCCGGACCCGCAGGTCGAGGCGCAGGCCTGACCTCACTGCAAGGCTGCCTTGATCCGGAGGGCGTTCCCCACCCGTCTGACGCGTGCTATTCCGGCCCCGAAAGGCGGACCCCATGATCTACGCAGTCGGCGACATCCACGGACAGAAGACACAGATGGACCGCGCACTTGCGCTGATCCATACAGATGGCGGCACCGGGGCAGAGGTGGTCTTTGTCGGCGATTATACCGACCGTGGCCCGGATACACGCGGCGTGATCGACGCCCTGATCGCAGGCGTTGAGGCGGGCCGGAACTGGACCGTCCTGCGGGGCAACCATGACCGGATGTTCACCCGCTTTGTCCGTGACGGGGTCATCGACGACCCGCAGATCGCATCGGGCAAGGGCTGGCTCCATCCCGCTCTGGGTGGCCGCGATACGCTGCGGTCCTACGGGGTGACCCTGCCCGATGCCGACGCTGAAATCCGCGACCCCGGCCTTGTCGACGAGATTGCGAAAGAAGCTCGTGCCAAGGTCCCCGAAACCCACCTCGATTTTCTGGAAAGCCGTCCGCTGTGGCACCGGACCGAGGCGGCAATCTTTGTCCATGCGGGCATTCGCCCTGGTATCGAGATGGTCGATCAGGCTGAAGATGACCTGATCTGGATTCGCAACGGATGGCTGGACGATACGCGCGATCACGGCACCATGATCGTCCACGGACATACCGCGCTGGACGAACCGGCCCACCACGGCAACCGGATCAACATCGACGGCGGGGCGGGCTATGGCCGTCCGCTGGTGCCTGTGCATTTCGACGGGGACGATTGGCACACGGTTCATGAAACTGGGCGATCGCTTCTGTGGCCCCGCGCGGAATGAACTGGACCTACGATCACACGCAGCTTGCCATTCCAAAGGGCAGAGAGGACGACGCGCGCGCCTTCTGGGTCGGTATCCTTGGCATGACTGAGCTTCCGAAACCCGAAGCCTTGGCCGGTCGGGGTGGGCTTTGGCTGCGGGCGGGAGAGGTCGACCTGCACCTTGGCGTGGAAGAACCGTTTAGCCCAGCGCGCAAGGCGCACCCCTGTTTCCGGGTGCCTGACCTTGACGCAATCGCCACAAGGCTTGTCACAGAGGGGCACGAGGTCAGGTGGGATACGTCCCTGATAGATCGCCGGCGGTTCTTCACCGACGACCCCTTTGGCAATCGGGTCGAGTTTACCTGAACCCTATTCCGGATGGGTGGCGATGCACTGCTGGATGGTGGCCTGTGCAACCCGTTCGGCGGCGGCCCGCCGCGATTGCAGGTCGGCCAGCTTTGCCCGTTCCTCGGCCACGTTGATCGCCACAGGTTCCTGCCGGTCAAAGACGCGAGTCTTTTGGCAGGGGAAGCTGAAGGTCGATCCGTCCTCATTCGTGCCCTGACAAACGTCGTTCACCACCCGCACGTCCTGCACCGTGGCAATCGCATAGCCGCGGCTGATGTTGCCCTGTGTCGTTGTAATTTGCTGATCCAGAAGAGCCACTTGGCGGCGCGCATCGTTGATACAAGCCTCGCGCGGGGTGGCGCAGGCGGCAAGGATGCCAAGAACAGGCAGGATCAAAAGGGTCTTACGCATGGGAACTCTCCGAGACAGCAACTGCGACCACCGGGCAGTGGAAGCCTGCCCCAATGAATGCTAGAGGGCGTGGTTATACAATATCAAGGACAGCCGACCATGACCGAGACCGCGATGCAGACCGAAAAGGCGACCGCTTCCAATTGGTTCCGACAGCTTCGAGATGACATCGTGGCGGCCTTCGAGGCGCTGGAGGACAGCCAGTCCGAAGGCCCGTTCGCGGACCTGCCCGCGGGCCGGTTCGAGGTGACGGAAACCAAACGGGCCAGCGACGACGGGTCCGACGCGGGCGGCGGGCTGATGAGCGTGATGCGCGGCGGCCGGGTGTTCGAAAAGGTTGGGGTCAATGTGTCCACCGTCTATGGCACCCTTGGCAAGGCCGCGCAGCAGGCAATGGCCGCCCGTGGCGTACCGGGGATCGAGGCCGACCCGCGATTCTGGGCCTCTGGCATTTCGCTGGTCGCGCATATGCAGAACCCGCATACCCCTGCGGTGCACATGAACACCCGCATGTTCTGGACCCCCGGCGCGTGGTGGTTCGGGGGTGGGTCTGACCTGAACCCTTGCATCGAATACGACGAGGACACCGCGCATTTCCATGCGGTCCAGAAACAGCACCTCGACCCGCATGGGGCCGAGCTTTACCCCCGCCTGAAGGACTGGGCCGACGAATATTTCTATATCCCGCACCGGGGCCGCGCCCGTGGCGTTGGCGGCATCTTCATGGATGACCACTGCACCGGTGACTGGGCAAAGGATTTCGCGCTGACGCAGGACATTGGCCGCGCCTTCCTGCCCGCATTTGTGCCGGTCACGGAACGGCGGCGAAATACCCCCTGGTCCGAGGCCGACAAGGAGACCCAGCTGGTTCATCGCGGTCTTTATGCCGAATATAACCTTGTCTACGACCGGGGCACGAAATTCGGGTTGGCGACAGGGCATGACGCGAATGCGGTTCTGATGTCGCTGCCGCCGTTGGCCAAATGGATCTAGCAGGGCTGCCGCTCGCAACTGTTGGGGCCTTCGCCCTGACCTCGGCGCTGATCGAACTGACGCCGGGGCCGAACATGGCCTACCTTGCGCTGGTCGCCGCGACCGAGGGGCGCAAGCCCGGGATGTCCGCCGTTGCGGGCGTGGCGCTTGGGCTCGGGTTGGTCGGACTTGCCGCCGCACTGGGGCTGGCCGCGATCATTTCATCTTCGGACCTGCTCTATCAGGCCTTGCGTTGGGGCGGGGTGATCTACCTGCTATGGCTGGCATGGGACGGCTGGCGCGGCGCGGACGAGGATATCGAACACGCGCCATTGGGATCGACGCTGGCGCGGTATTTCCGTCGAGGGCTGATCACCAATCTGCTGAACCCCAAGGCCGCGGTCTTCTACATAGCCGTTCTGCCGGGGTTTACTGTGACCACTGCCAATGTCACCGCGCAGACGCTGACCCTGTCCACGATTTATGTCGCGGTCGCAACAGGCATTCACGCGGCAATTGTCTTGCTTGCCGGAACGGCGCGTGTGCTGCTGGAGGACCCTCGGCGCAGCGGGATTGTACGCCGCACGCTTGCGCTCGCGCTGGCCGGGGTCGCGATCTGGTTCGCGTGGAAAACCGCCTGATAATGGCCGTCGAACACGGATTCCCCATCAAGAGCAGGGCAACGAATACCTACAAGGCAGACCTGAATGAAGCCGTCAGAAGGTTGCTTCGAGCCCAAGCCCGACGTTTGGCAAGCGGCCCATCGCCAGCCCCGTAGGCGGTCCGGCGATGGGCCGGCACCTTCGGTGCTATGCGGCCCGGGCCCGTGAATGACCGCTAGGTCCCGCATGGCCGCCTTTGGCGTGGCAGGCTCGGACGCGAACGTTGGTTCTGGTGCGTCGGCGCTACGTCGAAATTCGCTAGAACAGATGCCCCGATTTCCGGGCCTTTGTGGCTAGGTAGTGATGGTTGTGCCGGTTCTCTCCAACCTTCAGGGGCACCCGTTCGGTGACCGTGATGCCGCTTTCTTCCATCCGGGCGACCTTGCGTGGGTTGTTGGTGAGCAGGCGGACCGCCCCGAACCCCATTCGGCGCAAAATCTCTGCCCCGATCCGGAAGTCGCGTTCGTCGTCCTCGAACCCCAGCCGGTGGTTGGCTTCGACCGTATCGAACCCCTGATCCTGAAGCGAATAGGCCCGCATCTTGTTGGCCAGCCCGATTCCCCGCCCCTCCTGATTGAGGTAAAGAAGAACACCCGCACCCTCTGCCCCCATCTGCGCCAGTGCGCCGCGGAGTTGCGGGCCGCAATCGCATTTGAGGCTGCCCAGCACATCGCCGGTGAAACAGGCCGAGTGAAGCCGGGCGAGAACCGGCTTTGAGCGGTCCGGCTGTCCGATCTCTATCGCGTAATGCTCTTCGGCCCCGTCTTGCGGGCGAAAAATGTGGAGGCGGCCGGCCTCGGACGCTTCCATCGGCAGGCGGGCTGCGATGATGGGATCATGGGCGGCAAGTCCGGGGTATAGGGCGGCTTTGGCGGGGACGCGCGTCAGGTCATGTTCAAGGGCGAAGGCCACCGGATTCGGCAGGTCAAGCACCAGCGCGGCGGGAAGAAGGCGCGCCGCCTTGCACAGGGCGATCGCGGCGCGGTGCATGTCGGCATCGCCATCACGTTGGGTCTGCAGCGGTCCCTTCATCGGTGCGCGCAAGTCATCCGCCGGATCGGCAATGGCCCGAACCCATGACAGGGTCGCGTCGTGTGGAACGACCAGCCGGGCAATATCCCCGTCATAGGCCCGCGCCTTGAGGGTTTCGGCGCGCCAGTTGGTGATCGCAAGGGTCGCCGTCCCCGACAGGGCGCGAAGGTCCGCAAGGCGGACCGCGTCGACGGTTTCGGCGGACAGAACAAGCGCGCCCACCGCCCCCTCGGCATCCAGCACAACGGGCACCCCCATCCGCAGGTCGGATCGGGCGCGTGCCAGCCGTTCGGTGATATCCGGGGTAAATCCCATCGTCCGGGCCCTTGTCGTTTCCACTTCCAGATAGCGGTTTCGGTTTCGGATTGAAACATTTCCCGGCAAATCCGACACGAGCGCGTGAATGAGGTGTCATAATCCTTGCCGGCTTGGCAGAGCTGCCACAAATCCGTGAGGACAGACGTGAACGGAGGCCAAGATGGCACAGTTGAAGAAGATCCTTCTTGTCGATGACGATGAAGACTTGCGCGAGGCGCTGGGCGAACAGCTGATCATGACCGAGGATTTCGACGTGTTCGAGGCCGGGTCCGGGTCCGAGGCCATGAAGAAGGCCAAGGAGGCGCTCTATGATCTGGTGATTCTCGATGTCGGCCTGCCGGATACCGATGGCCGGGAGCTGTGCAAGCTGATGCGCAAGCAGGGGGTCAAATGCCCGATCCTCATGCTGACCGGTCACGACACGGACAGCGACACGATCCTTGGTCTTGATGCGGGCGCAAATGACTACATCACCAAGCCCTTCAAGTTCCCGGTGCTTCTGGCCCGTATCCGGGCGCAGCTACGGACCCACGAACAATCCGAGGATGCGGTGTTCCAGCTTGGGCCCTACACCTTCAAGCCCGCCCAGAAGATGCTGGTGACGGAAGACGACAAGAAGGTGCGCCTGACCGAGAAGGAAACCAACATTCTCAAGTTCCTGTACCGGGCGTCTGACGGCGTGGTTGCCCGTGATGTGCTGCTGCATGAGGTTTGGGGCTATAACGCCGGGGTAACCACCCACACGCTCGAGACGCATATCTACCGGCTGCGGCAGAAAATCGAACCCGATCCCTCCAATGCGCGCCTGCTGGTCACTGAAAGCGGTGGCTATCGGCTGGTCGCTTGATCTGGGTCAAATACAGGGCGCATCGCCGGGGGTAATACCATTCCGTCCCCCGGTGGTGGGTCCGCTCATCACCTCCCTGTTGGACTTTTTGCCCCGGCTCTCCCGCCGGGGCTTTTTTCTGGGGGACGGGGCTTCTTTTCCGCAAGATGCCCTAGTAGACTTCCTGGTATTCAGGGTGCTGCTCCGTGCTGGAATAAAGGCCCGACCTTGAACAGCAGGAGAGCAGGATGCAGATCGAACCCTTCGGCGTCGAACAGTGGATGAACAAGTGGGAGACACGGTGCGAGATCAACCTCGCGGAAACCTGCGTCGCCTCGCTGACCCTTAAAGAATTGATGCAGATGGCGGGCCGGAGTCAGGTGATGCCCGCCGAGATGTCGGCCCTGAAAATGACCTATGGCGACATTACCGGGTCTCCCCAGCTGCGGGCGGCTGTTGCCGGCCTTTACGCGCGGCAAACGCCCGACACTGTGATGATCACCCACGGGACAATCGGGGCGAACCATCTGATCTATCAAACCCTTGTCAGTGCAGGGGATGTGGTGGTGTCGATCACCCCGACCTATCAGCAGCACACGGCGATTCCCGAAAGCATTGGGGCAGAAGTGCGCTGCCTGCTGCTTCGGGCCGAGGATGGATACCTTCCCGATCTGGACAGGCTGGCGGATCAGGCGCAGGGCGCGACGTTGATTTCCCTGACTAACCCCAACAACCCCACCGGGGCCGTAATCGGGCAGGAGGGGCTGACCCGGATTGCAGAGATCGCCCGCGCCAATGGGGCTTGGGTGCTATGCGACGAAGTCTATCGCGGCACAGAGCAGCACAGCGATACCGCCGGACCCTCCATCGCGGACCTCTACGAAAAAGGGATCAGCACCGGCTCCACCTCCAAGGCGTTTTCGTTGGCAGGGCTGCGGCTGGGCTGGATCGTGGGGCCGCGTGATCTGATGCAGGCGGTGGAGATACATCGCGACTACACGACGATCAGCGTGGGTGTGATCGACGACTATTTCGCCACGATGGCGCTGGAAAATGCCGACCTGATCCTTGATCGAAGCCGGGCGATCACACGAACCAACCTGTCGATCCTGTCCGATTGGGTGGCCGCGACACCGGGCGTTGATTTTGTTGAGCCAACCGGGGGGACGACAACCCTTCTGTCCTACGATCTGGACATGCCGTCCTATGACCTGTGCGAGGCGCTGATCCGCGACACCGGGGTCATGTTCACGCCCGGCTCTGTCATGGGGATGGAAGGCACGGTTCGGGTCGGGTTCGGGAATGCGACAGAAAACCTGACTTCGGGGCTGCCGCGGGTGGCGGACTGGCTGGCATCCCGCTAGTCTGCGCCGGATCACGAACAGGAGTCCCCAATGCCCTTCACCCTTGCCACCTGGAACATCAATTCGGTTCGCCTGCGTGAAGGGCTGGTCGCCAAGCTGATGGCGGAAGAGGGGCCGGATGTCCTGTGCCTGCAAGAATGCAAGAGCCCGGTCGAAAAGATCCCGCTCGATCAGTTTCAGGCGCTGGGCTACCACCACATGGTTGCGCGCGGGCAGAAGGGATATAACGGCGTCGCGATCCTGTCGAAGATCCCGATGGTCGAAGCAGGGGGCGAGGATTTCGCGGCGCTTGGCCACGCCCGCCATATCGCCGGACGGTTGGAAAACGGGGTGACCGTCCACAATTTCTATGTGCCCGCTGGGGGCGATGTTCCCGACCGCGAGGTGAACGAGAAATTCGGCCAAAAGCTCGACTACCTGACCGAGATGCGGGACCATTTTCACGCCAATCGCCCGGAAAAGGCGATTCTGGTCGGCGATCTGAACATCGCCCCGCGCGAAGATGATGTTTGGGACCACAAGAAGCTTCTGAAGATCGTCAGCCATACCCCGATCGAAGTGGATCACCTTGCCGCCACGCAGGATGCAGGCGGTTGGGTCGATGTGACCCGCAAGGATATCCCCGAGGGCCTGTTGTATAGCTGGTGGTCCTACCGGGCCAAGGATTGGGATGCCGCCGACAAGGGCCGCCGGCTGGATCATGTCTGGGCCACGCCCGACATCGTGAACGCGGCCCATTCCAGCCGCGTCCTGCGCGATGCCCGGGGGTGGGAGCAGCCCAGCGACCACGCCCCGGTTTTCGCGACCTTCGACCTTTAGGCGCTATCGGCCAATTGTTCGGTAAGAAAGGCTTCGGGGCTGTCGACCTCGACCAGCCGCTTGCGCTGAATTTCCCAGAACCTTGTGCCGACATTGCGCACGAAGGTCCGGTCGTGGCTGACCAGAAGGCAGCTTGCCTCATGAGCCTGCAACTCGTCCTCAAGCGCCTCTTGCCCTTCGATATCAAGGTGGTTTGTCGGTTCGTCCAACAGGTAGAAGTTTGGGTTGGTCAGACGCAGGATCAGCATGGCCAGCCGGGACTTCTGACCGCCTGACAGGGCCGATAGTTTCGCATTCTGCAAGTCCACGTTCATCCCGGCCCCCGCCAGAAGGGCCCGCGCCCGCTGGTCGCCCACGTCGAAGGCATGGGTCACGGCCTCCATCGGGGTGGTATAGCCGTCCAGCTGGCTGACGGACTGGTCGGAATAGCCAAGGATCGCTGTCGCGGCGGCCCGGATATCCGGGTCCTCTGACGCAAATGCGGCATGGACCCGGCGCACCAGCTGGGTCTTCCCGGCCCCGTTCCGGCCCAGAAGAACCACCCGGTCGCCCTTGTTGATCCAGATCTTCGGCGTCTGGAACAGGACCGTGCCGTCAGGCGCCGTGATCACTGTTTCCTCGAACGCCAGCAGGGCCTTGGCGTGCGTGTCGGAGTTCGTCAGGCGGATCGCCCCGGCGGATCGGTCCTGATACGCGGGGCGGGCAGCGGCCTCGATCTTTTCGGCGCGGTCTTTCAACTGCTTGGTCTTGTTCACCAGCAGGTCCGAGCCGGAGTTGATCCCGATGTTCTTCAGCTTGGCCGCCTGCCGCCGCAACTGGTCGGCCTTCTTCATTTCGTTTTCAAACCGGCGACCGTCTGCCGCGTCGGCCTCATCAAGCGCGGCACGGGCCGGCGTGAAGGGCAGGGCGAACTGGCGCGACCCTTCGGCGCGCAAAAACAGAGTGCGGTTTGTCACCTCGTCCAGAAAGGCGCGGTCGTGGCTGGCGATCAGGCAGGGCGTGTCGCGGGCAACGGTCGTCAGCCAGCGTTGCAGGAACCCGACCCGGCCAAGGTCAAGGTGGTTGGTCGGTTCGTCCATCAACAGCAGATCCGGTTCCGTCACCCAGACTCTCGCCAGAAGGGCGACGCGCTGCCAACCGCCCGAAAGCCCCGACAGCGGGCGGTCGCGCAAGTCTGCGGGAACGGCAAGGTCATCAAGGACGATATCGACCCGCCAGCTTTCATAGTCGGCCTGATCTTCGGGAAGGGCGTTCAGCACGGCATCGTAGAATGTGTGGGCCAGCAGGTCTGCGGGCGGGTTCTGATCCACCAGCCCGACCCGAAGCCCGCGCGCGCGGGTGATATCGCCTTCGGTCGGGTCGACCAGCCCGGCAAGGCAGCGCAAAAGGGTCGTCTTACCCCGGCCATTGGCAGCAACCAGCCCGATCCGATCGCCCTTGGCGATGGTCAGGTCCAGTCCGGTGAATAGAGATTGCCCAAGGGTCAGCGAAAGGGCGCGGGTGTTCAGCAAAGTCATATCGGTCCTGTCATATCATGGGGTTGGGCGCGGAGTCGCACCGGGCCCGAAAGGCCGACCAGAGGGGGAAGGATGTGTCCCGAAGGTCAGCCCTGCAAACGGATTTGCAGGGCAGCGACAGGACCGCGGGTCCGATCGTGAAAACGCTTTGCCATGGCCACGACCCTCCTGCGGTTGATGTGACAGATGCCGAAACGCTACTTCCACAGGCCGGGCCTGACAATCCCCCCATGCAATTGTGTGCTTGCAGCCACGCGCGTTTTGCGTGAAATGGCCTGTCTTCGGGCTGTTCATTGATTTGACACCTGTCCGTTGCTACCTTTTTGACAGGCCCAGCGCCGGGGCCCGCTGACGGCGCGCCACGCAGGAGGACAATGTTCTGTCTCTTGAACCATTGGCGGCGAATGCCGTCCAGCCGGGCGGGGTCGATATGACCGCCACACCTCAGGCCACCAGCGAAGCGACTCTCGCTGCCGTGCTTGCCTCTCTTGACGACGACAAGGCCGAAGACATCGTGGAGATTCCGCTGCGCGGGAAATCGACGATCGCGGACTACATGGTCATCGCATCCGGGCGGTCCAGCCGTCAGGTGTCGTCCATCGCGGACAAGCTGGCCGAACGTCTGAAATCCACGCTTGGGATTCTGTGCAAGACCGAAGGCGGCGACGTCGGCGACTGGGTGCTGATCGACGCGGGCGATGTGATCGTCCATGTCTTCCGCCCCGAAGTGCGCGAATTCTATCAGCTGGAGAAGATGTGGCTTCCGGCAACGGACGCCACCAAGGCCCGCTAGGCCATGCGGGTCCATCTTGTCGTTGTGGGCCGCCTTCGGGCGGGCCCGGAACGCGACCTTGTCGATGATTACCTGACACGATTTGACCGGACCGGCCGGGCGCTTGGGCTTGGCCCGGCGCAGGTGATCGAGGTCGAGGACAAGAAGGGCGGCGGAATGCCGGCCGAGGCGGCGCTGTTGGAAAAGGCCGTTCCGAACGGGGCGTTGATCTGCATTCTGGACGAACGTGGCAAGGTTCAAAGCTCTCCGCAATTCGCCGACATGCTCGCAGGCTGGCGGGACACCGGGCGGCAGGACGTGGCTTTTGTCATCGGCGGGGCAGACGGAATCGACCCGGTTTTCCGGGCCAAGGCGGATGCGGCGCTGTCCTTTGGCAAGATGGTCTGGCCGCACATGCTGGTTCGGGTGATGTTGACCGAACAGCTGTATCGCGCGGCCTCTATTCTTGCCGGGGCGCCATACCACCGCGTCTAAAGCGCTTCGACTTTCTAGTGAGTCACCCTGTATCGGCGTTCGCGTTTGAGCCGCAGGCGAAAGGCAGCGAACGGCCGATTCAAGGTCAAATCGAAACGCTTCGGGGCTGGAACCCGTGTCTGGTTTCGGCAAGAGTGGCCGGGCAATCAGAAAGGTCCGACCATGGCGCACCCCCTTTTGTCCCCCTCAGATATCGAAACTTATCAGCGCGACGGCGTGGTCCTGATCCGCGGCCTCTGGAAGGACCACGTGGACACCCTGCGCGCCGGGATCGACAGGAATATGGCAGACCCCGGCCCCTATGCCGCCGAGAACCTGAAACCGGGCGAGCCAGGCCGGTTCTTTGACGACTACTGTAACTGGACCCGCATCCCCGAGTTCGAACAGGTGATCCGGACCTCGCCCGTAGCCGAGGTCGCGGCGGATCTGATGCAGTCGGAGAGCGTGCAGATGTTCCATGACCACGTGCTGGTCAAGGAGCCGGGCACCTCAAAGCCGACCCCATGGCATCAGGACGGCCCCTATTACTTCGTCGATGGGGAGCAGACCGTCAGTTTCTGGTCGCCGCTTGATCCGGTGAAAGAGGCATCGCTGCGCTGCGTGGCCGGATCGCACCGGTGGGACAAGCCGGTGCTGCCCAAACGCTGGCTGGCCGATACGGATTTTTATCCCGATCCCGAGGCCTATATGCCCGTGCCGGACCCCGACGCCGAAGGGATGAAGGTGCTGGAATGGGAGATGGAGCCCGGCGACGCCGTGGCCTTCAACTACAAGATCCTGCATGGTGCCCGCGGTAACGAACATGCCAACCGGCGGCGTGCGTTTTCATTGCGGCTGGTCGGGGACGATGCCCGCTATGTCGAACGTCCGGGCCGCACGTCGCCACCGTTCCCGGGTCATGACATGCAGCCGGGCCAGCGGTTGCGCGAAGACTGGTTCCCGGTTCTGCTGGATCGTCGGGCGGGGCTATGACGGCCCCGCTGGACCCCGTCATCGACGCCAAGGTCCGGGCGAGTTTCGCGGCGCAGGCGATGATGACCACCCTTGGCGCAAGGCTCGATTCCGTGACGCAGGGCGCGGTGACGATTAGTGCAGAGGTAACTGCCACGTTGACCCAGCAGCAGGGCTATTCACATGCTGGTTTGATTTTTTCTATCGGTGATAGTGCTGCGGGGTATTCCGCTTTGACTATGATGCCTGAAGGGGCAGAGGTCATGACGGTCGAAATGAAGATCAATCTTCTGGCGCCGGGCACAGGCCGCCTGATCGCCGAGGGGCGGGTGATCCGCCCCGGGCGGCGGTTGGTTGTGGTCGCGGCCGATGTCTGGGCCGACGATCCCAAAGTTGGGCGGCGGCATGTCGCCATGCTTCAAGGCACGATGATTCCGGTGGATCGGGGCTGACACGGGCTGGACCTGATGGGCCGGTCAGATTACCTAACGCACATGACACAGAAACCGTCCCTGACACTCTACCTTGCCGCGCCGCGCGGGTTCTGCGCGGGCGTGGACCGCGCCATCAAGATCGTTGAAATGGCGATCCAGAAATGGGGCGCACCGGTCTATGTCCGTCACGAGATTGTCCACAACAAGTTCGTGGTCGACAGTCTGCGGGATCAGGGCGCGGTTTTTGTCGAGGAATTGAACGACTGTCCCGACGACCGGCCGGTGATCTTCTCCGCCCACGGCGTGCCCAAGGCGATCCCGGCAGAGGCCGCGCGGCGCGAGATGATCTATGTGGATGCGACCTGTCCCTTGGTCAGCAAGGTGCATATCGAGGCCGCCCGCCACGCCGAAAACGGTCTTCAGATGATCATGATCGGCCACGCCGGTCATCCCGAAACCATCGGGACCATGGGGCAACTGCCGGACGGCGAGGTGCTTTTGGTCGAAACGGTCGAGGATGTGGCGCGGGTGCAGGTGCGCGATCCGGCCCAACTGGCCTATGTCACCCAGACAACCCTGTCGGTCGATGACACGGCGGATATCGTGGCGGCCCTTCAGGCCCGGTTTCCGGCCATCGTCGGGCCGCATAAGGAAGACATCTGCTATGCCACCACCAACCGGCAGGAAGCGGTCAAGGCCATCGCGCCGAAGTGTGACGCGCTTTTGGTCGTTGGTGCGCCGAATTCCTCCAACTCCAAGCGACTGGTCGAGGTCGCGGCGCGGGCGGGCTGCCAATACGCGCAACTGGTCATGCGGGCAGACAATATCGACTGGCGCGCGCTGGAGGGTATCAGGTCGGTTGGCATCACCGCCGGGGCTTCGGCCCCCGAGGTTCTTATCAACGAAGTTATCGACGCCTTCCGCGACCGGTTCGACGTAACTGTCGAAATCGTGGAAACCGCGAAAGAGAACGTGGAATTCAAAGTGCCCCGCGTCTTGAGGGAGCCGGCATGACCCGAATCCCGCTCTCGGCACTGATCCTTGGCCTTGCTGGGTTAATCCCCTTTGTCTGGGGGGCGCTGACGCAACTGTCCCCGGCCTTGGGGCAGTGGAGCCTGTCGTCTTTGGGCGGGCGGTTCACCGGCCCCTATGTCGGTCTGGCCTATGGGCAGGTGATCCTTGCCTTCATGTCCGGCGTATTGTGGGGCTTTGCAACCAAGGCATCGGGCGCACGTGCCGCGACCGGCTATGCCCTATCGGTCATTCCGGCGCTTTGGGCCTTCTTCATGGTCGGCGGGGGGCCGGTCGCAGCCGCAACAAACCTGATCTTCGGGTTTATCGGGTTGCTGATCCTTGATTGGTTCTTCGTCCTTTGGGGGCTGGCGCCGCGCTGGTGGATGTCCCTGCGGATCGGGCTGACTGCGGTTGTGGTTCTTTCCCTTGGCGTAACCGTCCTCTGATGGTGGATCGGCAAACACTCGACGTCTATGCGCGGCAGGCTGCGGACTATGCCCGGCTGTTTTCAGGAAGCGAGCCGGATGCCGACCTTCTAGCGTTCATGGGGCATTTGCCCAAGGGCGGGCGGGTTCTGGACCTTGGCTGCGGCCCCGCGACAGCCTCGGCCCATATGCGGGCGGCGGGGTTTGATCCGGACCCGTTGGATGCCAGCCCGGAAATGGTGGCGCTTGCGAATGAGACCCATGCCATTAGCGCACGGGTCGGCACCTTCGACGATGTCGATGCAACGGATGAATACGACGGGGTCTGGGCCAACTTCAGCCTGCTGCATGCGCCCCGCGCAGACCTGCCACGGCACCTGTCGGCCATCCATAACGCCCTCAAACCCGCCGGACTGTTCCACATCGGGATGAAGACGGGCACGGGCGAGGCGCGCGACCCGATCGGGCGCGCCTATACCTATGTCGCGGTCGATGAACTGCACAACCTGTTGCGCAGCGCTGGGTTCACCGCGGTCAGCACCCGCGAGGGCACCGGCAAAGGACTGGCCGGAAGCGACGATCCCTTTGTCATCTGCCTGTCCAGGAAAGGCTGATCATGCCGGATCTTTACGCCTACACGGATGGTGCCTGTTCCGGGAACCCCGGACCCGGTGGCTGGGGCGTGCTGATGCTGGCCAAGGACGGGGAGCAGATCGTCAAGGAACGCACCCTCTGTGGTGGCGAGGCGGAAACCACCAATAACCGGATGGAGCTTCTGGCCGCCATCACCGCGCTTGAAACGCTTGCCCGTCCGTCAACCATCACCATCGTAACCGACAGCGCCTATGTCAAAGACGGGATCACCAAGTGGATCCACGGTTGGAAGCGGAACAATTGGACCAAGAAGGGCGGGTTGAAGAATGTCGATCTGTGGCAGCGGCTGGATGCGGCGCAGGCACGACACAGGGTGACGTGGGAATGGGTCAAGGGGCACGCCGGACACCCGGAAAACGAACGGGCCGATGAATTGGCCCGCGAAGGCATGGCCCCTTTCAAGCCGAAGGGCAAATGATGATCGCCCTCCTCGATATCGCCTCGGTCTTCATCTTCGCGTTGACCGGCGCCCTTGTGGCCAGTCGCGCCCAACTGGACATCATCGGGTTCCTGTTCGTCGCCAGCCTGACAGCCGTCGGCGGCGGCACCCTGCGCGACCTTCTGCTGAACCGTCATGCGGTGTTCTGGGTGGCGGACCCGTCCATCCTGTGGGCCGCCGTCGTGCCCGCCGTTGCCGTCTTCTTCCTTGCACACTTGCTCGAAAGCCGTCTGCGAGTTCTGACCTGGCTGGATGCCTGCGCCCTTGCGGTGGCCGTTCCGGCCGGGGTCGGGGTGGCGTTGGATCTTGGGCAACCGGCGACCGTCGTCCTGATCATGGGGGTGTCGACCGGGTGTTTCGGCGGGCTGTTGCGGGATGTCGTCTGTAACGAGGTGCCGCTGGTTCTGAAACAGGGAGAGCTTTACGTCACCTGCGCCTTTGCCGGGGCGGGGGCAGCAATGCTGGCCCTGTCAATTGGCCTGACCGAACCTGTCGCACTGATCGCTTGCGCAGCGGTTACGCTGCTGCTGCGGTCGGGGAGCCTCGCCTTCGGGTGGCGGTTGCCGGTCTACAAGGCCCGCCCACCCCGAAGCTAGTCGGCGAAATAGTCCCGAAGGATGCGGCCGTAGATCGCTTTCAACTGGTGGATCTGCTCCACGCTGACCCGTTCATCGACCTGATGCATGGTCTTGCCGACCAGGCCGAATTCGACCACCGGGCAATGATCCTTGACGAAGCGGGCATCGGATGTGCCGCCCGAGGTGGACATTTCCGGCATGCGCCCGGTCTCCGCCTGAACCGCCTTGCCGATCAGATCGGAAAGGTCGCCCGGCGGCGTCAGGAAGCTTTCCCCGGACACGCTCACCTCCATCGCGATTTTCACGTCGAAGTCCGTGGCGACCGCATTGGCCTCGGCCTGCATCCAGTCGGTCAGGGTTTGGCTGCTGTGCAGGTCGTTGAAGCGGATGTTGACGGCGGCGGTGCCCTTGGCGGGGATCACGTTGGTGGCGGGGTTGCCGGTGTCGATGGTGACAATGGCAAGGCTGGACGGGTCGAAATGGTCTGACCCCCCGTCAAGCTTGTGGCTGGCCAGCCGGTCCATCAGACGGGCAAGGGGCGGCAGGGGGTTCTTGGCCCGGTGAGGATAGGCAGAATGGCCCTGAACGCCGGTCACAGTGAACCGCGCGGTCATCGACCCGCGTCGGCCGATTTTCATCGCCTCGCCCATCTCGTTTGGGCTGGTGGGTTCGCCGACAAGGCAATCTGTCATCCGCTCGCCTGCCTCTGCCATCCAGTCCAGAAGCGCGGTGGTCCCGTCCAGTGCCGGCCCTTCCTCATCGCCGGTAATGGCAAGAATAATGGCGCCGTCGGGCGGGGTTTCGCGGGTGAAATCAATGGCGGCTGCAGCAAACGCCGCGACGCCGGATTTCATATCGGTCGCGCCCCGACCCCAAAGATACCCATCGCGGATTTCCGCCCCGAAGGGATCAACGGTCCAGTCGTCGGGGTTGCCGATCGGAACCACGTCGGTATGTCCGTTGAACCCGAACGTCCGGTTCGCGCCCTTGCGGCCCCAACGGGCGAACAGGTTGGATACGCCCCCCCGATCAACCCGCGTGCATTCGAAACCTGCAGGGCCAAGAAGGTTTTCCAGCAAGACCAGCGCGCCGCCTTCGTCCGGCGTAACAGACGGGCAGCGGACAAGCCGCGCGGTGAGGTCTACGGGATCGATCCGGTCAGTCATGGCAGTCTCCTTGGTCTGTCCCGTAGCCCGACAGCCAGCGGGATGCAATGAAGGCTGGCAACCAGAGCTGGGATGCGGATGCAACACCGATTCATTGGACAACAAAAAGTGGTGCTCACGCCCTGCATTGATGCTAAAATGAAGACAATAAATGACCCGAGGCAGGGCAAGCACACAATAGGCTGTGACGAGCAGGTTCAGCTACCAGATATAGCGCCCACGTTTCCTGGGTGCGTGCGTGCGCTGTCTCGACAATGTCGAGGCGGTAAATGGTTCAGGCAAGCGAACTGTCATATGATATAAACGCATCCGCGTTGGAAATGGCACAAACGATCTTTGGCACTGGCACTCAGGTCGTCGGCGCGTCCTATTCGGGCTCCTACTACTCTTCCGGGATCTATTCGAACGGCGACGCCCTTTCGCCCACGGCGACACCGGGCGATACGGGCGTTATCCTGTCTACCGGTCAGGTCCGGTCTTTCACCAACTCATGGGGGCAGTCGAACCAGAGCAACAGCACATCGACGAATACAGGTGGCGCCAACAACATTTCCGACTTCAACGCGATCGCCGGGACAAGCACCTATGACGCGTCCTATCTGGACATCCAGTTCATTCCGGACGGCGACGTGATGACGATTCAGTTCGTTTTCTCGTCGGATGAATACCCAGAGTATTCAGCGTCGATCTACAACGATTTCTTCGGTGTTTGGGTAAATGGCGAACACGTGCCGTTGTCGGTGACTGAAGGGCCGACACAGGTCGGTGGCGTAAACCAGTCGGACAATACGAACCTGTATCACTCCAACACCAACGACCAATACAATACAGAGATGGACGGTTTTACCGTCTCGATGACGCTGACCATGCCCGTCAACTCCGGAGAGGTGAATTCGATCCGAATCGCAATCGCAGACGTTTCAGACAGTTCGTATGACTCGAATGTCTTGATCGCCGCCGGTTCGGTGCAGACCGCACTTGTGGCGATCGAAGATGAGATCACCTTGCAGGAAGGAGCGTCGGGCACGTTGGACGTTCTGGGCAATGATGTGAACATGACCGGTCTTACCTTGCAGATCACCCATATCAACGGGATCGCAGTGAGCGCGGGCGACACGGTGACCCTAGGCAGTGGGCAACAGGTGACGCTCAACGCGGATGGAACCTTTCAGATCGTCACCGACAGCGATCACGACACGGTCCATTTCACATACGAGGTTGCCGCAATTAATCCGGCTGGCAATATTGCCCAAACCGATATCGGCTTTGTAAGCGTTACAACCATCCCATGCTTTGTCGCCGGAACGATGATCCGAACCGCAGAGGGTGATGTCCCGGTTGAGACCCTTCAGCCGGGAACACTTGTTCAAACTGTGGACAATGGGCTGCAACCGCTGCGCTGGATCGGGAGGCGACAGGTCAGCGGCCTGGGCGAGTTGGCGCCGGTCCGGATCAAGGCCGGGACCTTTGGCCCCCATGGCTGCCTGCGCGTTTCGCCTCAACACCGTATACTTGTGCGCGATTTTCTTGCCGAGATGCTGTTTGGGGAGGGTGAGGTGCTCGTGAAGGCGAAGGACCTCGTCAACAGCCGTTCGGTCAAGCGTGCGCCCTGTGACAGGGTCGAATATGTTCATCTACTGTTTGACCGGCACGAAGTCATCTACTCGGAGGGACTTGCCACCGAGAGCTTCCTCCCGGGCAACCAGACGTCAGAGATGTTCGACGCCGACGTCCTAAGGGAGATTTGCCGTATCTTCCCTGAACTCAACCCGAAGACAGGGGAAGGATATGGTCCGGCGGCACGGCGCATCCTGAAATCCTACGAAGCGGAAGTCCTTTTCGAAGAGCTCCGGGCCCAAGTGGCCTGAGCTGACGCGCAATGGGTTGGATCGCACTCAGAGACAAGCACGGAGCCAGTTACCGGCCACAGGGGTTGGAGCATGGCGGCGAAATCGGTGCGCTGCGTGATCCGGATAGCTTCCTTCCATGCGGCACAGTGCGACTGGAGTTTTTGTTCGATCCGGATCAGGGCAGGCGGAACCTGTTGCGATATGTTGCACGTGATCCGTGGTTGAGCAGCCTCATTCTATGTCTCGATCCCGACGGAACCCTGAGCCTTCTGCAAGGGCAGGCAGAACGGTCGGAGTGCACTCGCCTCCAGATCGGCGAACGTATGCCGGGCGACACCATTCAGGTCACATTTTCCTGGGATGCGCCAATGAAGACCGGGCTTGTCGCGGTTGATTTCCCAGACAAGGAAGAAACACTGATTGCCGAGATCTCTAATCCGATCCCCCTATGCAATCGGGATGTGATGCGGATCGCCGGGACCGAAGCCACCGCATTCGTGCAGCCGGAAGTGACCTACCTCGCGATTTCCGACGAAGTGGAACCCATCGGGCCGGTTGCCACAATTGCACCGGGGTCTGTCGTAGAAACCCCAGACGGTCCTGTGCCGATAGAAATGGTTCGGTCGGGACAGGTGGTCCGAACCGCTGACGGCGAAGAGGCACAAGTTCGCTGGGTTGGTTCACAGGTCTTGCCGGCGCGTGGTCGACATGCGCCCCTGACGGTGCGCCAGCCCTACTATGGGCTCCGCTACGACCTTGTTCTGGCCTGCGATCAGAAGATTCGAATGAAAGGATCAAAGGTTGAATACTTGTTTGGCCAAGAGCAGATCTGCACAGCGGTCCGGCACCTGATCGACGGCAAAGCCATCTTGCGGGGGCCCTACAGGCTCGTGCAGCGTTATTACCAACTCGTGCTTGACCGACACTCGATCTTCCCGGTCAGCGGGGCCGCCCTGGAAAGTCTTGATCCTGCACGGTTCCTGAAAGACCCGAGGCTGCGTTCACATTCGGTTCTGCGGGACATGCCAGCCGAGCTTCTGCCCCACAAAGGCTCTCTGGAAATCACGGTCTTGCGCGACTACGAAGCCCTGACGCTTGCTTGCTAGGACATTGAGTGAAGGGCCTGCGACAGAGGTCCGTCAGACGCTCTCGGTGTCCTCGCCGTCGTAGAACGGGGTCATCTGTGCAACGATAACCGCGTTTTCATCCATCGCCCGCTGCATCAGGTCCCGTTCCTCGTCCGGCACCTCGTGCCCTTCGGCAAGGCGTTCTTCCAGCGTGCCGTATCCGGTCACGTCCAGCGGGGCGAGGTCCGCCTGCTTCAGGATCGCAACTGTTTCCCGCACGGCCTCTGCCTCGTCCACACCGGAGGCATAGCAGATCAGCGCGGCGCCGGTGCTGCCATCTGGCAGCCCGTCGCCGTCCTTGCGGCCCACGTCGACCAGCAGGGTATAGACTTGCTGGCGTTTTGGGGTCTTGGTTTTCGGTGTCTCAGTCACGTAGCAGCTCGTTGATGCCGGTCTTGGACCGAGTCTTTTCGTCCACCCGCTTCACAATCACGGCACAGTACAAGTTGATCCCGTTCTTCGACGGCATCGACCCGGCCACGACCACCGAATAGGGGGGGACCTCGCCGTACATGACCTCGCCAGTCTCACGGTCAACGATCTTGGTCGATTTGCCGATGAAGACACCCATGCCAAGAACCGAGCCCTCGCGCACGATGCAGCCTTCGACGACTTCGGACCGGGCGCCAATGAAACAGTTGTCTTCGATAATGGTCGGGCCGGCCTGCATCGGTTCCAGCACGCCGCCGATGCCCACGCCGCCCGACAGGTGCACGTTCTTGCCGATCTGGGCGCAGCTGCCGACGGTGGCCCAGGTGTCAACCATGGTGCCCGAATCAACATATGCGCCAAGATTCACGAAGGACGGCATCAGAACCACACCCGGCGCGATATAGGCGGACCGGCGCACGATGCAGTTCGGAACCGCGCGGAACCCGGCGGACTGGAATTCTTCATCGCCCCAGCCCGCGAACTTGCTGTCGACCTTGTCCCACCAGCCGGCACCCTGCGGGCCACCGGACTGGAATTCCATGTCCTTGATCCGGAAGCCAAGCAGAACAGCTTTCTTGGCCCACTGGTTCACATGCCAGTTGCCGTCTTCCTGCTTCTCGGCGACGCGGAGGCTGCCGCTATCCAGCGCGTTCAGCGTATCTTCGATCGCGTCCCGGGTCTCGCCCTTGGTGGCGGGGGTGATCTGGTCGCGGGTTTCCCACGCGGCTTCGATGGCGGATTCGAGTTGGGCGTTGGACATGGGGCCATTCCTTCCGGTCAATCTGACGTTGCGTTGCCCTATAACGGCAGGTCGTGGCTGGCACAATGCGACCTGTCACCTTCAGCGAGCGGCGAAGCGCGTTTCCTGTTGTGGCGATTGGACCGGAGCCATAGATATCAGGCCCAGTCCATGCAAAGGTCAGCCCGTGCAGCACAGCCCGAGCGACAGAGAGATACAGCATACACGCACCGGCACGCCCCCTGCGCCGGTGTTCCTTAGGCTATGGCGGGGTCTGGGTCGGGCGCTGCCCGGTGTGTTTCTGTCCGCGGCCTACCTAGTCCATGCCCGGCAAGGGTCGGCAAAGGAGCGCCGTCCGGAACGGGCTGGCCGCGCCACGATAGCACGCCCCAAGGGGCCGCTGGTCTGGATACATGGCGCCAGCCTGGGCGAGGTCAGCCAGTTGCGTCTACTGGTTCCCGCTCTGCAAAAAGATCTGGGTGTGTCGGTGTTGATCACAACAATGACCCAAACCGGGGCGGATTGGGTGGCAGCGCAGTTGCCGGATGCGCTCCATCAGTTTCAGCCTTCAGACACTGCCGCGCACTGGAACCGGTTTCTGGATCATTGGCGCCCGACAGTCGGTTTGGTGATCGAAAACGACCTTTGGCCAACCATGCTGTCGGCCACCGCCAATCACGGTATTCCCGTGATGATGCTGAATGCCCGACTGTCGCGCAGCTTTGACCGTTATCCGGGGGTCTATCGGCACCTTCTTGGGTTTATCTGTTCGATCCATTGTCGAAACGATGCTGTTGCTGCCCAGTTCGACCGGCTCGGATACGACCGGGCGAACCTGCTGGTCGGGGGTGACCTGAAGGCTTTTGGCGGTGCCCTTCCCAAAAGACCGGCGGAAGCGGCGGAACTGAAGGTCATGATCGGGCATCGCACGACCTGGATTGCCGCCTCGACCCATGCGGATGACGAACCTGTCGTATTGTCTGCCGCGCGCGCGCTGAAGACCCAAGGCGGCCCACTGCTTGTCTGGGCCCCCCGTCACCCGCGCCGCGCGCCACAGATCATTGCGGCAGCGCAGGCCGCGGGCCTGACGGTCGCGCAAAGAAGTCAGCGAACGCCCATCGGCCCGTCGACGGATATTTACTTGGCCGATACAACGGGCGAGATGGGCACCATCCTTGCGCTGTCAGATATCGTTTTCCTTGGCGGTGGGTTCGGTACCGAAGGGGGGCACAACCCCTATGAACCCGCGGCAGAGGGTAAGGCGATACTATCCGGCCCCCGTGTCCGCCACTTTGCCGAAGCATTCGATGTCTTGGCGCAATCCGGCGCCGCGACCTTCGTCAACGATGCGCCCGGACTGACAAGAGCGGTGACAGAGCTTTCACAAGATCAACGGGCCAAAGACGCGGGCCGCGCCGCGAAACAGGTCATTGCGTCCATGCCCAATCCGATTGAAGCGATTGTCGGCATGATCCGCCCCTTTGTCCCGAAGGCCGAGGCGGAGCGATGACCAGAGCTGTTTTGCTGAACGATACTTCGGCCCGATACCACCACGGGTGCAGCCGGGTGTCCCGGTTGCTGAAGTCCGGCCTGACGGCGCGCGGGATCAACATCACGGCAACCGCGCTTGCCCATACCGATTGGACCCGGACCCCGGGCTTTGTCGACCGGCTCGGTCAGGCCGATCTGATCGTCATCAACGGCGAGGGGACGTTTCATAGCGGAAGTGACAAGGGACAGCGCCTTCTTGATGTCGTTGACCATCCCGCCGCGCGAGGCAAGCCGGTGGCGATCGTCAACACCATCTGGCAAGACAATCCGCCGGACTGGGCAGAGGTGATCAGACGCTGCGCCCTTGTTTCCGCACGGGACAGCGCCAGCCATGCGAACCTCGTGGCGGCTGGGGTTGGGCAGGCGATCCTTGTGCCCGACCTGTCCCTGTCTGAACGGGTGCAGGTGCCTGCGGGCTATCGGGCGGGGCTTGTGGTTGGTGACAGCGTTCGGCATTCGGTCCGCACCCACCTTGCGCGCTATGCCCAAAGTCAACAGGCGACCTATGTCCCGTCCAAGACGCTGTCTTCGGCAATATGGCGGCATTGGCCCGCCCATCAATTGTTGTGGCGCGTCTATAACGGGGTCTATTCAGGCAAGGTTCCGGCCTTCACGATGGCTCCGGACGAAGCGGCCTATCTGCACATTCTGTCGAATGCGGCAGGCCACGTCACGGGGCGGTTCCATGGGCTGTGCTACTCCCTGTTGGCAGAGCTGCCGTTTCTGGCTGTCGGTTCTGTCACGTCCAAGGTTCAGGTTCTGGTTGCCGATGCCGGGTTGAACCCTGCTCGGGTCGTCCCGGTAGAGGCGCTGTCGTCCTTGCCGGTCCCACCACCTTTCGACCAGACGGAGTTGACCAATCTCAGGGCGTACAAGGCCCTTGCGCAGGACCGGGCAGCGGACCTTTTCAACCGTATCGCGGGTCTTGTATGAACCGGCTGGCCTTCACCCTTGCCAAGTTGCGCAAAGACGATCGGGCGCTTGAACGCCTGTCAGATGACCTGTCCGCCCTGTCTGCGGAAACCGCCGACAAATCGGTCGCGGTCGTCGGCAACGCCCGATCTTTGGAGGCAACGGACCTTGGACCCATGATCGACGCGGCGGATATCGTGGTGCGGATCAATTCCGCGCCGATCCCGTCGGTCAAATCGCATGGGGCGCGAACCGATTGGCTGGCGATTTCGATCCCTGTGGATGCGGCAATCGTTACAGCCCGCGCCCCGTCAAGGCGGCTTTGGATGACACCAAAGCGCAAGCGCCTGCCCTATGGTTTCGTACAAAACGCCGGGTTCTATCTTTTTCCGCGGGCAGAGCATCAGCGCCTATCTTCGGCGATCGAAGGGCGGCCCACGACAGGGCTGATGGTGATCGATCTTTTGTCACGGCTGCCGACGAACAAGGTCGCCCTTTACGGATTCGATTTCTTTGCATCGCAGTCCTTGTCCGGCGCCCGCACGGGCGATCAGGTCCCGCATGATTTCAATGCCGAACGGGACTGGGTCGAAACCCTGATCGCCAGGGATCACCGGTTTTCCCTGATCGCTGCTGGCTGAACGCTGGCCATGCGGCGTGGCAGGCGGTAGGCATAACCAACCAAGACTTACGAGGACCGGGCCATGAATGAACACCGCCGTCACCCCTTTCGCCACAGCCATCAGGACCGCGAAGCCGCGACCCATATCCCCGATACCGCGCAAACCCGGTCGCCCGCCTATCGGCTTGCCTTTGCGGATGACGATTTCCTGTGCCGGGACGAGTTGCGCCCGGTTCGCTTGCAGCTGGAGCTGCTCAAGCCTGAGTTGATGATGAACGAGGCCGGGATCAATTCCACCATCGTGCTGTTCGGCGGCGCGCGCATTCCAGAGCCCGCAAAGAAGGACACGGCCCGGACCAAGACCCTTGCCGATCTGTCCGCCTACTACGAGGAAGCCCGGCGCTTTGCCCGTCTAGTCACTGAGAAGGGACAGGCGAACGGGGGCCTTGAAAACGTCATCGTCACCGGTGGCGGCCCGGGGGTGATGGAGGCCGGAAGTCGCGGCGCAGCAGAGGCCGGGGGGAAGTCGATCGGGCTGAACATCGTGTTGCCACACGAACAGGCCCCAAACGAATACGTCACCCCGGAGCTGTGCTTCAACTTCCACTATTTCGCGATCCGCAAGATGCATTTCCTGATGCGGGCCAAGGCGATCTGCGTCTTCCCCGGCGGGTTCGGGACATTGGACGAATTGTTCGAAAGCCTGACCCTGATCCAAACCGGCCGCATGGAACGTGTGCCGTTCCTACTGTTCGGACGCGCCTTCTGGGAAAAGATCGTCAACTGGGACGCGCTGGCCGACGCTGGCACGATTTCGGATGAAGACCTGAACCTGTTCCGCTTTGTCGAAACCGCCGAAGATGCGCTTGCTGTCATCGATTCATGGGAAGGCAAGGGCGAACGGAGGGGCGCGATTCCGGGACGCTGAGCCATGCAGAAGATCGTTGTCATGGGGGTGTCGGGATCGGGAAAATCCACCTTGGGGGCCGCGTTGGCCGATGCCTTGGGCGCTGCGTTCATAGACGCCGATGACCTACATCCGGCCGAAAACGTCGCCCATATGGCCGCCGGTCAGCCGCTGACCGATGCAATGCGCTGGCCCTGGCTTGATACCTGCGCGGCGGCAATGGCAGAGGGTGGCGACGTGGTTCTCGCCTGTTCCGCACTGCGAAAGGCCTATCGGGACAGGCTGCGGGACGGGGTTGCAGGGCTGACGCTGGTCTACATCGATGCCAAACCAGCACTGACGGCGCAGCGCATGGCGGGGCGGGCGGATCATTTCATGCCACCTTCCCTGTTGGACAGTCAGTTCGCGACCCTTGAACCGCCCACCGCCGAAGAGGCACCTATCTTGTGCGATCCCGCACTGCCGGTGGCCGAACAGGTTGCTGACATCACGGCGAAATTGCGCGACGTTTGACTAGGATCAGGGTTTGGACCGCTGATCCTGCTAGGGTGAGGCATGGACGAACCGCAGGACAAATCGAAAACCGCGTTCCGCGCCAAGGGTCTAACCAAAACCTATGGCGAGGGACACAGTGCCGTGCACGCGCTGCGCGGCGTCGATCTTGAGATCAAGTCGGGCGAGATCGTCGTGCTTCTGGGGCCGTCTGGCAGCGGCAAATCAACCCTTCTGAATATCCTTGGCGGGCTGGATCGGGCCACATCGGGCGAGGCCCACTTCGGTGACGACTGCCTGACCGAGATGACCGACCGGGCATTGACCGCCTATCGGCGCGACCATGTCGGGTTTGTCTTCCAGTTCTACAACCTCATGCCCAGCCTGACTGCACGCGAGAACGTCGAATTGGTGACCGAAATCGCGCGCCATCCAATGGAACCCGAGGCCGCGCTGTCCCTTGTGGGCCTGTCGGAACGGGTGGATCACTTCCCGGCGCAGCTGTCGGGCGGCGAACAGCAGCGAGTTGCCATCGCCCGCGCCGTCGCCAAGGAACCGGAGGTTCTGTTCTGCGATGAACCAACCGGCGCTTTGGACAGCACGACCGGCCGGGCCGTGCTGCGGGTGTTGCGGGATGTGAACGACAGGCTGGGCACCACGATCCTGATCGTGACCCACGCCGCCGCGACCGCGGCCATGGCTGACCGGGTGATTCATTTCGCCGACGGCGAGATACGTCAGGTGGTGAAGAACAAGACCCGCAAGGCTCCCGAGGAGATCGAGTGGTGACGCCGCTGCACGCGAAACTGACCCGCGACCTGTGGCGGATGAAGGGGCAGGCCATCGCCATCGGTCTTGTCATTGCCATCGGCGTGGCGATGCAGGTGATGATGACCGGGCTTGTTCTGTCCCTCACAGAAACCCGAAACGCCTATTACGACCGCTACCGGCTGGCCGATGTCTTTGCCCCGTTGGCCCGGGCCCCGGAGCGGGTCGCGGAAACGCTGGCGCGGATCGACGGGGTGGCGCAGGTGGAAACCCGGATCACCGGCATGGCGCTGGTCGATATTGCGGGGCGGGATCTGCCGGTATCGGCGCGGACCTTGTCCTTGCCCGAACACGGTGCGCCGCGCCTGAACGACATCCTGCTGACGGCAGGCCGGATGATCGACAGGTCGCGACCAGAAGAGATACTGCTGCTTGACGGATTTGCGGCGGCTAACGGGTTGCGGCCCGGCGACCGGATCCGGACCACCATGAATGGCGCCCGCCGCAGCCTGCTGATTGTCGGAACCGCGCAATCGCCGGAATTCCTCTATACGACCGCACCGGGCGAATTCGTGCCCGATGACGCCCGGTTCGGGGTGATCTGGATGAACCGTTCTGTCCTAGCGGCAGCCTATGATCTGGAAGGGGCCTTTAACGAGGCGCTGGTGTCCCTGACCCGCAACGCGCGGGAAGAGGCGGTGCTGGATGCGATCGACCGGGTTCTGTCGCCTTTTGGCGGGCCGGGCGCATATGGGTTGGCTGATCAGTTCTCGAACCGATTCGTGTCCGAGGAAATCGCCGGGCTGGAGGTGTCCTCGACCGGCGTCCCGCCGATCTTTCTCGCCGTTGCGGCCTTCCTTCTTTACATCGTGATCAGCCGCCTCGTGCAGTCAGAACGCGAAGAAATCGGCCTGATGAAGGCCTTCGGCTACCGCAATGGCGAGGTGGGCTGGCACTATATGCAGCTTGTGCTGACCATCGCGTTGGGCGGGGCGTTGCTCGGGTGCCTTTTGGGGATCGCGGCGGGGCGGGCGATGATCCCGGTCTATACAACCTACTACAAGTTTCCATTTCTCCTGTTCCGGCTCGAACCGGCTTCGTTTTTGACGGGGATCGCGACCAGTGTCTTTGTCGCCTCCATCGGCGGGTTGTTCGTACTTCGGCGCATCTTCCGGCTTGCCCCGGCCGAGGCGATGCGCCCGCCCACACCGCCCGACTACAGCCGGACAGGGCGGTTCGGGGCCGGGTTGTCGCAATGGCTGGACCAGCCCAGCCGGATGGTCCTGCGCCGGATCACGCGGCAACCGGGGCGGATGGCGGGGGCCGTCTTTGGAATCGCAGCGGGCATGGGGCTCAGCCTTGGGATGCTGACGATCTACGAAGGGTTCGATGTGGCGCTTGACCGGACGTTCAACGTGATCGACCGGTCCGACGCGACTGTGACATTCGCCTATCCGGCGTCAGACAAGACGATCCTTGAACTGGCCCGGATGGACGGGATCACCCTGGCCGAGCCGGTGCGGCAAGTGCCGGTCGTGTTCCGCAACGGGCGTTTGGACCATCAGGGCGCGATCACCGGTCTGGCGCCGGGGGCGCATCTGTTCCGGGCTTTGGACGCCAACGAACAGCCCATCGCCCTGCCAGAACGGGGGGTCGTCCTGTCGACCGCGCTGGCCTCGATCCTCGCGTTGGAACCGGGCGACCCGGTGACGGTCGAGGTGCGCGAGGGGAGCCAGCCGGTGCTGACCGTTCCTGTCACCGGGATTGCGGACAGCCTGATGGGGTCGCCCGCCTATATGGATCTGGCGGCGCTGAACCGATTGCTGGGCGAACCGGGGCGGGTCAGCGGGGCCTATCTTGCCGTTGATCCCGACCGTCAGGCCTCGGTTCATGCCGCGCTGAAGGACATGCCGGTGGTCGCCGGTGTCAGCCTGCGGACCGAGGCATTGGCCGCCTTCCAGACCATCATGGACAGTGGGGCCGGGTCGATCCGCTATGTCATGGGGTTCATGGCCTTCATCATCACATTCGGGATCGTCTACAATGCCGCCCGCGTGGCGCAGGCCGAACGGTCCCGCGATCTGGCCAGCCTGCGGGTGATCGGTTTCCATACCGGGGAAACGGCCTTTGTCCTGCTGGGGGAACTGGCCGTGGTCGTTCTGGCCGCGCTGCCCTTGGGCATCCTGATCGGGCGGTCCCTGTCGTCCGGCATCGCCGCCGGGTTTTCGACCGAACTTTACCAGATCCCCGTCATCTTTGCGCCGCAGGCGCAGGGCCTTGCCATCGCCGTGGTTGTCGCGGCGGCCCTGTTGTCCGGTTGGCTTGTGAAACGCGATATTGACCGGGCCGATATGATCGAAGCCCTCAAGACAAGGGAGTGACCGTGCCATGGCCCGTCGCCGTAAATTGTCCCGTAGTTTTCTGACCCTTCTGGCGGCGGTTGCCGTCGGCGGGGCGCTGACCGCCGCCTTCTGGCCGCAACCGACCCTGGTCGATATGGGACAGGTCGTGCGCGGCGATCTTCAGGTCACCATCGACGAAGAGGGGCGCACCCGTGTGCGCGAGGCCTATGTCGTGTCGACCCCGGTCGCGGGCCGCCTGCTGCGGGTGCAGGTGCATCCCGGCGATCAGGTGACCGGCGGTGAAACGGTCGTGGCCCAGATGCGGCCAACTAACCCTGCCGCGCTGGACGTGCGGACCCGCGAACAGGCGCATGCGGCCGTTCAGGCGGCAGAGGCGGCGCTGCGTGTGGCGCAGGCCGATCTGAACGCGGCCATCGCCGCAGATGATCTTGCAGAGTCCGATTTGCAGCGCACCCAAAGCCTGTTCGATAGCGAAATCGTCAGTCAGGCGGCGCTGGACCGGGCGCAAAGCGCCGCCCGCGCCGCCCGGGCCAGCCTTGATACCGCCCGCGCCGCAATTTCCATCCGCGAGGCGGAACTGAACAATGCCCGCGCCCAGCTTATCGGTTTCGACGACGTGTCGCTGGCCAATGCGATCGGCGGGGCGTCCGGCGACGAGATCCCGCTCTACGCCCCGATCACCGGTCGGATCTTGCGGATCGTGCAGGAAAGCGAAACCATCTTGCCCGCCGGTGCGCCGGTGATGGAGATCGGCAATATTGAAAATGACCTTGAGGTCGTCGTGGACCTGATTTCCTCGGACGCGGTGCAGGTCACTGTGGGCGATCTGGTCAGCCTGGAGGATTGGGGCGGACCCGTCGCGCTTGAGGGGCGGGTCGCCCGGATCGACCCGTTCGGAGTCACGAAATATTCTGCGCTGGGCGTGGAAGAACAGCGCGTCGGGGTCGTGGTCGACATGCTCAGCCCGCCCGAGGCGCGGCCCAGCCTTGGCCATGGCTACCGGCTGGAGGCGCGGATCATCATCTGGCAGGCGGATGATGTTCTGAAGGTTCCATCCAGCGCTTTGTTCCGGGAAAGCGACGGCTGGGCTCTCTTCCGGGTTGTCGACGGCATCGCGCGGCTGACCCCGGTCGAATTGGGACATAGCGACGGGATCCAAACCGAGGTGATGTCAGGGCTGTCCGAAGGCGATCCCGTGATCCTCTATCCATCTGCTGGATTGGCGGATGGGGCACAGGTCGCCCCAAGGGGCAACGGCTAACGGGGGCCTTACTTAGCCCCCTTCCAGCGACGGTGGCTCCACAGCCATTGTTCCGGATTTGCGCGGACGCGCGCTTCCAGACTGTCATTCAAGGCCTGGGTCATTTCTTCGGCGGTCCCTCGTTCGACCGGTGCCTCCAGAACCAGTTCGAATGAAAGTCCATCGGGTTGGCGGATCGAATAGAAGGGGACAATCGGCGCGTCGTATTTGATCGCGAGCTTCGCGGTCGAGGTCGCCGTCATGGCCGTCTTGCCAAAAAAATTCAGTGGTTCGCCTTGCCGCATGTGCTGGTCAATCAGGACGGCCAGTGCCCCGCCCCGTTTCAGAAAACGCACCATGTCTGCCATGCCTTCCCGGCCACGGGGAAACAGCGGGGCCCCGATCTGAAGGATCGAGGCGAGATAGGCGTCATTGAAATACCGGTTGTCCATTGGGCGATACAGCGCGCCGATCTCGAACCCGCGCGCGCCCAGTCCTGCGCGCACCACGTCGTAGTTCCCGAAATGTCCGGAGACGAGGATGACGGGCCGCCCAGCCGCCCTGCATTCTTCGAGGACCGCAAGACCCGGGCCGGTGACTGGTGCCTGTCGTGCGACCTCGGAAAAATCGCGCGGTGAAAAGAGCTCGGTTACGGTCCGGCCGACGAAATTGGGAACTTGCCGGACAAGGTCCTCCACCCGATCGCGCGGCAGGTCAGACCAGACAAGGGCAAGATTGGCGCGAATGCGCTTTCGGTGGCCCGCCACGGGCGCCAACAGATGCTGGAACAACCATCCGCCGACGGCCACGCGTTTTGGGTAGGGCAAGAGGCGCAAAAACCACAAGAGCGACAGGACGACCTTGGCTTGCAGCCAGTCACCCGGTCCACGGCCCTTGGTGTCGCCGGTCTTGTTTGGGGTGTCAGACATTCTCAATCCGGGCCATCTTTGCAGCCCGGGTTATCCTTTGAAATGGCAGGTGACGCAACTCTGCCGTGGCGTGTCGAGGGCGCCATTGCATTCCCGGCACCGATGGGGTCACTTCCTCCGGGCAGAACAGGAGAAGCGGCATGACCAAGCGGCAATGGGAATTCTGGATCGACCGGGGGGGCACCTTTACCGATGTCGTGGCCAAGCGCCCCGATGGGACATTGGAAACCCACAAGCTGTTGTCGGAAAACCCGGAACGCTATCGCGATGCGGCAGTTCAGGGCATCCGCGACCTGATGGGCACGGATGCGCCCGCGCCGGGGTCGATCCGCGCCGTGAAGATGGGGACGACCGTTGCTACCAACGCCCTTCTGGAGCGCAAGGGCGAACCCGTCCTTCTGTTGATCACCGAAGGGTTCCGCGACCTTCTGCAAATTGGCTACCAGAACCGTCCCCGCCTGTTCGATCTGCATATCAAACGGCCCGATCTTCTGTATTCCGATGTCGCCGAGGTGCGCGAGCGACTGGATGCCGAAGGGCAGGTTCTGACCCCGCTTGACGAAGGTGCCGCCCGTGTTGCCCTGCAGGCCGGATATGATGCGGGACTGCGCGCTGTGGCGATTGCCTTTCTGCACGCCTACCTCAACCCCGCACACGAAGACCGGGCGGCCCAAATCGCGGCCGAGGTCGGCTATACGCAGATCACCACATCTAACGCGGTTTCGCGGCTGGCCAAGCTGGTGGGTCGGGGCGACACGACCGTTGTCGATGCCTACCTGTCGCCGATCCTGCGCCGCTATGTCGATCAGGTCGCCGGGGCGCTGGATGTGGGGACAGTTTGCGAACGGCTCTTGTTCATGCAGTCTAACGGCGGGCTGACCGACGCGCGGCTGTTTCAGGGCAAGGATGCGATCCTCTCCGGCCCGGCGGGCGGGATCGTGGGCATGGTCAAGACGGCCGAGGCCGCGGGCTTTGACCGGCTGATCGGGTTCGACATGGGTGGCACCAGCACCGATGTCAGCCACTACGCCGGTACCTATGAGCGCAGTTTCGAAACCGAAGTGGCGGGCGTGAGGATGCGTGCGCCGATGATGGACATTCACACGGTCGCCGCCGGGGGCGGGTCGATCTGCAAGTTTGCCGAAGGCCGGTTTCAGGTTGGCCCGGAAAGCGCGGGTGCTGATCCCGGCCCCGCCTGCTATCGCCGGGGCGGGCCGCTGACCGTGACCGATTGCAACGTGATGCTGGGCAAGCTGAACCCCGATCATTTCCCGGCGGTCTTCGGGCAGAACGGCGATGAAAAGCTGGATCTGGAGGCCGTGCGCGCGGGCTTTGCCGCGCTAGCCCGTCAGGTGGCCGAGGAAACCGGAGACCCGGAGCGGACGCCCGAGGACATGGCCGAAGGCTTCCTGAGGATCGCCGTCGACAACATGGCCAACGCGATCAAGAAGATCAGCGTGCAGCGCGGCCATGACGTGACCGGCTATACCCTGCAATGCTTTGGCGGCGCGGGCGGGCAGCATGCCTGCCTTGTGGCCGACGCCTTGGGCATGCGCCGGGTGTTCATCCATCCCTTCGCCGGCGTCTTGTCTGCCTTTGGCATGGGCCTTGCCGAAATCCGCGCCCTGCGCGAGGTGCAGGTCGATGCGCCCCTGTCCGACCTGGACACCGCGTCCGATGCGCTGAACCGTATCTCTGCGGATGCGAGGCAGGAGGTCGCCTCGCAAGGCGTGACCGAGGTCCGGATCGAGGCGCAGGCCCATCTGCGCTATGACGGGTCGCACCAGCCGCTGCCGGTGCCCTTTGGCTCGGTCGCCGAGATGCAGGCGGCTTTCGAGGCCGCGCATGACGCGCGGTTCGGTTTTACGTCACCGGAACGGGCGATCCTGTTCGACATGATCAGCGCCGAGGCAATTGGCACCGCCGACAGCCTGCCGCCGATGGGCACGCCGCAAGGCGCGGCCCAGCCTGTCGCCCATGTGCCGGTGCACGGGGCAGGCGATGTGCCATTGTTCGATCGGCTGACCCTGCCCGAAGGTTGGACGGTGAAGGGCCCGGCCATCATCACGGAACCGACCGGAACCAATATGGTCGAACCCGGCTGGTCCGCCCGGATCGACGAAGCGGGCAACCTGATCCTTGACCGGACAGACGCCGCCCGCCACGCCCCGGCAGCGGGGACCGAGGCGGACCCGGTCCTGCTTGAGGTCATGTCGAACCTGTTCATGTCGGTGGCAGACCAGATGGGCGCGACGCTTGCGCTGACGTCCTGGTCGGTGAACATCAAGGAGCGGTTCGATTTCTCCTGCGCGATCTTCGATGCCAACGGCGATCTGGTGGCCAACGCGCCCCATGTGCCGGTGCACCTTGGGTCGATGTCGGACAGCATCAAAACGGTCATGCGCCTGAACCCAGATGTGCAGGACGGCGACGCCTTCATGCTCAACAGCCCCTACAATGGCGGCACCCACCTTCCGGATGTCACGGTGGTGACACCTGTGTTCGTTGATGGGCGCGCGACTTTCTGGATGGGGTCGCGCGGGCACCATGCCGATTTTGGCGGACGCACCCCCGGCAGCGCCCCGCCCGACAGCAGCCACATCGACGAGGAAGGCGTGCTGATCGACAACGTGCAGCTTGTGCGGGGCGGCCGGTTGTTGGAGGAGGAAGCGCGGGCGGTGCTGTCCTCTGGCCGCTACCCCTGCCGCAATCCCGATCAGAACATGGCCGACCTCAAGGCGCAGGTGGCGGCGAACGAAACCGGCAAGCGCGAGCTTTTGAAGGTTTGTGCCGCCTATGGGGCGGATGTGGTCAGCGCCTATATGGGGCATGTTCAGGACAACGCCGAAGAAAGCGTGCGCCGGGTCATCGACCGGCTGTCCGATGGGCAGTTCACCTATCCGATGGACATCGGCCAGCAGATCGAGGTTCGAGTGACCGTGGACCGCGCGCGCCGGGCGGCGGTGGTCGATTTCACCGGCACCAGCGCCCAGCACAGCGGCAACTACAACGCCCCCTTCGCTGTGTGCCGGGCTGTCGTCCTTTATGTCTTCCGGACCTTGGTGGGGGCCGAAATCCCCCTGAACGAAGGTTGCCTGAAGCCACTGGATATCATCGTGCCGGAAGGGTCGATGCTGAATCCGCGTTATCCTGCGGCGGTTATTGCGGGGAATACCGAGGTGAGCCAGGCAGCCTGCAACGCGCTATACGGTGCGCTGGGTGTGATCGCAGGCAGTCAGGGGACGATGAACAATTTCATCTGGGGCAACGACGATTTCCAGAACTACGAAACCATCGCCGGGGGAACCGGGGCTGGCCCGGGCTTTCCGGGCTGTGACGCGGTTCAAAGCCATATGACCAACACCCGCATGACCGATCCGGAAATCCTTGAAAAGCGGTTCCCGGTCCGGCTGGAGGCTTTTGGCATACGTCCCAATTCTGGCGGGGCGGGGACATGGCCGGGGGGCAACGGCGTGTCACGGCGGATGCGCTTCCTGACGCCGGTGACGGTCACGACGCTGACCTCGCACCGGATTGTTCCGCCGTTCGGCGGCGCGGGTGGGGCGCAGGGGGCGGTCGGTGTAAACTGGGCCGAAATGCCGGACGGAAGCCGCAAGGACATGGCCGGGAACGACGAGATCGACCTGCCCGCCGGCGCGGCCTTCGTGATGGAAACGCCCGGCGGCGGCGGCTGGGGCCGCTAGCGCAGCCCCGGCCCCGGCCGGATCGTCCCGGTTTCGATCCCTCGCCAGTTGCGGATCGGCGCGTTCAGATATTTGCGGGCCGCCGGATGGTTGGGGTCCAGCACGCCCAACCGAGCAAGGATCGCTGTGATCGCCAGTTCGCTGCCGCGCTTCGCGCCGTCCTCGACCTTCAGCGCAACGCCAAGTTTCAGCCCCGGCAGAATGGCGACGTAGTAGCCTTCGGCCCCGCCCTTGATCGCCGCCTGTCCCTTGCAGGCGCGCATCAGATCGGTGCAGGCCTTGTCGTTGCCGGAAACCAGTTCCGGATGGGTCATCATCGCCTCGCGCAGCCGGACCATGGCCGCGTCGCGGTGCCCTGCCGCCGCACCCGCCGCCGCGAATTTCGCCATGCCCGCGGCCATTGCACGGACCGAAGTGGCGAAATTCGGGGCGGAACAACCGTCCACGGCCCAACGGGGGCTTTCCATCCCGGTCACCTCTTCAAAAGCGGATCGGACGGCGGCCTGAACCGGGTGGTCGATGTCGACATACTCCGGCCCCGCGCCCAGATGTTTTGCGAGGGTCAGGAACCCGGAATGCTTACCCGAACAGTTGTTGTGATACTGGCAGGGGCTCTGGTCGGTCTTGATCAGGGCGGTGCTGGCCTCAGGATCCGAGGGCATCTGCGGGCCGCACCGGAAGGCGGCGTCGGTCAGGCCCAGTTCCGCGATCCAAGCGCGGACCCGATCCGTATGGTAGGCGGCCCCGATATGCGAGGCGCAACTGAGCGCCAGACGGTCCGACGTCAGGCCAAACCTGTCCGCCGCGCCACTTTCGACAAGGGGCAATGCCTGTATCATCTTCGACGACGAACGGGGATAAGCGACCGCGTCAGGATCTCCCCAGCTTTCCATCAATTCGCCGGTCGCATTACAGATCGCCGCATGTCCCCGGTGAACACATTCAACGATGTCGCCGCGCCAAACCTCGGCCAGTATTTCGGAACCAGACATCAACCCTTCCATCCACTCGACGTCTACCCAAACACGCGATTTCCCGCGCAATCCAAGGGGCACCCGCCCCTTTGGGGCTTTCACAAACCGGCAATTTCTTGCTATTGCTAGTGCTATCGAGTTGAAAGGCTGCTCGCCACAGGAAATGGTGCCACAAGAATGCACCGCAGGCGCAGGAGCAAGAGGCAAGGACAGCTTGGAGGCTGTAGGCATGTTTTCACGAATTTCGCGCATGATTTGCGTGTCCGCTGCATTGGTCAGCGGTGGGGCCGCGTTGGCGCAGGAATCCGACAACCGGGTCGCGGCCAATACGGACTGGAGCGTATTTGAAGAGGCCGATCCCCGCGAATGCTGGGCGGTCTCGGCCCCGAAGGAAACCGTCAACACGCGGGATGGCAATGTCGTCGCCGTGCGGCGGGGCGAGATCCTTTTGATGGTCTTCTATCGCCCGGGCGAAAGCGTCGACGGACAGCTTGCCTTTACCGGTGGATACCCCTTCGCGGGCGGGTCGACCGTTTCAGTCGATATCGGGGGCACCCAGTACCAGCTGTTCACCGAAGGCGAATGGGCCTGGCCCGCCTCGCCCGAAGATGACCAGCGGATCGTTGACGCCATGAAGCGCGGCGCCGATGCGACCTTTGTCGCGCGCTCCAGCCGGGGTACGGTCACGACCGACAAATTTTCGCTCCTCGGCTTTACTGCTGCCGTGGAAGAAGCCGGGCGTCGCTGCAACAGCTGATCGCCGGGCGCAAGGCCGGCATGACACTGCGGGCGGCGGAATCCTTTGGCTTTCGCCGCCTTTTCCTATATGTGGCCCATCTGCCCAGACTAAGGACATTTGACCCATGACCGCCAGCGCCCCCATCACGCAGGACCTTGTCACCATTCCGCGCAAACTGCCGGAGGGGCCGGTCAACATCGTCGGACTGACCCGCGACAAGCTGCGCGAGGCGCTGATCGAGATCGGCACGCCTGAAAAGCAGGCCAAGATGCGGGTCAACCAGATCTGGCAGTGGATCTATCATTGGGGCGTGCGTGATTTCGCCACGATGACCAACCTTGCCAAGGACTACCGCGCCAAACTGGCCGAGAATTTCGTGATCGACCTGCCCGAACTGGTCACCCGTCAAGTCAGCGCGGATGGCACCCGCAAGTATCTGGTGCGCATCGCGGGCGGGCACGAGGTCGAGGTGGTCTATATCCCCGAAGAAGATCGCGGCACGCTGTGCATCTCGTCTCAGGTCGGCTGCACGCTGACCTGTTCGTTCTGCCACACCGGCACCCAGAAACTGGTGCGCAACCTGACCGCCGGAGAGATTATCGGGCAGGTCATGCTGGCCCGCGACGATCTTGGCGAATGGCCCGAGCCCGGTGTCGGCACCGGCGACAACGGCCCGCGCCTTCTGTCGAACATCGTGCTGATGGGCATGGGTGAACCGCTTTATAACTTCGACAACGTGCGCGATGCGATGAAGATCGCGATGGATGGCGAAGGGATCGCCCTGTCGCGCCGCCGTATCACCCTGTCCACGTCCGGCGTCGTGCCGGAAATCGCCAAGACCGCGCAGGAAATCGGCTGCCAGCTGGCGGTATCCTTCCATGCCACGACGGACGAGGTGCGCAACATCCTCGTCCCGATCAACAAGCGCTGGAAAATCGAAGAATTGCTGAACGCCCTGCGCGAATACCCCAAGGCGTCGAATTCCGAACGGATCACCTTTGAATACGTGATGTTGGACGGGATCAACGACAGCGATGACGACGCGCGGCGGTTGGTCAAGCTGATCAAGGGTATCCCGGCTAAAATCAACCTGATCCCCTTCAACGAATGGCCCGGCGCGCCTTATCAGCGGTCGCCGTGGGACCGGATCGAAGCCTTTGCCGACATCATCTACAAGGCCGGGTACGCCAGCCCGATCCGCACCCCGCGCGGAGAGGACATCATGGCGGCCTGCGGACAGCTGAAGTCGGCGACCGAACGCGCCCGCAAATCCCGCAAGGAGATCGAGGCCGAGGCCGGGCTTTAAGCCTTCAGGAAACCGGAAATGGCGATCGCCAGTTTCGAGGATCCCGCCGCTTCGACAATCTTTTGCCGGTCTTTCTTGTCGAGTGCCGTGACATGGGTGCGGGCACCGGTGAACGCGCTGTAGATCTCCGACGTTCTGGCAGTCGGGTCGTTCTTGATGCTGTTCCAGACCGCCTCGGGGGTACCGGATTTGCCATCCAACGCCAGTTCCAGCCGCCGAAAAGCCACCGCGGCTGCAAAGACAGCCTGCGACACGCCGGCCCAAAGCCCGGTTCCCGCGATGGGATAGCAATGGTTGGGTGTTTCCTGATTGGCGGGTGAGCTGTTGTCGACCCGATAGGTCCGCCCGCTTCCCAACGAATAGTCGCCGAACATCGCCCGTCCGGTCAGCTTCTTTTCCAGCAACCCGCCAAGGGCCATGAGGTCCTGTTCGATTGCGCCGTCGGTTACGGCATTCCCCAGAATGCTGTTCATCGGTTTGGCCTGGGCCTGGTCCAGATTGCGCCATGCGTGCCGTTGAAGGCTCATATCAAGGTTGAAGGTGACACGCTGCGCCTCCGGACCGATGGAGACGGTCAGGCGCATTGCGTTTGGCGATCTGACAACGGTTACCGGCATGGCAGTGCCTTTCCTCTGGAATATGGAACATCCCCAAGAACCGCGTTTTCGCGCCATTGTCTGTGAGACGGGACACAATCGGGCGCGTTAACCAAGATGAAAGCCTGCCAAGGCGATCCTTTCCCCATGAAAGCAATTCGAATCACCACATTCCTCGCCCCCGATGTAGAGGCCGCCCTGCGGGACACCGCCGCCGAAGATGGTATGACCGTCGCCGAATTCCTGGATGAGGCGATCGGCAAGGAGGTCCGGCGCCGCATGGCCCGGCGCAAGGCGCTTTATCGAAACCGCCTGTCCGCCCGGCTTGAGCCGCTGGAACCCTCGGCCTTTCTGGATTGGCAACAGAAGTAGGTTCGCAGACGGCGGCCCGTTCAGGATCGGGAAGGCAATCCAAGGCCGTCTACCTTGGGCCAGCACTGTCGTCATATTCAGGGAAGGGATGGTAGCGGAGGAGGGACTTGAACCCCCGACACGCGGATTATGATTCCGCTGCTCTAACCAACTGAGCTACTCCGCCAGACGCGGTGCAAGTAAGCCGCACCGCCGGGGAGGTCAAGAGAAAAACCGCACCTGCCTGACCGCTTTCTGCGCCCATTCGATCGATGCCGCTTTTCCCCGCCGCCTGCTGGGGGTAGCACTTGACCAAACTGCGTTTGGGTGGCGGCGATGGACCTTCTTGAACAGCTTGGCAACGTGATCGGACCGGCCAATGTCCTGACGGGCGATGACCGTGGGCCGTGGCTTTCGGATTGGACCTTGGCCTACCCAAGCGACCCTATCGCGGTGCTGCGTCCAGCGAACACGGCCGAGGTTTCCGACATCCTGAGGATCGCAAATGACACGGGGACCCCGGTGGTCCCCGCCGCGGGCCGAACCGGCCTTGTCGGCGGGCTGAAGGCCAACGGCGCGCTGGTCCTGTCCGTAGATCGTATGAACAAGATCCGCGAAGTCCGGCCCGACGGTCGGGTCGCCATCGTCGAAGCGGGCGTGATCCTGTCGTCGCTGCATGACGCGGCAGAGGCCGAGGGGTTGATCTTTCCCCTGACCTTCGGCGCGCGCGGGTCGGCGATGATCGGCGGGGTTCTGGGCACCAATGCGGGCGGGTCCAATGTTCTGCGCTACGGCAATACCCGCGACCTGTGTCTGGGGCTCGAGGTGGTTCTGGCCGACGGTCGGGTGATGAACCTGATGAGCGAGCTGCACAAGGACAACAGCGGTTTCAACCTGCGCCATCTGATGATCGGGTCCGAAGGGACGCTGGGCGTGATCACCGCCGCCGTGCTGAAGTTGCGGCCCAAGCCCCGCGCCTATGCCACCGCCATGGTCGCACTGCCCTCCCTTGCCGATGCCCTGGGCCTGCTCAACCGGGTTCAGGATGAGACCGGCGGTGCAGTCGAGGCGTTTGAATACATGCCGCGCGGCTACATCGACCGCCATCTGGAGGTAATCGAAGGGGCAAAACCCCCATTTGAACAACGCCATGATGTCAACATCCTGATCGAGGTCGGCGCGACCGCGCCCCGTGATGCGACCGCAGGTGACGACGGGCAGATTCCGGTCGTGGCCCATCTGGAAACGGTTCTTGCCGAGATGCTGGAAGACGGGACCCTGCTGGATGCCGTCATTGCCCAGAACGAGGCGCAGCGTCGCGACATGTGGGCCCGCCGCGAGGCCGCCGCAGAGATCGCCCATGGCTGGATGCCCTTTGTCGACACCGATATCGCCCTGCCGCTGGATAAGGTCGCCACGTTCTTCGATATGGTCCGCCCCAGGATCGAAGCGATCAAACCCGGCTGCGCCGATTTGGCGGTTGCCCATCTGGGCGATGGGAACATCCATTATTCCATGTATCCCGAAGACGACGACAAAGGACTTCAGGATCGGCTTATGGAGGCCGTCGAAGACGTGGTTGAAATGCTTGGCGGGTCCTTTTCGGCCGAACACGGGATCGGCTTGTCCAAACTGTCGTCGATGCGCCGCCGCAAGGATCCTGTCGCGCTTGACGTGATGCGGACGATCAAAGCGGCGCTTGATCCCAAGGGCATCCTGAACCCCGGCAAGGTCCTGCCGGAATGACCCACCATCTGCGCCAGTATTTCGCGAACCCGGTTCTGCGCATGGTGTTCTGGGCCACGGTCCTGTCCGGGGCGATGGCCGCGCCGATTGGCACCTATCAGTCGCTGATCGCCATCGAGCGGCTGGGCGTGGCGGATGGCCAATTCGCCGTGATCCTGATTCTTGGGCTATTCGTGGGGACGGTCGCCTCGCTTTGGATCGGGGTCGTCACCGACCAGCGCCCGTGGCGGCGCAAGGCGGGGCTTGCGGTGGCGGGCGGTCTGGCGCTTGGCAACATCCTGATGTGGCTGGCCCCTTCTGCCCCGATGTTTCTGGCGGTCCACGGGTTCCTGATGCCGCTGATGGTGACGCTTTTTGGACAGTTGTTCGCGGTGGCCCGGCTTGCCGCCGGAAACCTTCCTGCCGCTGACAGGGACGCGGCAGTGGCCAATGTCCGCGCCTTCTTCGCTGTGCCTTTTATCTTCGTTCTGCCGATCTGGGGGTGGCTGGTCGGGGCGGGGGCTTCCCTTCTGGCGGTCTATGGCGCGGGCAGCGTGCTGGCCCTGATCATGGTGGCGGTGATCTATCGGGGCTGGCCCGACGACTCGAACGCCCCTTGGGAAGACCGGAAATCGGGCCTGACCCTGCGGGGATCACTGGCCGAGATCGCCGACCCGGCGGTTATCATCCGGGTCGCGCTGATCGGGCTGATCCATGTCGGCGCCTCTGCGTCGGGCATCGTGCTGGGCCTGATTTTTGCCCGTGCGGATGGGCAGGGGGCGGGCGATGTGGCCCTGTTCTTCGGGGCCTTTGTCGCCATCGAATTCACCGTGATGATGATGATCGGAAGCCTGCGCGCCCGCTGGCGGCGCCTGCATATCATTACCGTTGGGGTGATCCTTTATGCGATCTATCTGGTCGGCCTGCCTCTGCTGGCCGGGTCGCCGCTGGTCTGGCTGCTGATCCTGCCCGCCGGGGCCGGGGGCGCCATGATCTATGCACTGGCGGTCGGGTATTTGCAGGATCTGCTGGGCACGCGGGCCGGGGCCGGATCGTCCCTGATTGCCCTGCAGCGTGCGGTGGCCGAAGGCACGGGGGCGGCGATCTTTGCCTTCGGAACATGGGTCTATGGATATGCGATCGTGCCGTGGATCGCGGCGACGATTTCAATCCTAGCCATGATGGCGATCATCCGGCTGGACCGGTTCCGCCCGAACTAAAAGAAGTCGGGCCCGGCAAGGGCCAGCAGCTTTCGGGCCATGTCCTCGGCCAATGCAACGGCATCCTCGACAGCACAGTCTTGGTCGTCAGACAGCACCTCGGATCCGTCCACACGCAGGATTTCGCCCCGTAGGCGCAACGTTCCGCTGTCCAGCGTTGCCAGCCCGCCGATGGGGGTCTGGCACGACCCGTCGAGCCGGGCAAGAAACGCCCGTTCAGCAGACAGGCGCAGGCCGGTTGGGGTGTCGTGGATCGCCTCCAGCATCTCGGCGGCGCGGCTATCGGCGCTGCGCCGTTCGATGCCAATTGCCCCCTGCGCCACAGCGGGCAGCATGTCGTCCTCGCTGATCGGGGTTGCGGGCACATCCGCCATCCCCAACCGGTTCAGCCCGGCCATCGCGAGGAAGGTCGCGGTTGCCACACCATCGTCCAGCTTTTTCAGCCGGGTCTGCACATTGCCCCGAAACTCCACCACGTTCAAATCGGGCCGCCGCGCCAGAAGCTGTGCCCGCCGCCGCAGCGACGAGGTGCCGACGGTCGCGCCTTGGGGCAGATCGGCAAGCCCGGCCACGGTGGGCGAAACGAAAGCGTCGCGCACGTCTTCGCGCGGCAGGTAGCAGTTCAGCAGCAGCCCGTTGGGCTGATCCACCGGCATGTCCTTCATCGAATGCACGGCAATGTCGATCGACCCGTCCAGAAGCGCATCCTCGATCTCTCGGGTGAACAGCCCCTTGTTGCCGATGGCCTTCAGTGGCGTGTCGCTCGCGATCAGCGACCGGTCATCGCCGCGCACCTTGATCACCACGACTTCGAACGCCTCGGTCGGCAATGAAAACGCCGTCGACAGCCGGTCGCGGGTTTCATGCGCCTGGGCAAGGGCCAGCGGGGAACCACGGGTTCCGATCCGGAAGGGCGAGGCGGGAGAGGGCAATTCCAATGTCATATGCGCTTTCTAGCCGCGCCCATTGCCCCCTACAATGGCTTGACAACACCTGCGGCACTTGGGACCACCCATGCCAAGTTGCACGAGGCTCCAATGACCCAGAAAACCATCCTTCGCGCCCTTGCGGGTGAAACGCTGCCCACCCCGCCGATCTGGATGATGCGGCAGGCGGGTCGCTACCTGCCGGAATACCGGGCCACCCGCGCGCAGGCGGGGGATTTCCTGTCTCTGTGCTACAATCCGGAACTTGCGGCCGAAGTGACGCTTCAACCAATCCGCCGCTACGGGTTCGACGCGGCGATCCTGTTTGCCGATATCCTCCTGCTGCCGCAGGCTCTGGGCGCTGATCTGTGGTTCGTGACCGGCGAAGGGCCGCGTCTGTCCACCGTGACCACCGGTGCCGAACTGGCCGCGCTGAAGCCCAAAGAGGCGATCCACGACACCCTGTCGCCGGTCTATGAAACCGTGCGCATCCTGTCGCGGGAACTGCCCAAGGAAACCACGCTGATCGGTTTTGCCGGGGCGCCCTGGACCGTGGCGACCTATATGATCGCCGGGCGCGGCACGCCGGATCAGGGTCCGGCCCACGCGCTCAAAGATTCGGATAGGGCGACCTTTCAGGGCATTATTGATCTGTTGACCGACGCGACCGTCGATTACCTGTCTGCCCAGATCGAGGCCGGGGCCGAAGTGGTCAAGATCTTCGACAGCTGGGCGGGCAGCCTGCAGGGCGCAGATTTCCACGATTTTGCTGTGGAACCAGCCCGCAAGATCACCGCCGCGATCAAGGAACGCCACCCCGGTATCCCGGTCATTGCCTTCCCGCGCGGCGCGGGTGAACGCTATGCGGGGTTGCATCAGGCCATCGGCGCGGACTGCATCGCGCTGGATGACGGGGTGACCGCGGATTGGGCGGCGGCGAACGTGCAGACCGGCGGATGCGTTCAGGGCAACCTGAAATCCTCTCATATGGTGACGGGCGGCGATGATCTGGTTCGGGAAACCCGGCGGATCGTCGATGCCCTGTCGAAAGGGCCGCACATCTTCAACCTCGGCCACGGGATCACCCCGGATGCGGACCCTGAAAACGTGCAGTTGATGATCGACACGGTGCGGGCGGGCGGCTGACCTAGTTTTTGCCTCCCGGCAAAAGAACCTCATCCTTCCTCTGGTATGGCCGAATTGCGCGTGAATTGCGTGAGGCCGGGTTGCGGACCTAGCGGTCATTTCTAGCCCCGGTTCGAAGCGCGCCGTAGGTGCCGGTCCATCGCCATACCGCCCCCCGGGCTGGCGATCGGCCACACTTCGAATGGCGCGATTGTGCCCAAAGTTGCCACCTGTCCGTTTCGGTGAAGTCCCCGTTACACATGTTCGGTCGCGATCACCGGTCGGTTGACGCCACGTGACGGTTGATTCGGAGGCATGCGACCGGAATCCTTCTGGCGCAAACCCGGAGAACCCCAATGATCCCGACCCTGCGTGTTCTGATCCACATGGGCACCCTTCAACGCCTGCTTCCTTTCTGGCTCTTGGGCGTGATCACCATCTTCCTATGGTTCACCCCATGGCTTTTCCTGGCGATCGTCTATGGGATCGTTATGCAGTTCTTTGTCGAATATGCGATGCACCGCTTTCTGCTGCATCGGGAACCGCCGACCGATCAAGGGGTGTTCAACCAACTTTATCGCAGCCATATCGCCCATCACGAATTTCCCGGCGACGCGGAATTCTTCACCGGGGGCGACCATTGGTATCCGCTGCGGTTCGGGCTGATCTCCTTTACCATTCACACTGTTCTGCTCTGGCCGTTCCTCGGGATCGGCGAGGCGGCGCTTTTCGCCTATGTCGCGCTGTTCGTCGGATCGGTCAGCGGGTTTGCCTTTTATGAATACTGCCATACGCTGGCGCATCTGAACGTGCGGAAGGGGTGGTTCGGCCAACGGGTGACCCGCAAACATCTTGCCCACCATTTTCAGGACCACGAGGCGACGTTCCACGTCAGCCTTGGGATGGAGTGGATCGACCGGCTGTTTGGCACCGCCCACGACCCGGATACCGCCCGCGCCCGCTATGACCGGGACACGATCCTGTCGATGGGGATGGACCCCGAAGACCTGCGCCTTGTGACCGCGCGCAAGGCCTATGGGATCAATAAGGTGCCACGGGGCCGCGCCGCGCGCGCCAGCAAACCGGCCTCTTGATCCGATCTGGCCTTGCGGGGACAGTAGGGCACCCTTCCGACCAAAGGCACCCCGATGTCCCCAGATGATCTTGTCGTGACCCCGACCGGCTTGCGCTTTGGCGGGCGGATCTACCCCTGCACCCGTGGCCGGGGCGGCGTGACCGACACCAAGGTTGAAGGGGACGGCGGGACGCCACGCGGATCGCACCGTATCGTGGGGCTGCTCTATCGACCGGATCGGATCGCGCCCCCTGCCGACTGGGCCATTCCGATCCGGCTCGGTGACCTGTGGTCAGACGACTCCGAAGCGCCCGACTACAACCTGCAGGTCCGGGCCCCCTACTCCCGCAGTCACGAGACGCTGCGGCGGGCCGACCCGATGTATGACCTTATCCTGATCACCGATTGGAACTGGCCACGGGCCGAGCCCGGTCGGGGATCGGCGATATTTGTTCACCAATGGCGCAGGCCGGGGTATCCGACGGCGGGGTGCATCGGGCTGCGGCGTGATCACCTGCACGCAATCGCCGGTCAGGTCGCACCCGGTACCCGGCTGATCGTGCTGTAATCAGGAATAATCGCGTTCGCCGAAGATGGCAGAGCCGACCCGAACATGGGTCGCGCCGAAACTGATTGCCTTCTCGAAATCGCCAGACATGCCCATGGACAGGCCCGCAAGGCCATTGCGTTCGGCCATTTTGGCCAAGAGCGCGAAATGCATCGACGGTTCCTCATCCACCGGCGGGATGCACATCAACCCCACGACCGGCAGATCAAGCGCGCGGCACTCTGCGACGAAACCATCCACTTCCGCGGGCAGCGCCCCGGCCTTTTGCGGCTCTTCGCCGGTGTTGACCTGGATGAACAGGTCGGGGCAGTGGCCCATTTCCTGCGCCAGCCGCGCCAGCGTATGCGCCAGTTTCGGACGATCGACCGAGTGGATCGCCTGCGCCAGGTCCATCGCCTGACGGGCCTTGTTCGTTTGCAGAGGGCCAATCAGATGCAGCTCGATCCCGTCGTAGATCTTGCGAAAATCGGGCCATTTCCCGGCCGCCTCCTGCACCTTGTTTTCGCCGAACACCCGATGTCCTTCGTCCAACACGGCGGCGACTCGCTCGTTCGGTTGGACCTTGGAAACGGCGATCAATGTCACCGATCCCGGCGTGCGGCCAGCAGCCAAAGTAGCGGTTTCGATGCGGGCTTTGATCTCTGACAGGGACAAGGGCGGGCTCCGTTCCGGGCGGGTTTTATTCAACGGTTCCTGCATTATAGGCCACGATCGGCCCTGTCACGATCCAAATCGGGCTGCATCGTGTGTGGCGCAGTTGCATCATATCCCCGCAAGACGGGCGATTGTCGGGGCAATTTGCTTGAGTGTGCGGGGGGATAGGAGCAAACACACCATCAATGCTGGTTCAACTGGCATTCTCGGGAATGCAAACACGAGGGAAAAACCATGAAAAGCATCCTTCTCGCTTCTGCTTCGGTTATCGGCCTTGCCGGTGCCGCTGCTGCTGAAGTGACCTTCGGTGGCGACGCCACCTTCGGCTACAACAACGACGACACCACCGGTGATCACTCCGGCTTCTACTGGTCGGGCAACGTTGCCGTGACCATGTCGCAGACTCTCGACAACGGCCTGACCGTGTCGGCGACCTTCGACTGGGACATCGACAACCACGGCTGGGGCATCATCGAAGGCGATGACAACCACACCGCAACCGGCGGCTACGTCCTGGCTCTGACCTCGGACAATGCTGGCCTGTACTTCGGCGACACCGACATGTCCGCTGACATGCACTGGTCCGGCGTTTCCGGCATGGAAGCCGACTCGTTCGACGAAGACCGTGTTGGCGACGCTGTCCTGCGTGGCGAATACACCTTCGGCGACATCACCGCCTCCGTTTCGTACAACGTGTACGAAGAGGGCGACATGGACGCCATGCAGTTCGCTGTTGTTGGCTCGCTCGGCGGCGCTTCCTTCGGCCTGGCCTACCAGGACGCTGACGGTGACTCCGGCGACGAAATCTTCGGCATCTCCGTTGGCACCACCCTGGGCGGCGCTGACCTGTCGCTGGCCTATGCCGACAACTCGAACGGCGAAAGCTCGATCGGTCTCGGCGTGTCCTACCCGGTTGGCCCGGTCACCCTGGGCATGACCTACGCCATGAACGAAGTTGCTGACGACGCTTGGGAAATCACCGTTGGCTACGCCGACGGCCCGATCACCGTCGACGTCGCTTTCGACTCCACCGAAGACTGGTCGCTGGAAGGCTCCTATGACGTCGGCAACGGCATCATGGTTTACGCCGGTCTGGCTGACGCTGGCGACGACATCTACGTCGGCGGCACCTACGATCTGGGCGGCGGCGCTTCGCTGCTGATCTCCTACGCTGACGACGGCAACCTGGACTCCGGTTCGGCTGACGACGAAATCGGCGCTCAGGAATACCAGAACGGCATGACCGTTGAGGTTTCCTTCGAGTTCTAATCGAACCCGAAGATCGACCTAAGGAGAGCGGGCTTCGGCCCGCTCTTTCTTTTTGGCGAATGTGACGGAGTACGAACGCCCCTAAGCACCGTGCGCGCTGCCGGGCTTTCAAAGTGGGCAGGGTGACTGCTAGTCGCCAATGCCGTTCGGATAGAGTGCTTCCAGCTCTTTCTTCAATGGCTCCAGAAACTGCTCGTACCTTTTCCAGCGCCTGACTGACGACTGATAGATCGGCTGGCGAACCTGCCAGGCAGAAAAGGTCTTGGCCCGGTTTTCGGTCTCTCGGAATCGCAGGCAGGCATCATTCCATTCGAGCCCCAGAAAACCGATGACTTTCCGCGCCGTATCCTCGGAATTATCGACCATGTCTTCGTAGTGGACGTCCATTATCGGGTTGGGAAGAATCGTTTTCCAATGCGCCATCAGGTCGATGTGTTCCCGATAATACTGCCCCAATGAAGCAAGATCGTCCGTGTAGCTGTGCCACGACGAAAGGCGTTGCAGATAGCAGGCAACACAGTTGTCCATCGGGTCACGGCGTGCATGAATGATCCGTGCCTTTGGAAACATGCGCGCGAACAGCCCCAGAAAATGGAAGTTGTGCAGGTTCTTGTCGACGACACGCAGTGCGCCTGGTCGCTTGTCGGCCGTAAGATCAAGGTAGATCTGTCTTGCTCTGTCCAGCTTTTCGTCCGAGACAGATTTGATGACCTTCGCGAGGGACGCCCCGTCTTCCTTGGGCGCGCCCAGAAACCGCGCAATTGACCGCAATGCGCCGCTTTCGCCAACTGCAGCCGTTTCCGGATGCCCTGCAATGATCTGTTCGAGAAGGGTGCTTCCGACCCGTGGCATGCCAACGATCAGCACCGGCCTTGTTTCTGGATGGGCCGTCCGCCCAAAGAAGTCAGCGATCGTAACGCGCTCCTTGATTTCCTTGACAAATGTGCCGTGCCGGCTTCGGTCATGTGAGGACGGGACGACCCCCTTTGCTTCCTTGAATAGCAGGAACGCCGTCTCGTGTTCTCCAGCATCCAGCCGAGCCTTGGCAAGCAACCCTAGCGCAAGCTGAAGCTGCGCGGATTGTGATTGTTCACGCAATGCCGGTATGACCGTTTCTTTCAAGGTGGTGATATGCGGATCGTCCGCCTTCAACCGCACCGCTTCGACATAGACCGCCATCGCCGCCAAGCTGTCAGGGTGTGTTCGGAGAATATCCCGACAGATTTCGGCCGCTTCGTCCAGCCTCCCCAAGGACCGGATCGACTTGGCATACAGAATCCGCGATGGCAGGTGATCCGCCCGCTTCCCGAGGGCCTTGTTCAGACATTTGACCGCAGTGTCGAAGTCATCCAGTTTTTCGAAGATCGTCGCCGCAACGTAGAGGGTGTCAGGGTCCCCACCACCCCTCACCAACGATGCCTGGGCGTAGCTCCTCGCATCCTCTAGGTTATTCTTGCGAAAGTTCAGTTCGGCTGCTTCACGCAGAATCTCTGGATCGGCCTTATCCACCTTCAGCGCATGTTGGATAACCTGTTCCGCGTGCGCCTCTCTACCCATATGCCGCATCAACAATCGGGCCAGCGCAGCAAGCAGCTTTACATCTTTGGGCCTGTTCCGGATCGCCTCCTGATACAGCCTCTCTGCGTCCGCAAGACGGCCCTTTTCGATCAAGGCTTCTCCTGTCTTGAGTGTTTTCACGCGGTTCAGATGCATTGCACGCTCCGTCCTGTGCCCCTAAGCCCTTGAACACTTCCCCCTTGATTGTTGCAAGTCCGCGCTATGGACTTGCCGCGAAGTGCTGTGTTGGCTAGACCTTGGTAGAGTTACAAAGGGGGCTGCCTTGCGGTTTGGTCTAGGAAGTGTTCGCGCGGGTGTCGCTGTGGCGATGGTTGCTGCATTGGCCGCCTGTGGTGGCAGCGGCAGTGGCAGTATTGGCAGCAACCCGCTTGGCAGCATTGGCAGCCTTGGTATTTCCGGCGGCGGCGCCCGCGCCAATGACAGCGCGACCCGGCAGGCGGCCCGCGTTCGTGGCACCGAAAGTGTCGCCGTGAACCGCTATCTCTGGGCGGCGTCGCTGGATGTTCTCAGCTTCCTGCCCATCGAAAGCGTCGATCCCTTCACCGGCGTGATCGTGTTCGGCTACGGCACGCCGCCGGGGGGCGGCCGCGCTTATCGCGCGACGGTTCATATCAGCGACCCGGCACTGGACGCCCGCGCCCTGAACGTGGCGTTGCAAACCCGGTCCGGCCCTGTCGCCACCGAAACCCAACTGGCGGTCGAGGATGCAATCCTGGCCCGTGCCCGTCAGCTACGGATTGCTGACGGCCGCCTATAGAAACCGCCCGCAAAACCAAGTAAACGAACGCCGGGCCACAGCGCCCGGCGTTTTCCTGTCCCCCATATGGACCCAGACCGACCCATGTCACGCTATTCCCCCGCCGAGATCGAATCCAAATGGCAAAAGTCCTGGGACGAAGCCGGAATCTTCCGCGCCACCCGGACCGCCGACAAGCCGAAATACTACGTGCTCGAGATGTTCCCCTATCCTTCGGGGCGCATCCACATTGGACACGTCCGCAACTACACGATGGGCGACGTGGTCGCGCGCTACAAGAAGGCGCAGGGGTTCAACGTTCTGCACCCGATGGGCTGGGATGCCTTCGGGATGCCGGCGGAAAACGCGGCGATGGCTTCGGGCGGGCATCCGAAGGACTGGACCTACGCCAACATCGACGTGATGAAATCGCAGATGAAGCCGCTGGGCTGGTCGCTGGACTGGTCCCGCGAACTGGCGACCTGCGACGCGGAATATTACGGCCAGCAACAGGCGCTGTTCCTTGATATGCTGGAAAAAGGATTGGTCTACCGCAAGAACGCCGTGGTCAACTGGGACCCGGTCGATATGACCGTTCTGGCCAACGAACAGGTGATCGACGGCAAGGGCTGGCGGTCCGGGGCCGAGGTTGAACGGCGCGAACTGACCCAATGGTTTTTCAAGATCTCGGACTTCTCCGAAGATTTGCTGGACGCTATCGACGGGCTGGATGACTGGCCCGCCAAGGTGAAGCTGATGCAGGCCAACTGGATCGGCAAGTCACGCGGGTTGCAGTTTGCCTTTGAACGCACCGATGGCGGCACCCCGATCGAGGTTTATACCACGCGCCCCGACACGCTGATGGGCGCGTCTTTTGTCGGTATTTCGCCCGATCACCTGCTGGCCAAGGACCTGGCCGCGACCAACCCGGCCGTGGCCGAGTTCCGCGCCCAATGCGCCAAGGGTGGCACCACCGAAGAGGCGCTGGAAAAGGCCGAGAAGCTGGGCTTTGACACCGGCATCACCGTGCGCCACCCGCTGAACCCGGAGTGGGAGCTGCCGGTCTGGATCGCCAACTTCATCCTGATGGACTACGGCACCGGCGCGATTTTTGCCTGCCCGGCCCATGACCAACGCGACCTTGATTTCTGCCGGAAATACGATCTTCCGGTTGTCGATACCTTCTTTGCGCTCGACGACCCGAAACCGGTGGAGGCAGAGGCCTTCGTGCCGCCGAAAACCGACAAGGTGAAATGGGTCAACCATTTCGCCGGGCTTGACGTGGCCACCGGCGAGGAAGCGATCAACGCCACCATCGACTTTGCCGAAGCCGCAGGCTGGGGCAAGGGCGTGACCAAGTTCCGCCTGCGCGATTGGGGCCTGTCGCGGCAACGCTATTGGGGGTGTCCGATCCCTGTTGTGCATTGCGACGCCTGCGGGGTCGTCCCCGAGAAGAAGGAAAACCTGCCGGTCGAGCTGCCCTATGACGAAGGCGGCAAGCCGATTGATTTCTCTATTCCCGGAAACCCGCTGGATCGCCACCCGACCTGGCGCGACTGCGCCTGCCCGTCCTGCGGTGCCCCCGCCCGGCGCGAGACAGACACGATGGATACCTTCGTGGATTCGTCCTGGTACTATGCCCGCTTCACCGCGCCGCGCGCCGACACGCCCACGGTGATGGAGGAGGCCGAGTACTGGATGAACGTCGACCAGTATATCGGCGGCATCGAACACGCGATTCTGCACCTTCTGTATTCCCGGTTTTTCGCCCGCGCGATGAACCTGACCGGCCACCTGCCCGAGAAGAGCCGCGAGCCGTTCAATGCCCTGTTCACCCAAGGCATGGTGACCCACGCGATCTATCAGACCCGCGACGCCGATGGCCGCGCCGTCTATCACTTCCCCGAAGATGTTGTGGAGTTCAGTGGGAAAGACGGAAAGAAATATGCGGCTTTGAAAGATGGCCTTGGCGACCTGACTGGTGCGGCGGAACGACTTGCGCAAGCGCATATGGAGGGCAAGCTTGCCGAACACGACTTGGTCGAACTAATCCCCTCTGCCAAGATGTCCAAGTCCAAGAAGAACGTCGTCGACCCGGTCAACATCGTGCAGCAATACGGGGCAGACACCGCCCGCTGGTTCGTGTTGTCCGACAGCCCGCCGGAACGGGACGTGGAGTGGACCGCCTCGGGCGCAGAAGCGGCAAGCAAGCACCTTGCCCGCGTGCATCGCATCGTGTCCGACATCTGCGAGATGGAAGACGGGGACGGGGCCGAAGACCTCGACCTGCGCCGCGCCATGCACAAATGCATCGACGACGTGACCAAGGGCGTCGAAAGCTTTGGCTTCAACGCAGCCATTGCCAAGCTCTATGCCTTCACCAACACCCTGCAAAAAACCAAGGCCGGCGGCACCGCCCGCAAGGAGGCCGCGAAGGTTCTGGCGCAACTGATGTCCCCGATGACGCCGCACCTGTCCGAGGAACTTTGGCAGATGCTGGGCGGCGAAGGTCTGATCTCGGTTGCGGCCTGGCCGGTGGCCGATGCAGCCATGTTGGTCGAAGACACCGTGACCCTGCCGATCCAGATCAACGGCAAACGGAAGGCGGAAATCGTCCTGCCCAAGGACATGGGCAAGGAAGAGGTTGAAAAGGCCGTCCTTGCCGATGATGCTGTGGCAAAGGCGCTGGCAGGGGCCAGCCCGAAGAAAGTCATCGTTGTCCCCGGCCGGATCGTGAACCTTGTCATCTAGACCCCAGACCAGCCCGCTGACCCGCCGCGCAATCCTTTTCGGGGGGTGCGCGGCACTGGCGGGCTGCGGCTTTGCCCCCGTCTATGGCACAGGTGGACAGGCCGCCGCGCTGCGCAATGCGACCGTGGTCGAGACCGAAGACACTGTCGAAGGCTACCGGATCCGGCAACATTTGGAGGACCGGCTTGGTATCGCCGCGACCGCACGCTTCCGGCTTTCGATCACCGTTGATGTGACGCGCCGCGCGGTTGCTGTCGCCTCTGACAACAACACCACGCGGCAACGGTTGGAAGGCGCGGCCTCTTACCGCCTGATCAATGACGCAGGCCAGGTTGTCACCCATGGCACCGTCAGCACCTTTACCGCCTATTCTACAACCGGCAGCACGGTTGCCACCGCCGCGGCCGAGGAAGACGCGCAGGACCGATTGATGATCGCCCTCGGCGACCTGGTCGTGACCCGCCTGATCGCCGCCGCGCCGCAATGAAACTGCCGCCCCGAGACGCCGCCGCCTATTTCCGGAAACCGGACCCGGCCAAGACCGGGTTGCTGATTTTTGGACAGGATGCGATGCGCGTGGCGCAGCGGAGGCAAGAAGTGATCGCCGCCCTTGTCGGGCCCGAGGGCGAGGCCGAAATGCGGCTTGCCCGTATCCCGGCGTCCGACCTGCGCAAGGATCCGGCCATGTTGCTGGACGCGGTCAAGGCGCAGGGGTTCTTTCCCGGTCCCCGGGTCGCCTTTGTCGAAGATGCGACTGACGGGCTGGCCAAAACGATCGAGGCCGCACTTCAGGATTGGAAAGATGGCGACGCGCAGGTGATCGTGACCGCCGGCCAACTGACCGCGAAGTCGGCCCTACGAAAGCTGTTCGAGGCGCACCCGAATACCTATTCGGTCGGCATTTACGACGAGCCGCCAAGCCGCGACGAGGTTGAGGCGGCGCTGTCCCATGCCGGGCTGACACAGGTCGGGCGTGAGGCAATGGACGCCATCCTTGCCCTGTCCCGCACTCTGGACCCCGGCGATTTCCGCCAGACCATCGAAAAGCTGGGGCTCTACAAGCGGGGCGACGCGACCGACCTGACCATCGACGATATCACCGCCTGCGCGCCCCAATCGACCGAGGCCGATCTGGATGATGTTCTGTCCGTCGTGGCCGAGGCCCGGGTGCAGGAGATCGGGCCGGTCCTGAAACGGATCTACGCACAGGGCGTCAACCCTGTGGGTCTTTGCATCGGCGCGACCCGCCATTTCCGGACCCTGCACCTTGTCGCCTCGGACCCGGGCGGGCCCTCTGCCGGGATCGGACGAATGCGCCCGCCGATCTTTGGGCCGCGCCGCGATGCCATTGTGCGGCAGGCAAGCAATTGGGGGCGTGACCGGCTGGAACAGGCGCTGATGCTGTTGACGGACACGGACCTTCAGCTTCGGTCATCATCCCGCACGCCGCAGCACGCGCTTGTCGAAAGGGCACTTATTCGTCTTGCAATGATGGCCCGCCGATCCTGACGCCCCGCAGCACGCGCCGCCCAAGGAAAGTGGCAAGGATGATCTTCGCATCCAGTGGCAGGGAACGTTCGTTCAACCAGTCTTCATCAACCCGAGCGAGCCGCTCCGGGTCGCGCATGTCGATGCCGTTGACTTGGGCCCAGCCGGTGATTCCCGGCCGAACCTTCAGGACACCGCGCGCCTGCCGTGCCGCGATCAGGTCGGTCTGAACCGGCAGGCAGGGTCGCGGCCCGACGAACGCCATATCGCCACGGATCAGGTTCAGGACCTGCGGCAGTTCATCCAGCTTTGCCCGCCGCAGGATCCGGCCGATGGGCGTCACGGCGCTTTCTGGTACCTCGTGCGTTCCGGCCACCTTAGTCCCTTCGGCCATGGTCCGAAACTTGTAACACCTGAAGATCCTGCCATTCCGGCCAACCCGGTCCTGCGCCAAGACGCCCGGTCCCGGCGACCCGAGTTTGACGCCCACCCAGATACCAAGAAGCAGCCACCAGAACCCAAAGATGACAATCGCGGAAAAGAGCAGATCAAAGGCCCGATGCGCAAAGGCATATGTCACCGAGTCATCTTGCCGGTCAGTCAGCACGCGGAACCCCGGTCCACCGGTTTCGATTGCATCGCACAGGCGGCCGATCGAAGTGGTCGGACGAAGCGACATCAGAACTGACAGCGCAATTGGCCGCAAGGGGACCGGCAGGCGCTGCGCCCGGCCCAGCCTGCCGGCCGCCATACCCGCAGCGTGAACCGTGCCTAGACGGTAGATGCTCAGCGTCGGGTCGTCTGCCGCCAGCAGCGCCTGTTCCGCCTCGTGTTTGGTTTGATCGTAGGGGGCGCCACCCTTGGCCCGCGCCGCATTGATGGAAGACGCAAAGATGAACCGCTGCACGCCTGCCGCCCGCGCCGCCAATCGGGCCCTTACCGCAGCCTCGACATTGTCCGCGCGGAACTCTGCAAGCGTCCCGGACCGATTGTTGTTGCGCGCCGCAAGGTGGACAACACAATCCGCACCGGAAAAGGCCGTCGCCAGATCATCGGTTCCGAACCTTGGCAAGGTTGGCCAGGCCCCAATGATCACCTCTGGACGATCAGTCACCAGCCGCAGGTCATGTCCCCGCGCCAAGAGGCGCGGCACCAACATTCGTGCCACGAAGCCGGATGCCCCAGTCAGGACGATCAGCACGCTGCCTCCACCCGTCTTTGCCCCCAGAACGCAAAAAGGGCGAGCCATCGCTGGCCCGCCCGAATTTCATGCTGTGCGTCGGATCAGGAACCCGAGGCAGAGCTTGCCGAGGCCAGCGCGATCACGCCGCCAATCAGAGCAAGCGGCAAAAGCAGACCAAAGCTACCACGGTCATCGTCCTGGACCAGAACGGTCGGCGGGGTTTCGATGACAACGGGGCTCAGGTTACCAGCCTGGGCGGCCACGCCGGACAGCGACAGGGCAACAGCGGCGATTGCGATCTTGGTTTTCATGCGAACGCTCCAACTAAAACGTAAATGTTGGCGCGATCGTAGCGCCGCGTTCCATTCGATACAACTCCAGATATTCTAAAACTGTCTGAATTGGCGGCCTGTTGCTAGATGCGCACGATGGCGACATAGCCCAATGCGGGCGATGCCAGTTCAAGCGATTGCAGAACCCGCCCGCCCCGGCCGCGCCAATAGCGGTTTGAGAATGTGAAGGCGTCGTTGGTGCAGGTTTCCTCGAAAATCGTCGTTTGGAATTCCTGGCGCAGGGCGGACAAAACCTCATCGCCTTTCCGGGTGGTTTCGCAATCGAACACCCAGGTCGTGATCTGATCCTGTCCGTCTAGCACCTCGATCACCCTTTGGTGGCGGGCACCGTCGCGAAGGATCTGGTTCAGCGGAGGTACGGCCCCGCCCATCATGTCGTTTCCAAAGCCTCGGGTCCCGACCAGACCGCCGCCACGAAGAACAATAGCCAGACCGTCAGGATGCATAAATGTGTCTTTGCCTGCGTTCTCGGCCACACGGTAAAAGCGGCCGGTTGCACCGGTTGCGACGACCTGCACGACAACAGACGGTCCATCGGGCGTCGTCCCATTACTAGGCGCAGTCGTCGCCTCGCCCGTCTTCAGAATGCGCCCGGCCACGGCGGACATCGGCGAATCCGATACCATCGGTCCGCACCCCAGAAGAAGTGCCATTGCCAGAAGGCTGGCTCCGATCCTACCTAGCGCCAAAACCGCCCCCAACTGTCTTCGTACTCAAAGATGTGGCCATCCCGGACCACATCATACAACCGTCCGTCGACGTTCAGCCGCGCCCCACCGTCCCGTGTCAGTGAACTGAGGTTGGTTTCGATCTCGCGGCGGCTGGGTTGTCCGAACGCCCAATCAAACGGCACCGTCACCCGGATGCCCTTGTCAAACGATCCTTCGCCAAAATCTTCGTAGGATACATCGGTTAGCGTAACATAGGCCCCGACCCGCCAACCGTTTTCAAGTTCCCGGTCGAGCGAGAATGTCGCGCCCCAGTCTCCGGCCAGATAGCGGCCGACATCGACTTGCGCATGGAATCCGTTGTCAAAGGCGTAATAGGCCGAAAGATGCCCCGTCACGACGTCATAATCCTGGAACCCAAGCATCATATCGTAGTCACGCTGTGCGACGTAGTTCAACTCGGCACCCAGGGCGAGCGGGCTATTGACCGGCTTCCACAGAAGTTCCGTCGACACACCACCAAACATGCGTTCAAGGTATCCGGCGGTCACCCGGGAATAAAGATTTGCACCCGGATGCCCGTACCAGGCCAGCGTCAGGTATTCGATGCCCGGATCACCTTCGGCTGCATAATAGGGCGCATTGCGCCGTACCGGCGGCAAGGTCGAGGGCGAGATTGATCCAATTTCGTCCCGGTTGCCGATCAGGCGCTTGCGGATCGCCCCCTCCAGCACAAGGTTCGGCCGGATTTCGTAACGTGCAGACAGTTCTAGCCCAAGGTCGCCACGAACGGGCTGATCACCATCGAAGATGGTCAGCTCTACATAGGGTGCGAGGCCCCACGTAAAACTGGGCCGAACATTCGCCGTCGGATCCAGCCCCGCCGCATCCCCTGCGGCCGCCACGACAGCCCGATCAAAGATAGCGCGCGCGGCCCCCGGTTCGTTTTCCAGTCTTTCGATATCACTTCGGCTCAGGGTGATCGACGCCAGCGGAATACCCGCCTGAACCGGTTCAAGCACGAAGGTTTCGATCGACCATGGGGCGACATGGGTCAGGATGCGGGCAACGCGGCCAGCGGCCTGCGCTTCGGCCCGGTAGCGCGTATTCTCATACCGCAGGCGCAAACGACGGTCGGATAATTCCAGCCCGAGAACCTCGACACCTTCCTGCGCGAGGACAGTCGTCAAGGCATCGCGAATGGCGGTATCGGGAAGGATGGACCTGTCCCAGCTTTGCGCCGCCCGTGCCCCGTCCGGCCGGACAGATACCGGGATCGGGGCGGTTTCAAGCCCGCTCGGCGCGGCGCCGGTTGTCGGGTCAAGTACGATGGTTGCCCCAACAGAAATCTCGGACCCATAAAGATAGGACGCCGACAGTTGATAGCCTGGGCGCGGCGTATAGGTCACGCCGAAATTCAACGGCGACGCCTGGTCGATTGCCGCGACGGAGACCTCGTCGACATATGCGTCAGAGGAGTATTCCAGCTTGACGCCCCAGTCCGCGTTCACCTGCCATTCCAGGCCGCCAAAGAACGCCGCGTCGCCGCGGAATAGAACATCGGTGGCGACGGTTCCCCCAACCCCGAAATCGTTCGGGGGGCGCACATCAAGTCCGAATGGGTTGCCGAACCCGCCCCGCGTGCCAAGCCGACCCCAGCCCAGCCCGCCAGTAACGCGCAGGTTGTCGCCGACGCCCTTGGTCGCAACGATGTATTCGGAGGTATAGAGACCCGTCCCGATGAAATCGCGCAACCCGATAGCGACGGCGGGGAAGACGTCTCCCTCTTCGACGATCTGATAGCGTAAATCGAAGCTGCGATCGTAGATTTCATCAAGCGTCGGAAGCCAGAAATCATCAATGTGGGAGTAGCGAAAGCTTCCCGACAAACGCGGCGTGACCTGAAAGGTAAACGTTGTCCGCTGCTGGGATGAAAAGCCGCCGATGCTCGCCGCGACTTCCGCGTCCGGGGCCATGTCCGCTGTTGGCATGTCGATCAATCCGACCTCACCGAATAGGTTATAGGTCGGCCGCCAGTCCTGCGCCGACGCCAACGTCGCGCAGGCTACAAGAGCCATGAAAGAAGTGGTCAACCTGTACAAATCGGTGGCGTGCCCCCATCGGGTGGTCCGGTTTGATTGTTAGTGCATCGTGGGCCTCTGGTCCATCGGAACGATGCTTTCT